>JAFVTF010000090.1 GCA_017503375.1 Lentisphaeria bacterium | reverse complement strand
GAAATAAAAATTTTTCTCTTGGGTAACGGTTGTTTTAATTACCAAACCACCTCCGTAATCTCTGTAAACTCCGTTCACTCTGTTCAAAAGACTCAATTAAAATGCGTTTTCTGTATGCAGGTTTTGCAACAGCCCCCTTTGTTTTTTCTTACTCTTTCACACACATCACCTGATATTTTCCGTCGATAACACGGGTTCCTTCTGTGACATGTTCAAATCCGGGGAAATTTTTGCCCCAGGATTCCAATGCGTGAAGGTAGGCAATCTGCGGAGAATTTATTGTTCCGAACCGTTCGCCTGACATCATCATGGGAATTCCCGGCGGATAGGGAATGAGTGAATTTGCGGAAATCCTTCCGGCAAGCTCATCTGAAGTCACAAATTCCACTTGATTTGAGACGATTTTCATATAAGCCTCCCGTGGTGAGATCACCGGTTCCGGCAAAGTCTCAAATGCCTTGTTCAGAAGTTCTCCCGGTTTTTCTTTCCGCAGATATTCAAACATGTCATCCGAAAGATCCCGGATTCCAGACTTTCCGTAATAATCAGGGAATTGAACTGCCAATCCAGGCAGAATTTCTGCAACAGGAGCATTCATCTCATAATATTCCCGGAATTTCAGGAGCGTGTTCAGAAGCGTTCCCCATTTTCCTTTGGTGATTCCCATGGAGAACAGGAACATGATCTGAAAATCAGTGGTGCGTGTCGGAACGATTCCTTCCTGATAGAGGTAATAGGAAACCAATGCCGCAGGAACTCCATGCTCCTGCAATGTCCCGTCATCATTCATTCCCGGAGAGAGAATACTCACTTTGATGGGATCCAGCATTACCCAATCGTGGTCGAGTTCCGGGAATCCGTGCCATGTTTCACCCGGATTCAAACGCCAGCATTCCTGTTCTTTCACCAGAAGATCACGGGGTGCATCTGCAAACTCATATTTTTTTCCGGAGTCCGGATCAAAAACTTGCGGAGGATTCCACGGGGTGAAAAACCAGGATTTTTCTTTTTTGAAATCCCGTTCCAGCCGGGCGAGTGCCTGACGGAAATCCACGGCTTCTTCAATAACTTCCCGTGTCAGACAGCAGCCGCATTCATCCATCATCTTTGCCGAGATATCATTGGAGGCACAAATGGCATACAGCGGTGAGGTGGTGGACTGCATCATATATGCTTGATTGAACCGGTCAAAATCAACATAGTTTCTGCCCTTCCGGACGTGGATATAAGATGATTGCGACAGTGCATTCAGGAGTTTGTGGGTGGAATGCGTTGCATAAAGTGTCGGTCCGTGATGAGTAGCCGGATCGCCGCGCATGGCGTGATGATCCCGGTACATCCGGTTGAAACGGGCATAAGCATACCACGCTTCATCGAAATGCAGATGATCCACACTTTGTTCCAGTTCTTTCTGAACGGCCGCCGCATTGTAGCAGATTCCATCATAGGTGCAGTTTGTCAAAACGGCATAAGCCGGTTTTTTGGTACGGTTGCGGATGATTGGAGAATCCAGAATTTTCTGTCCGATTGCAGCGGGTGTCATTTCTGATTTTCTGACAGGACCGATGATTCCGTATCTGTTGCGTGTCGGAAGCATGTAAACCGGTCTTGCTCCGGAGAGAATCAAACCCTGTTCGATCGACTTATGGCAATTCCGGTCACAAATCGCGATATCATTTTCCGTAAGAACAGCCTGCATGATGGTGCGGTTGGAGCCAGAAGTTCCGACAACCACGGAGTAGGAACGGTCAGCTCCGAACACTTTTGCCGCTAATTTCTCACTTTCTTCAAATGCTCCCTCATGATCCAGCAGAGAACCGATGGAAGACCGTTCGATTCCAGTGTCGGTGCGGAAGAGATTTTCTCCGTAGAAATCATAAAATTTCTTTCCGGCGGGAGTTTTTGTGAATCCGGTTCCGCCCTGATGTCCGGGAGCCGCCCAGGAATATTCATGATAATCTTCATTGTATTCCCAGATTGCTTTCATGAGCGGCGGGAGCAGATGATTGCGGTAACGTGTGATTGCCGCTTCGATCCTGCCTGCAATAAACCGGGGACTGTCTTCCAGAATCCAGACAAATTCATTGGCAAGCTCCATGAGTTCTGCATTCAGTTTCCGGGATGTTTTCTCCCTGTCAGCCAGCAGAAAGACCGGAACGGAAGATTGACGGCACCGGATCCGTTTCAGTAAAGCGAGCGTAATATGTTCTTCCTGTTTTTCCAGATCCATATCTGTTGCAACAAGGAAACAATCGAAATCCATATCGTTTGAAACGATCGGCATTGCCTCCTCTCCGGAAAAGAACCGTTCCGATTCGATTTCTTTTGCCGCCAGTTCTTCCATCAGTTTTACGATTGCGGAATTCATGGACATGCTGATTTTGCTTTCTGAATCTTCCACGATCAGGACTCTTTTTGTTTGAAGTTCTTTGTTCATATTGTCCCCCCTTTACAATTTGATCACTTTTGTTGCAAAACAGATGATCGCCGCGATTGCCGCGATACAAAGCAGCACTGCACAAATCAGTTCTGTTTTCGTGAAACACGCTTCAGCAGTCTTGCCTTCTTCCGGTTTTTCTGCGGATTCCTGATGCGCTTTGATATAAACCGGAATCCCCGCAGCCATGAAAACCAGAGCCATGAAAAGATAGCTCAATCCGGCAGCATAAATCATCCAGATTGCATAGATCGTTCCCGCAGCACCGCACAGAAGAGCAAACCCTTTTTTCACAGGAAGATCCTCCGGATATTCACCGCGAACACAAAGTTTCCATAGATAAGCGGTACATGCCAGATATGGCGGAAGAATCATCACCCCCGTTACAGAAAGCATGGTGTTCCAAGCGTTGTTGGCAAAATAGACAAGGATCATTGCCAGCTGCATGATCGCGCTGGTCACGATCAGAGAGACATTCGGCGTTTCATTGATATTTTCCTTGCGGAAAACTTTCGGGAATGTTCCGTCGAGTGCTGCGGCATAAGGTATTTGTGCGATCATGATGGTAAAAGCCAGCCAGCTGGTCAGAAGGGCAATGATCACACCGAGATTCATGACCCAGCCGCCCCAGTGTCCGACAATGGATGCAAGAATCGGAGCTGTGGAAGGATTGGAAAGTCCGGCAAGGGATGATTGCGTCATCCGTCCGAAAGGAAGCAGCGAGAGCAGGACATAAATCACCAGACAGATCAGGAAACCGAGAACAGTTGCTTTTCCCACATCTTTCTGACTCTTGGCTCTTCCGGAAACAACAACAGCTCCCTCAATCCCGATAAATGACCAGAGAGTGACCAGCATTGTGGATTTGATCTGTCCGAGCATACTTCCCAATGGCTTCAGCTGCAATGCTTTATCAACTTCATTACCACCCATGTCTGTGGTGAAAATTTTCCACCGGAAACAGAAGAGCATGACAACAATAAACAGGATGATCGGCAGAATTTTACAGATCGTTCCGATGATATTCACGAACGCTGCCTGTTTCACACCACGCAAAACAGCCCAGTTCATGATCCAGATCACGCAGGAACCGCCGATGATCGACCAGAGATTGTTCCCTCCCGTAAACGTTCCCGGAAAGAAATAATCGAAGGCATCCATCAGAAGCACTGCATATCCCACGTTCCCGAAGATATTGCAAAGCCAGTATCCCCATGCCATCTGGAATCCGGCAAACCGTCCGAAACCGAGACGGGCATATGCATAAATTCCTGTTGAGGCATCCGGTTTTGCATCGGAAAGAATCCGGAAGGTATTGGCAAGGAAAAACATTCCGATCCCTGTAATGATCCACGCAAGGATCACTGCACCTGCCGCTGCACCCTGCGCCATGTTTTGCGGAAGACTGAAAATTCCCCCGCCGATCATTGCGCTTACCACCAATGCGGCAAGTGCAATCACACCCAATTTCTTTTCCTGTGAGTTACTCATTTGTTCCCCCTTTCGTTCATAGGAATCCCATGCTGATTACATGCGGTTTCCCGTTTATACTTCCCAGGATCAGACGGAATAACAGTTCCTGTCTGACTGTTTCCTGATTTTTCCCTTTCCGTTCAAACCGGACCTTCCAGATCATATTGTGCATCAAAGGCAGTTCCAGATCGGTCAGATATTCAAATCCTGTGATTTTCCCGAATTGTTCCCGGATATTCTTTTCTGAAACCAGAAATTCCTCCTCCGATATTTTGTTTTCCTTTTCATTCACATACTTTGCGAATTCCCCGTAATTTTTATTCTGAAGAGCCTGAAGGATCTTTTCTCCAGTCTGTTTCAGCCGGGGATCATCTTTGGCTATTTCCCGCTTGTTTACATCCGGTTCTTTTCCATCCGGAATCACGCAGCACCCGGAAAGCAGGATCAGTAAAAGAAACATGATACCTTTCATGATCTCTCCTTATTGACCCGGCAAGCCTTTGGTGGTCTTCTTTGTGTACGCATGAGATTTGGAATCAGCGGGAGATGCCCATTCACATTCACCCACTATCACAAGGTCTGCATGACGTGTACTGGTTGTCACGGTTCCAAAAATATATTCCAGATACGGGATTTCGCAGAGCCAGGGGATTCCTGTACGGGATTTAACTTTTTCCTGTTTCCGCAAACCGCCGATCACAAACCTGTTTTTCCCGTGGGGAAGGCTGACTGTCTGAACAACTGTATTTCCCGGAGCTATACGCGGCGCACCATTGGATTCAAACCCGATCAGACTGGTGTTGCTTGCTGTAATATCAAAACTTGTTTCATCAAGATTGACAGACACATTCTTGACATTCAAACTGAATCCATAGCCGGCATTGGAGCGGGTTACGATCTGCTGATTTCCTTTGCCGACAGGAATATCTGTTTTCAGAACTTCTCCCACAAGAGCGGAAAGCAATTCGTAAGGTCCGACACCTGTATCGGGCAGATTGCTGAGATTTTTCACGGGCTGAGAAGTGTCCATATAAAAGATTTGCGTTGTTCTTGTCATGCTTGCAGGAGAGGCATTGCGGATGCAAAGTTCTCCGGTATGGGCGATTTTCGCCTTCCCTTTGCTGACAAGGAAATCAAGATACCGTGTGTTCCACTTCGGATTGAAGTTGTAGAAACTTGTCCGTTCCGAACCGTAATCCAAGGTGAAAGAAGGTGTTTGATTATAAATTGCCGCCCAGTTGTTCCGGTATCTTCCGCCTGCTGAAAAAAAGTCTGCTCCTTCATTGTTTTTCCAGTTCTGGAAATCAATCCCTATCTTGTCATCATGTTCCTTATAGACTTCATAGACAGAAATTTTCAATCTGACTTGCGGGATCGGCACATCATATTTTTCCAGCATGGCGGCAACGTTGTAAGTGGAATAGTTTGTGACGTCAAAGATCAGCCAGTTAAGGTCGGGATCGTATGCTACAAGATCGCTTCCCTGCCACAGTTCGGTGACATCCTGAACATTCATCCCCATATTCTCGATCAGGGGCATCAGATTCCGCGCCGGAACAAATTTCGGCATGTAAATGAACATCTGGGAACCGAAACTCAATGGCCCCAGAGCAGGATTATCCAGCATGGCAACCAGTGAGTCTATTCCCATTCCGTTTTTATGGTCCTTGAACCGGTATTCTTCCGCACTGACGATCAGCAGCCCGGTTCCGTCCACATATTTCAGACATTCCACTGCGGTATTGCTGCCCAGCTGCGGCAGCGGGGAAAAACCATCCTGAGCATTGACCGATGAAAGAACCGGAGTGCTTGTTGTTGCAACCGGAGGATTCTGAGTATTTCCCGGATACTGCTGCTGGGTATTGGTGTTGCCGACACGTTTGGATTGAACCATCTGACGCAGGTAATCCCGGAATTCATAAGGATCAACATGTTTCAGAATATAAGTTTTTGTTATGACGCGCGGATCGTTGTTGTCGCGGATGAAATGGACTGCATTGATATTATCTTTCACATTCAAAAGAAGTTGAGCTTCCACGCGTGTTCCTGCATAACCTCCGGTATTTCCATTGTTGGAATCACGCGGAACTCCGGCAATTTCTGCCGCTGTCAATGCAAAGGAAAAGATACCGGATAACACCGGGATTAAAATCTTTTGTTTCATCATATTTCCCCCCGTTTGAATTATTTCTTCTTTTTGCTGATTTTCTTGAGTTTACCTGTCACAAAATCGGGGAGTTTGGAAGAGTGTGCTGTATCAAGAACTGTTGCTTTCACCGTCAGATAAACTTTCGTCTTTTCATTCTGAGTGGTAGTCGTGCTGAACAGGTATTTCAGAATCGGAATTTCCGAAAGGAACGGTACACCGATGGTTTGTTCCACGACAGAATCACTATCCCATTGAGCCAGAATAAATTCTTTGTTCAAATCCATGAGAACGCTGCTGTTGATGCGGCTGGTTTCCACCAGTTCTGCTCCCATATTGTTCCGGTCAACGACATAGGCAGTTTGCATGTTGTAATCAAAATTGACCGTCCCTTTGAATTTTGTGTACTGTCCCGGTTTGTAATTTTCCACGGAAAAGGCTTCCGTTTTCGGATATCCTTCCTGAGGGGCGCCGTAATGAAGATTCACAATCGGAGCGGTGATCTTCAGCATGGCTTGATACATTCCCTCTTCCAATCCGAGAGAATCCGTCTGAACACTTGTCTGATCGTTATTGCTTTTGACGATATTCTGGAATTCCGGGCTGAAATAGATGGTGCTGACCGAGGAATCCGAGTTGGAAACGGTAAGCGTTGCAGTATCTTTGATCGTGGCATTTCCATTCTGTTCCAGAATCCGGATAAAGCTGGCATCAAATTGGGGCGCAACAAAAAATCCCCCGAGAGGTCCGGACATTCCCTGCAATGCGGAACTTCCGGCAGAGGTGATACTGAAACTCTTGAAAGCTGTCTGGAAAATATTCAAGCCGGGTCCGTTTTTCCAGGCAAGATATTCAATTCCGATATCACGCAGAGTGCTTTCCCGGACTTCGTGAAGCGTAAATTCAAACTGAATCTGCGGTGCCGGACGGTCCAGATATCCCAGAAACTGATAAACATATTCCGTATTTGCAACATTGTCTTTCCAGTAGATCTGATTGGAATTGGCATCCCATGCGTAAACAGAACTGTAAGGTCCTTCCCCGATCACACTGTTGACCAGAACATTCAGAAGATTCTGGCCCGAACGGTATTTCGGACGGTAAACTGCCCGTGTGATTCCGGTACCTTTGACGATTTCTCCGGGTTCCTTGTTTGACAATGGGATATTCCGGTCAGCTTTTGCGATGAAATCATCCACGCACGGCATCATTTCCACCGGACAGGTCACGGTCAGAAGCTGGGTATTGTTCGCACCGTATTCAATAGAACCGACGGAAGAATTTACATTGTAGCGCATGACCATTCCCGTTACAAATGGCGCAAGATCGTTTGATTGCGTGTACTTGAGTTTGTAAATTTTAGATACCATATAATCCTGAGCATCATCCTGGATCAAATGGATTTTTCTGACATCCGGCTTTGCATCCGGCGATTGCGCTGACAGCACGGTGCATGCTGTCAACAGAAAATAAAGACATTTTCTGATCATAGATCATCCCCCCTTGTTGTTTTAACGGTGAATTCATTTCAAGAAAACTTTTCAACGGAGTGTTGAAGAGTTTTGAATATGATTTCAAAGAAAACCGTTTTATTTTTTGACACAGGATTCAACAGATAGTTCCAGCTGAATGTTTTCCGGGAAGGCGGATACAGGAAATATTGATATAAAAGTCTCTGTTCCAAATACAGACTGGTAAATCTTTCTGTTCTTTTAACCCAATGATGGCATTTTGATTTTTGCGTCGCAAAAATCGGAATGCCGCAAAAAGGTTTGAAAAAGGAAGATGGGGTTCGGGGAAGAAGGGAAAAAATTTCCTCAAAATTTTTTCCCTTCTTCCCCGATCACAAGTCGACCTTTATTGGGAACAGAGCCAATCAAATCATATTGCCCCTGTTTGCAAACCAGTACGTTTCGTATAACAAGCCGGTCAAGGATTCGCTGACAGGCCGTATCGCCCAGAAACGGATGTTCTTCAAATCGGTCAAGTCCTTTGAATATTTCCGGAAAGTTCCCGGAATGTTGAAAGATATTCTGCACGGGCAATCCGGAATGTATGCAAATCTTCCGTATCCGGCAGAGGTCCTTCCAGATATGTTTCCCGCCAGACAAGACTTTCCTCCTGAAAATCACATTTTTTCCAGTGTTCCAGAGCAAAATCTCCGTTCAGAATATGCAAATCCATAATCCAATCTCCTGCGAATATTTTTACAAAAAGTTAAATATATCGCGGAGAACAAAAAAAACAAGACCGTTTATTGTTTTTTTCTTTATCTGTGCTATATTATTTTTCTGTAGAGGTAATTTATAATTAGGGAGGCAATTTCAAAAGTCTTCAAAAATGTCTGAAAATTCTTGCCGTGATCTGAAAATGGAGCGTTTCCGGCTTGTCCTCCGGAGTTTTAACGAAGGAGGATGGAAAGCTACGCTCAAACTACCATTTCCATCTCATCAGCAATCTCTTTTCAGCCAAATTTTGCCGGACTTTTGAAATTACCTCTAAGGTAAGGAGAATGCTGATGACGGAAATGGATTTCATTTTGCTCAAAGAACTGATTCATGGGGCGGAAGTGACGGAAAAACAAGGATTTTATCACTTCAGCCGCTTCACGCCGGAACAGCGGGATTCTTACGCTGATAATAAAGATTTTTATCAGAAAACATTTGCCTCATCTTCCGTACGCATGGAGTTTGAAACCGATGCAAAAATGTTTGCCATGGATGTTTCCGTAAACAAAGGCTCTTCCCGGACATTTTATTATTTTGATATTATGCTGAACGGTGCTTTGGTCCGTTGCGATGGAGCGGAATCATATCTGGAACAGCCCGATTTTCACTTGGAACTGCCGCTGGATGGAACCCGGAACAGAGTTTGCATTTACTTTCCCTCCCTGGTAGAAGTCCGCCTGAAACGGGCAGCTTATGAAGATGCCTCTTTCATCAGACCTGTCAGAAAAAATTACCGGATGATCAGTTTCGGGGATTCCATTACGCAGGGATATGATGCAATCCATCCGTCTCTTGCCTATCCGAACCAGATCGCAGATTTTCTGGATGCAGAAGTCTTTAATAAAGGGATTGGCGGAGATATTTTCAATCCGGCACTTGCAGTGTGTCCGGAACCGGTAATGCCGGATTTCATCACCGTTGCATACGGAACCAATGACTGGTCCCACTGTACAAGAGGACGGTTGGAAGATAATGCGGAACAGTTTTTCCGGAAACTTGCAAAGAATTATCCGGGTGTTCCGGTTTTGACCGTTCTCCCGATCTGGCGGAAAGATTCCGGCCGGATTACCAATGCCGGAACTTTCGCAGAAATGCGGGAACTCATCCGGAAGATTTGCGCGGCATATCCTTCTGTTCAAATCGCAGATGGAATGACTCTGGTGCCGCATCTGGATGAATGTTTCCGTTCAGACGGACTGCATCCGAATGATTTCGGATTCCAGTTTATGGGAAGAAATCTGTTCAAATATCTTCCGCAGCTGTAATTTGCGGAAGATTCACTTCTTATTGAGTTTCAGGATTTCTGCGGCTCCGTTCCAGATTTCTTCAGCTGTTTTATTAAGCAAAGTTACTGCTTCGGCACGTTTCCCGCTGTCGAGCAGTTTCCGGGCCTTGTCTTTTGCATTGAAATATTTACCCATGGATTCTTTTTCATATTTCAGCCATTTTTCCGGAACGGGGGCTTCCACGCCGAGAGTATCAAGCCGTTTCCAGCTGGCAGCGGACCAGGAGAGATCACCCATCGCCGGATGAAGTTTTTCCGCACAAACCGGAACCGGAACATAAATCGTGTGCCGCGGATGACCGATTGTGAAATAACCGCTGGAAAGAACATCCGGATATTGTCTGTCGATTTCCAAACTGGCTGTTGCATTTGTGAATTTAAAACAGACAGAACGTTTTTCGGAGGATTTTTCCGGCATTTTGCAGTGGCGGGAAAGATCGAAAATATCAAAAAGTCCGATTTTTCCGTATTTATCCAATGCCTGATTCAAACCGGAATATGCAATATAAGCTCTGGCACTGCTGTTGAGATAACTCTGAACATCGTTCCGGGAATACCGCTGCATCTGCGGATTCTGCCAGATATTGGCGCGGACTGCATAACCGCTGTTATACGGCTGAACAGTAATCACTTCTGCCGTCATTTCGCAGACATATCCCTCTTTCGGGTCCATGAAAAAGAAGATGGAACCTTTGACACCATGATGATAATCCTTTTCTTTGAGAAATTGCTTCAGCCGTTCCACAGCCTGAGCCGCAGTATCACAGGAAGACATGATCTCTTTGAGAATCGCCGGAGTGCTTTTTCTGGTTTTATCATTGGAAGGATGAATACATTTCTCTCCGCTGTTCATGACACCGGCAAGACCGGAAGTATTGAGTCCCATATTCACCCCAGTTTTGCTGCCGGAAGCGATCCATTTCCGCTTTACTCCCGGTTCACTCATGGAAAGAACAACATTCCTTGCCACAGAATCACGGTTTTTGTGCAGAATATTGGTATTGTTCCCCGTCAGATCATGAAAAACCATCCAGCTTGTACATTCATGTTCCACTTCTTCGCACTGTACGGAAAGCGGTAAAAGACAAAGAAAAGAGAAAACAGCGGCAGAGATTTTTCTGATCATGGCATCATCCTTATTTATTTTAACTATAAACCGTGAAGAAATTTTATACGATATAAAACTTGAAAAACCTGTTGAGAGAAAGTTTTTTATGATAAACCCAATCTAAAAAACACCAACTACCCAACTGGTGATTCAATGATTAAGATAACACAAGGTAATGAAAAAATCAACTCAAAAGGCGGAATTATTTTGATTGGAACGCAAATTTCCGGTATGGGACTCGAAAGAATGGATCATTTGACGACATCAAAAACCAAACACGGAGAATTTTCTCACAGCAGCATTGCCAAAGGGGTATATGTTTGGGGACGAATTGCGTCCGGGGAGTCAACACTGTTCAAACGGAGCCATTGAGTTTACGCAACGATTTATTGACAAAGCGGAAAAACTTGGTTTGCAGGCGGAAGAACTTCTGATCCGTGCAGATTCCGGTCAAACTTTCAGTTGCGAGGCGGAGATTGTGTTCCGTTTTGCAGGACATGATTTATGTGGGTTGTAAAATTGTTTCTCATGCAAAATCCATTTGTATTAAATTTGGATGCGACTGTCCGTGGTTTGAATGTATAAAGAAAGTTTATGCACGATACTGAATTACAAATTTTCTCAAAATAAAAACAGAATCCGGAGGTAAAATTACAGAATAACAATGCTCCAAATTCGGGATTTTTTTATCCCCGGCAAGTTTTCTATCCGTGGATTTTTTTTGCCTGAAACTTGAAAACTGAATATGTCCCGTTATATTATCTTCAGAAAACAAAAATAGAATAGAGGTAATTTTATGAAACATTTATTCGCCGGTATTGCCGTATTGGCTGGTTCGTTTCTCATGGCTGCGCCTGTTGTGCAGTATGATTTTGATGGAAAAACAGGGAATGCAAAGGCTCTGGGAAAATACCGTTATGTTGATGGTTTCCGGAACAAAGCGATCGCTCTTACCGATGGAACCGTAAAAATCCCGTGTCCGGCAAAGGTCAATCCGGAAGAAGGCTCCCTCTCGTTCTGGGTGAAACCCATGAACTGGGACAGCTCCGTAACTGAATTTGTCTTTCTGCTTCAGAACAACAGTCCGGAGAAAAATGGACGCATCATTCTTTATAAATACCGGGAACCCAAAGGTCTGGGCTTGACGTTCTGGATGGGAAATCCTCAGGGGAAAAAAGGACAGGGAAACGGTTATACCAATACAAATAATCACAAGCTGGAAAAAGGAAAATGGACTTTTCTCACTATCACATGGAGCAAGAAAGCAAACCTTTTTGCCATTTATCATAATGGACAGCTCGCTTGCAGCAGCCGGGGAAAAGATGGTCTGTTCTTCAAAAAATTCGGTGATTTTGTCCTGAATCCCCAGCCGTTCCGCCCATACAACAGAAAATTGGAAACCGCTTTCGATCAGTTGAAATTCTACTCTACCGCAATGACAGAAAAAGAGATTTCCAAGCTCTATAAAGAAGAATCCGCCCCCTCTCTTGATATTCCCATGAATAAGGTGCAGAAAACAATATTCACACTTCCGAGGATGAAATCTGCGCCGAAAATTGATGGTAATTTTGTGGAATCTGAATGGGGAACTGCTGCCCGTCTTCCCGGTTTCATCGCTTTGAGCAACCCCCGGCTTCAGACAGATCTCCCCGGTGAAATCTATGCCGGAATGGATTCCAAAAATTTCTATCTCTGCTTCATCGCCAAGATTCCCGGAGCAACTCAGCTCATCAACAATATCAAAGACCGCGACGGCGCAGTTTACCGGGATGATGCTTTTGAAATCTTTCTGCGTCCGCCGGAAATGAAACAGGGAAATTTCCAGACAATCGTCAATTACGGCGGAGCAATTTATGATGCCCGCAATTCCAAAAAAGAGTGGAACGGCAACTGGACCGTCCGCAACGGACTTTACGAAGGTCAGTGGATCTGTGAAATGAGTATTCCCATCAGGGATTTTGAAAGCTCATTCAAGGAAGGAAAACTGTGGGACTTCAATTTCTGCCGTGACCGTCAGCAGGAACCCGATATCATCTTTTCTGCCGTCTCGCCTTCCGCTATGCCTTTCAGTGCATATTTCGGAACGTTCCGCATGACCGCAGCCGACTGTTTCGGCAGACTTTCCGTGGATTATTCCCAGCTCTTTGAACGGAAACTGGAACTGAAAACAGAACTGTTCAATCTCTCCAAAATATCAGAAACTGCCTCCATCAGAATCGAAACCATCCGGAATGACGGCAGCAAAGGAAAAACCTTCAGCTATGTGAAAACAATTCCCGCAGGCTCTTCTGTTACGGTCAATCATGCCGATCCTCTTTCCGGATTCCGTTCCGGAGTGATCCGCGTGACCGCATCTGACAGCAAAGGAAAAATCATTCTCCGTCAGGATCTCCCAATCATATTCAAAGATGAAGTGAAGACCTCAACAGAAACAAATCTTTCTGCTGCCCGTCTTGATTTTTCTATTGATTTGAAAAGCCATTACGCATTGGCAAAAACGGACCGTGTGATCGCACTCCTGCGCCACTCCAACGGGAAAACTCTCAAGCAGACCGTAAAAGGAAAAAATACCGTTTCCGGTTCATTTGATTTGAAACAGATTCCCGCTGGCGATTGTACACTGGAATTTACCTTCTGCAATGCCGCAGGTGCTGAGATCATGAAAATCTCTGAAAAATATAAACACATCGGTGTTCCCAAGTGGCTGACAGAAAAGCCCGGAATGACCGGAATCCCTTATCCGTATACGCCCATCAAACGGAATGGCAATACCCTTTCCGTGATCGGCAGAGATCATCAGTTCGGCACATCTCTGCTCCCGGAACAGATCATTTCTCAAAAAATCCCTCTGTTTGCGGAAAAACCTGTTCTGAAAGCAAAGATCAACGGAAAAAATATTGCGTTCCGGAATTTCAAATTCCGCAAAGTCAAAGAAAACGGGGAACAGACTGTCATGAGTTTCACAGCCTCCGGAAACGGAGTCAAACTCAGCGGAACTGTCACCATGGAATATGACGGATTCCTCTGGTACTCCGTCAAACCGGAAAATGTTTCCGGAACATTGGAAGAACTGTTTCTGGAAATGGTCATGCCTGCATCCGTGGCAGAGTTTTACAATGCCCATTTCTTCTCACGGGAAAATTATGTCGGCAAACTCGGAAAAAACCTCGCTCTCAAACAGATTCCGACGGTCTGGCTGGGGAATATGGAAGTCGGTCTGACATTCTGCACAGAGTCTTTCCAGTTCTGGCGGAACAGGGATGAAAAATCTGTTTACCGCATCAGCCGTCAGGGGAAGAACATTCTCTGGCAGATCCGTTTTGTGGACAAGCCCACGAAACTTGCGGGAAAGAATTTTGTGTTTGAATTCGGAATCGAAGCGAACCCGGTGAAACCCACACCGCCTCAGTTCCGTTCCTGGAGAGTCTGGTTCTTTGATCCGTTCACCATCGGTCATCCCTGGACCATTGACCAGAAGATCAAAAAATATCCCGGCAATGGCGGATTTTTCACCCCGGAACACACTTCCATGAAAGCATTCCGCGGTGAAGTGAAACGGTTCCGCGATAAGGGTGCAGAACTCTCCCTGTATCTGAACCCCTTCCTGGTCAGTCCGGAGGCAACGGAATATAAGATTTTCCGGAAGGAATGGCGGAATCCCTACAACGTTTATCCCCAGTGTCCGGGTTCAAGCTTCACGGATTACATCATCTGGCAGATCGACGATCATATCAAACGCGGCGGATTGCAGTGCGTTTATGTTGACAGTCTGGGAGCTTACAACTGTGCCAATGAACTCCACGGCTGCGGTTATATTGACGAGCAGGGCAATCAGAAACTGACCTGGCCGATCCGGGCTATGAGAAACTATATGAAGCGTCTATACACTCTGCTTCATGCACCCGGCCGCGATCAGACAAAGAACTATCTCTGGGCGCACATGTCTGCCAGAACCAGTGCTCCGATCAATGCTTTCGTGGACTTCCAGTGTTCCGGTGAGGAACTGGAAACCGAACTGATCGGCAACAGCAACTATCTGGAACATTACAACATGGATGCCTATCAGGTCTATTACATGCCAAGCTCCGGCGTTGTTCCGATGCTGCTCCCGAATCTCGGCAGAACAGGTCCGAAAGCACACCGTCTGAACAAAGATTACAACGATCAGGTGCTGGCACTTGTGCTGCTGCACGACTCCCTGATCTGGAATCTCTGGGTTGATATGTCCTATGTGAACAATCTGTATAAGAAACTGGATGCTTTCGGCTGGCAGGATCCTGCGCTGAAGTTCCATTCTTACCGTACGCAGAAGTTTGTAACAGCTTCCGCTCCGGATACATTTATCAGTGTTTACACCATTGGCAAACGTGCTTTGGCGGTAGTCGTAAATAAAAAGAAAACGGCTCAGACGATGAATGTTTCCATTGATTTCAAAACTCTCGGAATCAATGCTTCAGCACCGCTGAAAGATTTCCGCACAGGCAGAAAGATCACCGGAAATGATTTGAAAAACTGGCAGATAAAGGGATATAATTTCTCACTGATTCAGATCGGAGAATAATAGAGTGAACAGGCTGGTTCTTTGTTTTTTGCTGCTGTGTCTGACAACAGGATGTTTTTCCACCTATGAATTGGATGGAAAAAAAGTTCCCCACGGCACAGTGAAGGATGCGCTGTCTGCGGATGTGCCCCGGGGACTTTTCCCGGGGATGCCGACACCTCTGCAGATTGGAATCGGCTCCTGGGCACTTTTCAATCCCGCAGAAACAACCGTCTACGGGATTTTCATGAATCTTCTCAATGGGAAAGTCGATAACTGTTACGGTCTGAGTCTTGCTCTTTTGAGTGCAAATTATAATATGTACGGTGTTTCCGCCTGTCTTTTCAGCAATAACCGGAACGCTCACGGATTATCCCTTGGTCTGTTGAATCTCTATGAAGAAAATCATGGTGTAAGTATCGGGATTTACAATATCATGGCGAATACGGAAAAGGGTTCGTTCCGGAAAAGTCTTCTTCAAGTCGGACTGTTCAACCTTACCGAAACGGGGCTTCAAATCGGCTTGATCAACGGCAATGAAAATGCCAAAATCCGGATATTGCCTTTTTTCAATTATTCACCTGTGAAATGACAATTCTCCGGAACCTGCCTTATTTTTCCCGGAAAATGGTTGACTTCAGGTTGAAATTCTTGTGATTTGTGCTATCTTTTCCGGGAATCACGAAAGGAAATATATTATGAGCATGTTCAATGATTTTGCATTCGCAGCAGTCGATACTTTTTTGAAAAATGAAGTTCAGAAAATGATTGACAAATGGTTGTCTGAAAACGAAGTCGATCAGCTTGTGGGAATGATCCCGAACAGCGGACGTCCCCTTCCCATGCCTGTCAAGGGTATTCTTCAGGCGGAATTGACGGAAATTGAGATTGCATACACCGGAACCGCCATGCGGAAAACACAGGACCGTGTGGTCAAACTTCAGGATCAGAAAAAAGAACTTCCCTTTGAACGGGTTCTGCCTGCAAAGAAATTCGATAAAGTGTTTGAAAATCTGGTGGAAAAGGATCCCATTTCCGGAGATATCTCGCTTTCAACCACTGTAAAATTCGGCGGAATCGGAATCAGTGAAGGAATGGGCGGAATCCGGGCTGAAGTCAATGGAATCAGTTTCCGGGCTGATTTGAAACTCATTTTCAATCAGAAAGGATAACACCATGCAGAAGGGAAACGGCTTTATCAAATTCATGCTGGTCCTTTGTGCTGTTCTGATCGCTGCCGGAACATATTTTATTGTCAAATCCGTGGATCATCTCCGGTATGAAATGGAAAAACTCCGGATCGCTCTTCAGGATATGCCGGCAGGAATTCCGGCTGTTCAGAAAAAAGTCACGGAAACAACTGTAAAAAACAATATTGCCAATTTTGCGTTTTACGATCAGAACGCTCAGCGCGGCGGACGCATGATCACGGTTTCTGCCAGTGATACAAAAAATATGAACAGCCTCATCACAAATGATGCGTTTCTCTCTGCGATTTCCAGCTTTACCCAGGATGGTATTTCTGAGCGCAGTTTCAGCGATATCAGCAAATTTGAACCGAAACTGGCTGAATCATGGGAACGGCTCGATGGCGGTCTCCGGTTCCGGATTCGTTTGAGAAAAGGTGTTCTCTGGCACGATTTCACCGACCCTGTCACAAAAAAGAAGTGGGAAAACGTGGAAATGACTGCCGAAGATTTCAAATTTTATGTGGAAGTGGTCAAAAATCCGAAAACCGATTGCGCTCCATTGCGGACTTATCTTTCCGATCTCGACAGAGTCGAAATCATCAATAAATATGAGTTCGATGTGATCTGGAAAAAGAAGTATTTTCTGGCAGAGGAAGTCACACTTCAGCTGGAACCGCTGCCCAGACATCTCTATCACGCTTATGAAGGCCCCTTCGATCCGGATAAGTTCAATAATGATAACGAACGTAACCGGATGATCGTTGGTGTCGGTCCCTACCGTTTTGAACGCTGGGACAAGGGAAACCGTATCGTTTTGCGCCGCTGGAACAAGTATTATGGAGCAAAATACGGTGTGATGCCGCCGCTTCAGACCATTGCGGTGGATATCATTCCCCATCCGGCAACTCAGCTGCAATCTTTGATTTCCAAAGATGTGGATGAAGTCACGCTGACTCCGGAACAGTGGATTCATCAGACCTCCGGTGCAGCGTTTCAGGAGAAAGACGGCTGGCTCCGGAAGATCAAAACACCGTCGCTTGCCTATAATTATATCGGTTTCAATCTGAAGATGCCGGTGTTTTCCGATGCAAAAACAAGAGTAGCCTTGAGTCATCTGGTAGATAAAGAACGAATCGTAAAAGAGCTGTATCACGGCTTGGCACGCCCCGTTACCGGTCCGTTTTTCCCGGATTCTCCCGCAACAGACAAATCTCTGCCCGTCCGGAAATTTTCTCTGGAACTCGCCCGGAAATTGTTGGCGGAAGCCGGGTGGAAAGATACCGATGGCGATGGTGTTCTTGACCGGAACGGAATCCCTCTGAAATTTACAGTGATCTATCCCAGTGCCAATCCGATTTACCCGCGGCTTCTTCCTATTGTCCGGCAGGATATGGCAAGAGCAGGTGTAAAAATGGAACTGCAAAGCCTGGAATGGTCCGTCTGTCTCCAGCGGTTGGAAAAGAAAAAATTTGAAGCCTGCGCAATGGGTTGGCAGGGCGGAATCACGCCGGACCCATTCCAGTTGTGGCACTCCTCCATGGCAAACGTGCCAGCCTCCAGCAACTTCATCGGATTCGTCAATCCGGAAGCGGATAAACTGATTGAACAGATCAGAGTCACTTTCGATCCGGAAGAGCGGACAAAACTTTACCATAAATTCCACCGTTTGATCTATGACGAAGCTCCGTATATTTTCATGGTTTCCCCCTATAATCTGAGTGCACTTTCCAAACGGTATCAGAATGTCCGGATCTTTCCGCTGGGATATCACAACCGGATTCTCTGGACACCCCGTGCGCAGCAGTTGGAAGTTCCGGGAATGTAAGGAGCAAAATACATGAACGAAGATATCATCATCAAAGGTGCCGCAGAGCATAACTTGAAGCATATAGATGTGACGATCCCCAGAAATTCGCTGACCGTTATCACCGGATTGAGCGGTTCCGGGAAATCATCTCTTGCATTTGACACCCTTTATGCAGAAGGACAGCGCAGATATGTGGAAAGTCTTTCGGCGTATGCACGGCAATTTCTCGACCGGATGCAGAAACCGAAAATCGACCATATTGAAGGACTTTCCCCGGCAATCGCCATTGAACAGCGGGCAGCCGGTTCCAATCCGAGGTCAACCGTCGCAACAGTAACAGAAATCTATGACTACCTGCGTCTGCTTTACGCTCATTGCGGAATCCCTCACTGTCCGAAATGCGGAAAAGAACTGGCGGCGCAATCTGCCGAAGCTATTTGTGATAAGATCAGGCGTTTGCCCGAAGGACTCAAAATGATGATCCTTGCCCCCTTTGTGACCGGACGGAAAGGAGAACATAAAGATGTCCTTGAAAAAATCCGGAAGGATGGATTTGTCCGTGTCCGTATTGACGGGGAAATTCTGGAATTGACGGACAACATGGATTCTCTTGCGAAGACGAAACGGCATGAGATCGACGCAGTTGTTGACCGTCTGATGACCGGACCAGGTCTGGAAGATTCCCGTTTGAACGATTCTGTGGAAACCGCCCTGAAAAGCGGAAACGGAGAGTTGATCCTGCTTGTGGAAAACCATGATTTTGATGGTAAAACCTCCTGGAAAGAAGAACGTATCAGCGAAAACCTGGCATGCGTTGATTGCGGAGTCAGTTTCGGGAAACTGGAACCCCGGCATTTTTCTTTCAACAGTCCCTACGGAGCCTGTCCGAAGTGTAACGGGATCGGTTCTCTCATGGTCATGAAAGCAGAACTTGCGATCAACTATGATCTTTCCATCCGCAAAGGGGCGATTCCCGGATGGCGGCGCGGTCCCCACAGACTTATCATTTACTATAATCATCTGCTCCGCTGCATTGCGGAACATCTTCAGATGCCTTCCATGCTGACAACCAAGTTCAAAGATTTGCCGGAAAACGTTCAGAATCTTCTGCTTTACGGCAGCGGCGAGGAAGAAATTGACTTCAGCTATTATCTGCGCGGAAAACGCTATAACATGGTGCGTCCTTTTGAAGGGATTCTTGCCAATCTTCAGCGCAGGGAAGAGGAAACCGATAACGATGCTGTCCGGGAACGGCTGAAACAGTACATGGTCTGGGAAGAGTGCCCGGAATGTCACGGAAAACGCCTGAAACCGGAATCGCTTGCGGTGACGGTCAACGGGCTTTCCATTCATGAATTCAACGCCATGTCTGTGGAAAAAGCTCTGGAATTTGTCCGTAGTCTGAAACTGAATGAAGAGCAGACAATTGTTGCAGGAGAGATTCTGAAAGAAATCGGTTCCCGGCTTTCCTTCCTGAAAGAAGTCGGTTTGCCGTATCTGACCTTGAACCGGGAAAGCGGAACGCTCTCCGGCGGGGAAGCTCAGCGGATCCGTCTGGCAACACAGCTCGGATGCGGACTCGTGGGCGTGCTTTACATTCTGGATGAACCCAGTATCGGTTTGCATCAGCGCGATAATGACCGCTTGCTGGATGCCTTGAAAAATCTCCGTGATCTCGGAAATACAGTGGTTGTTGTGGAACATGATACCGATACGATCCGGGCAGCAGATTATGTGCTGGATCTCGGACCCGCCGCAGGTGTCCACGGCGGAGAACTGGTTGCTGCAGGGCCGCCGTCCGTCATTGAAAAATGCGAACGGTCTCTGACCGGACAATATCTGACAGGGAAACAGAAAATCGAGGTTCCGGAAGAACGGGTCAAAGGCAATGGAAAATTTCTCACATTGGAAGGCGTTTCCCATAACAACCTGAAAAATGTAACTGCCAAGATTCCCCTGGGAACGTTCACTTGTGTGACCGGAGTTTCCGGCTCCGGGAAAAGCAGTCTGGTCAACGGAGTTCTCCGTGCCGCACTTCAGAAACATTTCAAAATCGAAGATGCGCCCGAACCGGGAAAACATGAAAAAATCATCGGTTTGGAACATATTGATAAGGCAATTGTCATTGATCAGAGCCCCATCGGAAGAACACCCCGTTCCAATCCGGCGACTTATACGGAGGCGTTCGGCGTAATCCGTGATCTTTTCGCCTCTCTGCCGGAATCAAAAGTCCGCGGCTACGGTCCCGGACGGTTCAGTTTCAATATCAAAGGCGGCAGATGCGAAGAGTGTCAAGGCGATGGTATCAAGAAAATTGAAATGCAATTTCTCCCCGATGTTTATGTTCCATGTTCAGCCTGTCACGGCAAACGGTTCAACCGGGAAACGCTGACTGTTCAATACAAGAAACGTTCCATCGCCGATGTGCTGGATATGACCGTTTCCGAAGCAGTGAATTTCTTCTCGGCAGTGCCGAAACTGCACCGGAAACTCAAAATGCTGGAGGAAGTCGGTCTGGGTTATATCACGCTCGGACAGCAGGCAACAACACTTTCCGGCGGAGAAGCGCAGCGTGTGAAACTGGCAACAGAACTTGCCCGTCCTTCCCGCGGACATACCTTATATATTCTGGATGAACCCACAACCGGACTTCATCTTGCAGATATCAAACAGCTCATGGAAGTGCTTTTGAAACTCCGCGACAAAGGGTGTACCGTTCTGGTGATTGAACATAATCTGGATGTGATCAAAATGGCTGACTGGATCATAGATCTCGGTCCGGAAGGCGGTAACGGCGGCGGTCAGATCCTTGCAGAAGGAACACCCGAAACCGTTGCGAAAAATAAAAAATCCTATACCGGAAAATATTTGAAGGAGATGCTGAAATGAAATTTGCCGGAGCTCATGTTTCCATTGCGGGCGGTGTGGAAAATGCCCCCCTGAATGCAGCCGCAATCGGTGCAACCGCATTCGCCATGTTTACCAAGAACCAGCGTCAATGGAACGCACCCCCTATTTCTGAAGCATCCGCTGCCGCATTCCGGGAAAATTGCAAAAAGTTCGGATATACTCCCGATTTGATTCTGCCTCATGACGGTTACCTCATCAACATGGGAAATCCGGAAGCGGAAAAACGAAAAAACGCCGTTGCAGCGTTTACTGATGAGATGTACAGATGTCAGTTCCTGGGATTGAAACTGCTGAATCTCCATCCGGGAAGTCACCTGAAACAGATCTCCGAAACAGAATGTCTTTCCCATATTGCCGCGGGAATCAACTCTGCTCTTGCGGAAACGGAAGGGGTTGTTGCTGTATTGGAAAATACTGCCGGACAGGGAACAAATCTCGGTTACACCTTCCGGCAGCTGGCTGAGATCATGGAACAGGTCAAAGATCAATCCCGCATCGGGGTTTGTATTGATACCTGTCACGGATTCGCCGCCGGATATGATTTCAGCACGGAAGAGGGCTATGCGAAAGCAATGGATGAGTTCGATCAAGTCATCGGATTCAAGTTTCTGCGGGGGATGCACCTCAACGATGCAAAAGGCGTGCTTTCCGGAAGACTGGACCGTCATGATTCATTGGGCAAGGGGAATCTCGGCATGGATGCCTTCCGCAGAATTATGAAGGATCCCCGGATTCAGGATATTCCGCTTATCTTGGAAACTCCGGATGAATCTCTGTGGAAAGAAGAGATTTCCATTCTGCTTTCCTTTGCGCGGGAAGCGTAATCCGTTCCACCGTAATTTTGTTGCTGAAAGGATATTCTCTCCGCAGCGTCTGACCGGAATGAGTAATTTCCAGAATGATTCCTTTGTCAGGTGAAATGATTTTTCTGAGTTTCACCTGTTCCATTCCGGCAATCCGGGGAATCACTTCCACATAATTCTTTTCTCTGCTGAGTTTCAAGAGCGGACGTGACACAGGTTCCGGATATTTTCTCTGCAATCTCCGAGCGGTTTCTGCATTCTTCCGGATTTTTCCATGAAAGTAAACAGCCTCCGGAGGATAAATGCTGAACAGAAAATTTCCGCCTCCGCACAGTTCACTTTTCGCTGAATCAAAATGTATTTCACTGATTCTGTTGATTCCGCCGGTCTTCAGATAATCAGAAATCAGCCTGGCAGTCTCTCCCTGCGGAACATTCCAGACAATTGCACTTTGCGAAGCCGGATTGCAAAAGAGAATTGCAGGTTCTGCCGCCGCACCGTTTTTCAGAATCACAATTTCCGGAACAGGGTTCCGGAAGAAAAGAAAAAATCCGGAGAGAAAAAGAATTACCGCTGCGGCGGAAAAAAGCGGTTTCCGTTTGAAACAGAGAACTCCGGCGAGAGCAGACAGAAAGATAATTCCCAGCCATTTTGGAGGCGGAGCTGTGTAAAATGCTCCGGAATCCGCAAACCGTTCTGCTATGACAGCACAAAGTTTCAATGACGGCGCAATCATGACTCCCAGAAATTCCGGCACACCGGGAATCCATTGCAGAAGAATTGCCGGAAGAAACAGTGCGAAACAATACCACGTAACCGGAACCATCAGAAGATACGCCGGAACAGCCCACGGAGTAAACAACGATTGATAATGCAAAGATACCACCAGACTGCACAGCCATGCCGCTACAGAAACTCCTGCTGATACAACAAATATACTCATGAGCCGTCTGAAGGATAAACGTCTCCGGTTTGGAAAAAAATTTTCCCGGACAGTGATTGCCCCGGCAATCCGTTGAAAGAAATCACTGCTGAGAATCAGAAAAAAGACACACAGAAAAGAGTAAATAAATCCCACATCAAACAACTGGTACGGATTCAGCAGCAGAATAATTGCAGCTGCAGCGGCAAGCGTGTTCATCCCTTTGTTATTCCGCAGAAACAAATGGGCAAGACACCAGAGAGTCAGCATCAGAAAAGCCCGGAATGCCGGAGCCTGCATCCCGGTGGAAAGCGTGTAAAGAAGAACCGGAAACGGAGCCAGTGACCAACGGATACGGTATGGAAGAGCCGAACAGAAAAACATCATCGCAAGAAAAAATAATCCCACATGAAACCCGCTGACCGAAAGCACATGCAGCGTTCCGCTGTAAAGAAAATCATTCTTGATTCTCCCTTTGATGGGCTGACGGATTCCGAACAAAAGAGCAGGAGCCATGTCCCGGGCAGCTCCATCCGGAAGGCCGGAACATAATTTTGACAGAAAATGACTGCGCCAGTCAAAGAGAAAACGCAGAAAACCATTTCCCTGTTTCAAAACTTGAACAGACTCCGCATGAAACAGGAGAGAACTTCCTCTGGCAGAAGCATAAGCTGGAAAATCAAATGTCCCCGGAAGAATCTGTTCCGGAATCGTCTCAAAATATCCCTCAGCCCGGATCAAATCTCCGTAACCGGCATGGCGGATACCTCCGGAATGATACGAAACCGTCAGAAGAACATTCCCTGCCGCAGGAGTCATCTCACCGGAATTTCCGATTGCAGCACTTTTCAATTCCGCCTGAATAAAATAAGGCGTATTCGGAATCCACTCCGGTGTTCCGCCGCAAAGAGAGGAATCCGTCAGCCGGAATACCGCAGCGGCTCCCATCCGGTCATGAATGTTTTCTCTCTTTTGAAAACTCCTTGATTCTCCGGTCATCAGAAGAATGGAGCTGAAGATTGCAAGCAGGGTCGCAGGAATAAAACGGCAGCAGCTCTTCTGCAATCCGAATAAAAGCCATGCCAAAAGAAGTCCGGGCGTTGCATAAAGAAAAATATTCCCGACAGTAAGACATTCGCCGGAAAAATAAACTGCCGGAAATCCGTTCAGGACTCCCGACAGAAAAATAAGACATGGGTAAGATTCCAGCTTGCTGCGGAATTTCCGGATCAGCTGAATCATAAACGATACCATCGTCCAATCAGGCAGATTTCCGGATTACACCGAAATAACTGTATAAGAGGAATATAAATATCGGCCCGACTCCTCCGACCAGCGGCGGAATAAAACCTTGCTGCCCCAAAAGGAGGAACAGTTGGGAAAGAAGCTGAAAAATCACTATTGCTGCAACTGCGGTTATAATGGAAAGAAAAATCCCGGATCTCTCGTTCTTTGCAGAAAGCGGGAGGCCAAGACAAACGCAAAGTAAACAGATAAAGGGGAATGTCAATCTGTAATAAAGCAGTGTTTCATACATATTTTTCAGAGATTTTGCCATATTGCTGTTGTTTTTGAGAACTCCAATCAGGTCGGCAGATGAAAGATCTTCCGGAGGTTTGATGGCATTTTGTATTTGAACTTCTGTCTCCGGAATGATATCTTTTGTATATCTCAGTTCATCCATTACTTTAGACGGACTGGCAAAGGGTACATACTTGGTTTGCTTGACATTATAGAATATCCATCCTCTGTTCCGGAAATATTTTGCTTTTTCCGCAATAAGCTCCCATTCCATATCCCGGTGTACTTTCCCGTCAATCTGTTCCGTCTTGAATTTTTTCAGAATGACATTTTCCCAAACGCCATCTTTATTGAAGTTCTGCAGGAGCCAGTCTCTGCCCTTATCTGTACTGCGGTACTGCAGCATACTGTACATCGTACGGTCATAGTTGGGATTATCCAGAGATTTAAGGATGATTTCAGCCTCCATGGTGCATGTCGGAACAATTTTTTCGTTGAACCAGAAATTAACAGCCGTCACAACAGCGGCAACGGCAAACATTGCTCCGCCGCAGCGGATCGTGGATATTCCGGAAGCACGCATCGCTGTGATTTCCCGTGTCCGGCCCATATTGGCAACCGTATACATACAGGAAAGGAGTACTGATATCGGAAAGATAAAACGGATGTTACCGGGCATTTTCAAGGTAAAATATTTTACAGCCAGAGAAAAAGCATTTTTTCCTCTGTAGCTGAGAAAATCAGGCAGGTCATCGAACAGATCCCCGATCAGAAAGAGCAGAATAAAAGTAAAACACAATACGGAGAACGGGATCATAAATTCCCGGAAGATATACCAGTCCAACACGGAAAGATAACCGAACCGTCTTCCCGCAGAGGCTTCTTTTTTCAATATTTTCTGAGATTTCTGCATAATATCTCCGAGGTAATTCCTGAGGCATTGCCTCTTATTGTAAACGGCAAATCAATTGCCGGAAGGATAAAAAAGGGGACCTCACCGGAAAGCGGGATCCCCCATTGCTGCTGCAAGATCAGCCGCGATGACGCTGTGTACGGCGTTTCTTTTCGCTGGGCTTCTCAAAGTGTCTCCGGTTGCGGAGTTCCTTGAGGGTGCCTTCCTTGTCAAGCTTCTTTTTCAATCTGCGGAGAGCGCGATCTACGGGCTCGCCTTTTTTCAGTCTGACTTCCGTGCATTCCATGTTGTTCACCCCCTTCCTTTCTATGTTAAATCGTTATTCTTCAATCAGTTGTAAAATCTGCTTCATCGGAAAGCAGAAGTTTCAATTTGCTCAATGCCTGGTTCTGGATTTGACGTACACGTTCACGGGTACGCCCGATTTCCTGGCTTACTTCTTCCAATGTCCGCGGACGGTTGTTATCCAAACCGAAACGCATCTGCAGAATCATCCGTTCTCTTTCATCAAGATCACAGAGAAGATCTTTCAGACGTTTCAAGGACTCCACATCCCCGAGAATACGGTCCGGTGTCATCGCTCCACGGTCCGGAATAATATCCTGAAATTCTCCGTCTTCCCCCTGCTGAATCGGGTCATGAAGGGAGAACGTTTTCAAATCTGCCAACCGGAGCCCGGCAACAGTACGTTCGGAAAATTCAAGGTTTTCTGCAATTTCTGCATCCGTAGGTTCACGCCCGAGCTTTTCTGTCAGTTTCATCTTGACAGATTTGATCTTGTTGATCTTTCCGGCAGACTGAACAGGGATACGGATAGTCCGGCTCTGATTTGCCAATGCACGGCGCATGGACTGCTTGATCCACCAGGCAGCATATGAACTGAACTTTGCGCCCTTCGCAGGATCAAATTTTTCCACCGCACGCATCAAACCGATGTTTCCTTCAGAAATCAAGTCCAGCAGCGGCAGCCCAAGACCTTTGAAATCATGTGCAATTTTCACAACCAGACGTAAGTTCGCCTGGATCAATGTCTGGCGTGCTTCATCATGTGTCTGGGAATTCCCGCCATGAATCTGTGCTGCCAATTCTATTTCTTCTGTCTTGGAAACAAGCTCGATCCGTCCGATATCGGTCATATAGACCTTCATGGTATCATTCTTGGAAGTCGGTATCCCGGATGCCTTTTCTTCTTTGGCTGTCCGCTTGGCAAGCTCTGCAATATCTTCCAGTGAATCAAGATTCTCTTCACTGGCCTTGCTGTAGGCTTCCTGATCGTCAAGATTATCCAGCTCGTCAATTTCAGGAGGCTCATCCTCAATCGATTCTTCCGGTTCCGGAGAAGGCGCCATCTCAGCTTTCTTCGCTTCTTCCAAAGATCTCGCATAAGCTGCCTTCAACGCTTCCAGCTCTTCCTGTTCTTCCTTGGAACGTTTCAGTTCAAGCTCTTTCTTGCGGCGCGCCTTTTCTTCTTCAGCTTTGGCCTTCGCAAGACGCCGTGCTTCTTTTTTATCCAGAACAACAGGCTCTTCAACAGGATCCGCTTTGACAGCTTCAACCTTTGCAGGCTTTTCTTCGACAACAGGTCCTGCCTTGACAGCTTTCGCTTTTGCCTTTGCAGGCTTTTCTTCGACAACAGGTTCTGCCTTGACAGCTTTCGCTTTTTCCTTTGCAGGTTTTTCTTCGACGACAGGCGCTGCCTTGACAGCTTTCACTTTTGCCTTTGCAGGCTTTGCTTCGACGACAGGTTCTGCCTTGACAGCTTTCACTTTTGCCTTGACAGGCTTTTCTTCGACGACAGGCGCTGCCTTGACAGCTTTCACTTTTGCCTTTGCAGGCTTTGCTTCGACAACAGGTTCTGCCTTGACAGCTTTCGCTTTTGCCTTGACAGGCTTTTCTTCGACAACAGGTTCTGCTTTAACGGCTTTCGCTTTTGCCTTAACAGGCTTTTCTTTCACAACAGGCGCTGCTTTGACAGCTTTCGCTTTTGCCGGAACCTTGGCAGGTTTGGTTTCCACAACAGGCGCAACTTTTGCGGCTTTGCTTTTTGCAGGAGCAGACTTTTCAGTCTTTACTTCTGCTGCCGGCTGCGCTTTGACAGTCTTTTTCTCCGAAGCAGATTTATTCTTTGCTGGGACGGGCTTTTCAGCTTTCACATCCTTTTCGGGAGTCTGCTTTTTGGAAACGGACTTCTCAGCTTTTTTCACAGCTTTTTTCTCTGTCCCCGTCTTGATCGGCGCGGCTTTCTCTTTGCTATTTTTCGCTGACATGGAAACTTCCACTTGTTTTTTGTTAAAATTGTGTTATTTTTATGTTACCGGAAATTCAGAAGGGCGAATATTCGGTACGTACATATAAAAACGTGAATAGTAATATATCATAAAAAGCGAAAAAGTCAAAGTGGAAAATAAAAAAAACGAAAAAATATCAATAAAAAACTGGTTTTATTTTTCTCCGGAAGCAGATGATACGATTTTCTTCACTGAAAAATCGACCGCCGCATTGGAAATCTTCCGGATTGGCGCAGCTTTCTTCCGGACCTCCGGGAGAAAGATCGTTATTGCATTCCCCACATTCTCTGAAGCAGAGCAGGTTTCCGGTGAAACTGCGATTTGGAATCATGCTCTGGAAACCGGTTTGACAACTGCCTTGCTGCCGGAAGGAATCTGGAAGGGAAATCCCACTCCGGAAGATGAAGCACCCCGTGCAGAAATGCTGGCAGCGGCACTTTCCGAAAATTCACCGGATATCTTTTTTGCTTCTGTTCAAGCCCTTCTGACTCCTGTTCCCGATAAAAATGAGTTTTCTCTCGGAAAAATAGTTCTCCGCAAAGGCGATACCTGCAAGCTCTCTGAACTGGCAGAAAAACTCGTCAAAATGGGGTATGATGACGAACCGGAGGCAACAGTCGTTGGCGAATTTGCCCGCAGAGGCGGCTTGATCGATATCTTTTCCCCCGGAATGAAAATGCCTGTCCGTGTCGAATTTTTCGGAGATGAAATCGACACCATGCGGGAGTATTCCATCGAAACCGGACGCTCTGTCCGTAATATAGAGGAATGTGAAATTCTTCTGCGCTCCGGCACGGTCCTTCCCGCAACCGGAGAAAAGTACAGTGATTTTTCCAGTTATGTTCCGGACCGGGTCCTTATCATCTGTTCTCCGCAGGAATGTTTGCTCAACCTGAACAAGTTCGGCGAAAAAGGTTCTGAACAGCATTGGGAAGCGTTCCGGCAGGCATTTACTGCTCATCCGGTCATTTCCATTCTGTCTGAAATGGATGATGACTGGAAAGATACCCCGGACCGGGATTGTATTGGAGTAACTCCGCAGCTGCAGGCCGGTTCAGATCTTAATACTGATACGCTGGAGGAACTTTCCAAAGGAATTGCATCGGAGATGGTACGCCGCCAGCTGGAACAGGGATACCGTATTTATTTTGCCGCCGGAAAAGATTCCGATGATGTGCATATCCGGAATTGGATCCGGGAAAATAAACTGCAGGATTCCCCGGGAACAGCTGTCATCAGAATGCAGCTCCCATGCGGTGTGACTTTTCCGAAAGAAAAGACGACTTACCTGACCGAACGTGAACTGTTTATGACAACATTCACCCGGAAACTTGCCCCTAGAGCTGCAATCATCAAGGAACGGGATCCGGAAGAAATCCATCGGGAAGAACTCGCTCAGATGTCGGATATTGAAGAAGGTGATTTTACCGTTCACCTCAATTACGGTCTGTGCCTTTACCATGGAATCAAAACGATTACCAGCGGTTCTGAACGGATTGAATCTCTGGAATTGGAATTTGCCGATGATGCAATCATCTATGTTCCTGTCTGGCAGGCTCACCTCCTTTCCAGATATGTCGGCTCAAAGGTCAATATTCTGCGTTTATCCAAACTGGGTGGAACCCGTTGGCTGAAAACAAAAGAGGAAGCTTCCGGAGCTGCAAAAAATCTTGCTGCCGAGATGCTGCGGCTTCAGGCAATCCGGAATTCCTCGCAGGGAGTGGCGTTCAATCCCGATGGCGTGGAAGAAAAAATCTTCGATGAAGCATTCCCGTATGAAGCCACTGAAGGACAGATTCAGGCAATCGAAGCGATCAAAAAAGATATGGAATCAACCAAACCTATGGACCGTCTGCTTTGCGGTGATGTGGGGTATGGAAAAACAGAGGTTGCCATGCGTGCCGCATTCAAATGTGCCGCATCCGGACGTCAGGTGGCGATTCTCGTTCCCACAACAGTTCTGGCGCAGCAGCACTATCTGAGTTTCCGGGAAAGATTCGCAGAATATCCTTTTATTATAGAAACGCTCTCACGTTTGAAAAATGCCGGAGAAAAATCTGCCATCAAACGGAATCTTGCCAGCGGCGGAATTGATATCATCATCGGAACACATGCACTGCTTTCCAAAGAGATCCGTTTCCGGGATTTGGGCTTGCTGATTATCGACGAAGAACAGAGATTCGGTGTGGCGCACAAGGAACAGTTGAAAGCCATCCGTTCCACTGTGGATATTCTGACAATGACTGCAACTCCGATTCCACGGACTCTGCACATGTCAATTTCCGGACTGAGGGACCTCAGCACCATCACAACGGCTCCCACAAAACGACTGCCCGTTCATACCATTGTGGCTCAATACGATCCCGCACTTGTCGGTGCGGCAATCTCAAGAGAACTGGTTCGCGGCGGACAAATCTTTTATCTTCACAACCGGGTAAAAACCATTGATGCCGCAGCGGATAAAATCCGGAAACTTGCACCGGATGCTAAAATCGCTGTCGCTCACGGCAGAATGTCCCCTGCCCAGCTGGAAGATATCATGGGAGAGTTTGTCAACGGAAATATTGATATCCTTGTTTCCACAACAATCATCGAATCCGGAATTGATATTCCCAATGCGAATACGATCATCATTGAACGGGCCGATCATTTCGGCTTGGCGGAACTGCATCAGCTGCGCGGGCGTGTCGGACGCTGGAATCGGCAGGCTTATGCTTATCTGCTGATTCCTCCATCCGGAGTTATGACCTCCGATGCCCGCCAGAGAATGTCCGTCATCCGCCGTTATACGCATCTCGGATCCGGTTTCAAACTGGCTCTCAGCGATTTGGAAATCCGCGGAGCAGGAAATATTATCGGTGCCGAACAGAGCGGTTATGTCGACACCATCGGATTCCACTTGTATTGTCAGCTCCTGAAAGAAGCTGCAAACACATTACGGGGAATCAAAACACCGAAACTTGTCAGCACGGAATTGAATCTTGATTTTATTACCTTTGCGTTGGAAACCTCAAAAGATAAATTGGCGGCAAGCATTCCTCCGGCATATATCAGCGAACCCCGCTTGAGACTGGAAGCCTACCGGAGGCTTGCCTCCATGATTTCGGAAGAGGAAGTCGATGATTATGAACTGGAATTGCGGGACAGATTCGGTGTCATCCCCGCAGAAGCAAAAAATTTCCTGTCAACTGTCCGGCTGAGAATCATTGTCCATCAAGCCGGCTGGAGTTCTCTCTCTTTCCGCGACAGTAAGATTTTCCTGGAACGGAATGGTGAAATGTACCGTCAAAAAGGAGCTTTACCGAAAATTCCGGCAATATTCAAACCGAAAGAAAAACTGGAAATGCTTCTTTATTTTGCACGCCAGGTCCGGGATGAAAAGTGAAAATACGTCCGTAGTTATTCCGTAAGGCTCTGTTCCCGGCAAAGGTTGTTTTGTGATCGGGGAAAGTTTTTTCCTTCTTCCCAGAACCCCATCATCCTTTTTCAAACCTTTTTGCGGCATTCCGATTTTTGCTGTACAAAAATCAAAATGCCATATTAAATAATGAATAGCAGGAGGAACAGAGCCTTCCGTAAAAAAGAGAGGGCTGCTGCAAATATTGTTTTGCAACAGCCCTTCTGAATTTTACAACAGATTACTTATTGAAAAATCCCCGGATCGCATTCTGCATCAGCATTGCAATGGTCATAGGACCAACGCCGCCGGGAACAGGTGTGATCGCAGAGGCAATTTTGGAAACTTCTGCAAAATCAACATCCCCGACAATCCGGTAACCTTTGGGGGAAGATGCATCCGGAATCCGGTTGATTCCGACATCTATCACAACTGCTCCGGGCTTGACCATATCAGCTTTCACAAATTCCGGTTTTCCGATCGCCGCAACCAGAATATCTGCGGACAGCAGCAATTCTTTCAGGTTTTCCGTACGGGAATGAGCAACCGTTACAGTGGCATCCACACCCTTGTTGGAGAGAAGAGCCGCCATCGGTTTTCCCACAATATTGGAACGGCCGAGAACAACAGCGTGTTTTCCTTTTGTGGGGATTTTATAATATTCCAGCAGCTTCATCACGCCGTAGGGCGTACAGGGCATGAAACCTGTTGTATCACCCAGAAAAAGTTTGCCTGCGTTGAACGGATGGAAACAATCCACATCCTTTGCAGGATCAATGGCAAGAACAACTTCTTCTTCATTGATCTGTTTCGGCGGAGGAGACTGAACGAGGATTCCATGAATTTTCGGGTCCTTATTCAATCTGTCAATCACAGCCAGAAGTTCTTCCTGTGTGGTGTTTTCCGGAAGAACGATTTTTTCAGAATAGATTCCAAGTTCAGCACATTTTTTAACCTTGGTGCCGACATAGACTTGTGAAGCCGGATTTTCTCCGACAAGGATCACAGCCAGTCCGGGAACTGTACCATATTTTTCTTTGATCTCTGCGATCTGTTCAACAGATTTTGCATGAACAGACGCGGCAACTGTCTTTCCATCAATGATAAGCGCTTCAGCCATATTATTTACTGTCTTTCTTTTCAGATTTTCCGATTTTTTTGAGTTTCATTGTTCGGATTTGACGGTCAATTCTGCCTAACTCTCTGTTAAGTTCCTTTACCTCATCCTTTGTATCAAGATAATCACTGAGCTGCCGGTTGAGAACCAGAATTTCCTTTGCAAGTTTTGCTGCGCGTTTATCGGTAAGAATAGCAGCATTGCGAACTTTGATCAGTTTAAGCTGAACTCTTTTGCGTTCCGCCTGCAGTTCTGAAATCTGTTTTTCCTTTTCTGCTTTTCCGGTTTCAGGTTCTGCAGCGAAAAGAGAAACAACCATTACTGCACATAACAGTGCTACCGTAATTTTTTTCATAGTTTATACCCTTTCAGTAAAGATTAAATTATTCTTCAACAGATCTCCGGAAAAAAGCAAATTTTGCATTTCCGAACATCCGGATCGCTTCCAGATTCCAAGTTGGCGGAGGCGGCACAAGTCCCTTCTCCGCAGGAACTTCCCAAATCAGAACAGCTTTTCTGCACCAGCGGGTGAATGCAGCATCATTCAGAATCGCACTCAGGAATTCTGTTGTTTCCGCATAAGGCGGATCCGCAAAAACCAAATCCGGTTCTGCCAGAACAGAAAGCCGCATGGCTCCTGCCGGAAGAGTTACATTCAGGATTTCAAACTGGGTCTGACATCCCAGAGATTCCGCTTTTGCAGTATTGGCTTTGATACATTTGACCGCTCCGGCGGCTGCATCTGCGAACCAGACATTTTCCGCACCGCGGCTGGCGGCTTCCAAACCGATTGCGCCGCTGCCTGCAAAGAGATCCGCCACAGTCTTTCCGCTCAAATCTCCAAGACTGTCAAACAGCGCCTTCCGGGAACGGACCGCTGTCGGACGGGTTGTCATCCCTGCGGGCGCCCGTAAAGGAAGTCCCCGGAGTTTTCCTGATACAATATTCATATTCCGGAATCAGTTCTGGTGACAGGCAATAAGTTCCACTTCCACCAGCGCACCTTTGGGCAGAGCAGCCGCTGCAACACAGCTTCTTGCAGGCTTGGAGACAAAATACTTTTCATAAACAGCATTGAATGCTGCAAAGTGTCCCATATCCTGAAGAAAACAGGTGGTTTTGACAACTTCATCAAAGGTATATCCGGCTGCTTCCAGAACGGCACCGAGGTTTTTCATGACCTGTTCAGACTGAACTTCGATTTCAGCGGGTGCAAGTGCTCCGGTTGCGGGATCCAGGGCGATCTGACCGGAGGTATAAAGGAAATCTCCAATCTTGATTGCCTGGGAATAAGGACCGACTGCTGCGGGTGCTTTCGGGGTGGATATCACTTCTTTTTTCATAAAAATTCTCTCTTTCAATTGTTAACGGTATAACCGGATTCACGCAATGCAGCGCAAATCTGTTCAAAATGTTTGAAATCACGGGTTTCCATGGTGATATGCAGGAAACAGGCATTGACATCGTTATGCACATTCCCGCGTGTATGATTGACATGCACCACGTTTGCACCCTGACGGGAGATGATGGAACTGACATGGGTCAATTCGCCGGGACGGTCCAGCAGTTCAAGATTCAATTCGGATCTTCTGCCGGAGGTCACAAGACCGCGGTTGATCACACGGGCAAGAATCGTCACATCAATATTACCTCCGGAAACAAGACAGACCACTTTTTTGCCCTTGATCGGCAATTTTCCGAAGAGGACTGCCGCCAATCCGGTGGCTCCGGCACCCTCTGCAACCAGTTTCTGTCCTTCCATAAGTGTCAATATCGCAGCTGCGATTTCATCATCGCTTACGGTAACAACGTCATCCAGATACTTGCTGCAAAGTTCAAAGGTCAAGTCCCCCGGCCGTTTGACAGCGATCCCGTCGGCAAAGGTCCGGACCGTCTTACAGTTGAGAATCTGTTTTGCATGATAGCTGTCGCTCATGGAGGAGGCTCCGGCAGCCTGAACACCGTAAACTTTACAGCGGGGATTCAGGGTTTTGACTGCCATGGCAACACCGGAAGCGAGTCCGCCGCCGCCAATGGGAACAACCACAGCCTCCACATCGGAAAGTTCCTGATAGATTTCAAGACCGATGGTTCCCTGACCGGCAATGATCTCTTCATCATCAAAGGGATGAACAAAGACTGCTCCGGTTTTATCAGCCTCAGCCCGTGCAGCGGCATAGGCATCGTCATAAATCCCGTCGACCAGCACGACTTCTGCACCGTAGCTTTTGGTTGCCTCCACTTTGGAAATGGGAGCGGTACTGGGAACGAAGATTTTTGCTTTGATATGATTGACTTGAGAACCGAGCGCAACCCCCTGTGCGTGATTTCCTGCGGAACAGGCGATCACGCCGCGTTTTTTGTCTTCGTCAGAAAGTTTTGCGATCTTGTAATAGGCACCGCGGACTTTGAAGGAACCGGTGACCTGAAGGTTTTCCGGTTTGATATAAACGTTTGCGCCGATGCTGAATTTCGGAGCCTGGATCAGCGGAGTTGCCCGCAAAACCCGGCGGAGTTCATTCTGAGCATCATAAACCTTATCAATGGTAAGCATGATTATTCTTCATCCTCCGCAGGAGTATCTTCCGGCTGATTTTCCAGCTTGAAATGTTTCTGGATCTTTTCCAGAATTTCCATTTTTGCGGCATCGGATTCATAATTGAGCTGACGCCAGTTCCAGTGGAATCCGTCATCAGTCCAGCGGGGAACGACATGAAGATGGGAATGCATGACCACCTGTCCGGCTGTTGTTCCATCGGAAAGATGGAAGTTGTAACCATCGGCATCGAGACCGCGTTTCATTGCCACGCCGATTCTGGCACCGACCCGGAACATGCGTCCGGCGATATTTTCAGGAATCGTTGCAGTGCTGGTGTGATGTTCTTTCGGAATCACAAGAGTATGTCCGAACGTAATGGGGGAAATATCCATAAACGCCAGTACCAGTTCATCTTCATAAACTTTGATTGAGGGGATTTCCCCGGCGATGATTCTGCAGAAAATACAATTTCTCATGTTCCGATTCCTTCCGTTATTCAGCAGGCTCTTCATATTCTTCCACGGCTCCGTCAGCGGAACCGATCACAACAACACATTCCCCTTTCCAGCTCTTCTTTCCATATTTCTCCGAAAGTTCAGCAGCCGTTCCGCGCAGGACTTCCTGATGGAGTTTTGTAGCTTCCCGGATCACAGCAACAGGGGCATTCGGTCCGAAATATTCCGGGATCTCGTTAAGAAGTTTGGAAAGTCTGTATGGGGATTCAAAAACCACGGCTGTCAATCCGGAGTCAGCGATCTCTTTCAAACGTGTAGAACGTCTTCCGGATTTTACGGGGAGAAAGCCGTGAAATGCAAATCTGTCACTGGGCAATGCACTGGCGGCAACAGCAAAGAGCAGCGCAGAAGCTCCCGGCAGAATATCCGGTTCGATTCCTGCCGCCACAGCCTCCCGGATCAGAAGAAAACCGGGATCGGAAATACAGGGCATTCCCGCATCCGTGACCAGTGCAATATTTTCACCGGAAAGAATTCTCTTTACAAGGCTTGCACATTTGCCGTGTTCATTGAAAATATGATAACTTTCCAGTTTCGTATGGATATCATAATGCGTACAGAGACCGCGGGTATGACGGGTATCTTCCGCCAGAATCACATCAGCCTCTTTCAAAACCCGGAGTGCGCGGACAGTAATATCTTCCAGGTTGCCGATGGGAGTGGCAACGATATGCAATGCACCTGTATGGGAAGAATCGCTCATTTTTTCGTTTTGCCTGCCCAGAATTCTGTTTTCTTGCGTTCCAGGATCAGCCCCACCTTATCAAGTTCAATGGGAGTGTATCCGCGTTCTTCGATGAAGGAACAAAAATCAAGCCAGGCCTGATGATCCCACTCACCCTGATGTTCGCGGACAAAGTCTTCGGGGATTGTGGTCCGTTCCAAACGGAGCAGATTGATCTCGGTGTTTGAGGGCATGATCCTTCCTTTCAGTTTATGGTTGATATTACATCATTCAAAGTCAGGTAATATACACCCGTTTTCCCGATTTGTCAAATCTGAAAGCCCCTGTCAGTGAAGAATCTTCCAGGAATCAGAAAAATACACAAACTGCTGAATATTCTTACGGATTTTATCACTTCAACCATTGACTTCAATGAAAATCAATGCTATCTTTCTTCAAAGGAAAATATGGAAAAAGAAAGGATTGCAGAATGAAGATCAATACAGAAGATTTACAAAATATTTTGGATAAAGCCACCGCATCCGGGGAAGAATGCGGCTGTCAGCTCGTTATTTTCAAAGATGGAAAACCGCTCGTCAATCTGGTCTCCGGATATACAGGACCGGAACGGATAAAAAAAGTTACGGAACACACACTCTTCCCCGTATATTCCTGCGGAAAAGCTGTTGTTTCAACCGCAGTCCACAGACTCGTAAAACAGGGAAAGCTCTCTTATGATGACAGAGTGGCAGATTACTGGAAAGAATTCGGCTGCAATGGAAAAGAAGATGTGAGACTCTGGCATATTCTGTCTCATCGTACAGGACTCCATCAACTCCCCCCCGAAATCACCTTTGATGATATGGCAGACTGGGAAAAAATGTGCAGGGTCATGGAAAATATGACTCCGCTCTGGCAGCCCGGAACAAAGTCCGAATATCAGGCGGAAACCTATGCATGGCTTATCGGGGAGACAATCCGCCGTGCCGTGGGAAAAGAGTTGAAAACGATTATCTCCGAAGAGATATTTGAACCCCTCGGAATCGGAAATGATTATTTTTTCGGAACAGACCCGGAAACAGAAAAGCGGTGTGCGGATGTTGACTCCACAGATCTGGAAGGAAATACCGGTTGGTGTGCGGATGTCTTCAACTGTACCGCTTTGCGCCGCAGTTTCACCCCGTCACTCAATGGAGTCTGCAATGCTTATGCTATGGCAAAATTTTATTCAGCTCTGATTACGGAAACTGATGGAATCAGACTGCTCGATGATGCAGTTCTTCAAAATTCCACCCGAATTTGCCGCTGGGAAGACGATCCCATTCCTCCGGAAGGTACCTGGGCAGTCTTCGGATTGGGATATGTTCTGTCCGGTAAGGATTATGGAGAATTTTACGGTCATGGCGGCGCATTGGGTGCTGAAGGCTTTGTTCACAGAGAAAGCGGTATCGCTTTGGCATTTGTTAAAAACCGCGCGTTGCGATCCGATCCGGTCCACCCGGTCAGAGATCAGATTTCCCTGTCACTCGGGTTAACTCCCAGAGTGTGGTAAAAAATATGGAACATTTTTCCGGTACCGGTGTCAAACCAAATGGATAAAAAACTTTCTTATCCACAGCAGTCTTGACTGCTGCGCCCCCGGAGAAAGGAGGAATCCCGGTATGAAAGATGCAAAACAGATCTCTGCACGCCGCAGAAAAAGATTCCTGCTGCAGTTTCAGCGTTATCTGGCAGATTATCTGAAACACCCCGGTTTCCGGAGCAGATATATGCAATCCGGAAAACAGCAGGGATGAATCACCGCCGGAGAGTCATGCTTTTCTGACTCGGCAAGATCAGGAACAGACGGCTTCCGGCACCTTCCGGCAATTGGAACAGCGGAGTTGTACGATAGTTCAATTTCCGCTGTTTCAAATCGGGAAGTTCCCGTTCCAGCTGTTCTGTTGTACGGTAAATGCAAAGCAAACCATGTTTATGATTCAGAAAATTAGCTGTTTCACGGATCAGGACAGATGCATCTGCCACAGCTCTCGCAGTCACAAAATCGTATGCCGCCTTGAAATCCTCTTTCCGGGCAAGCTCATTGGCACGGGCGTGAATCGCGGTCAGATTGGGCAAATCCATCTTTTCCGCTGCTGCTGCAACAAAATCAACCTTTTTCCGGGTGGAATCAATTGCCGTGACCAGAAGCTCCGGAAATGCCGCAGCCAGAATCAGGGAGGGAAACCCTGCTCCGCAACCCACATCGCACAACTTTTTGCCATCCAGCGAAACTTCTCCGGCAAATGCCAGAGAATCTGCAACATGCAATGTCCAGAAACTCTCTTCCGGTATCCGGGTCAAATTCAAAGTCTTATTGGTCTCATAAAGAAAATCCATCAGAATTCTGCATTTCTGCAGGAAGACTGGAAAATAATTTTCCGGAACGAACTGTTTCAGAAAGACAAGTGTTTCGTCTTTCGGTTCCATCATTTCATCACCCGCAAATAACAAATTCCCATAGTTACAAACGCAAGGAACATCACAGCAAAGAATCCGGGAAAGATCCATTTGTATTTCGGATTGAGTTCCAGTCTCACAATATCACGCAAACGGTACGGCATTCCGCAGAGGAAAATCCCGAATGTTCCATAAAGGAAACAGAGGACCGGAAAGACAGGGTTGGAAATTGCTTCATACGCAAATGTTTCACGCAGGAACAAATGTGCTGTCAAAATCAGATATCCGCCTAAAGCTCTCCCGAAAAGATGATCCAGAACAAACCAGGAGGCAATCACCAGTGCCGCCATAACCGGAAACAGCAGCTTATGCAAGCTATCCGGCAGAATCGGCATGGCATGGGGAATACACCAGGCAACAACAAAGATTCCCAGAATGATTCCCGGCACTTTCCAGCGGGGAAGTTTCTCCATCTTTGCTACATTTTCTGGAGTTACTTTAAGGAAGTAAACAGCCAATGCAAGCATCATTGCCGCACTCAGAAAGATCAGAACCGGGAACAGCATTCTGCTCCCGAAAAAATTCACCAGAAGTTCGTTCATGACTTACTCTTCCTCCGAAAGCCATTCGATTTTTTCCAACTCATCACGGTTGTAATCCAATCTGGATTTCCGGCTCTGTTCAAAAGTAATGCTCTTTTCGCTTTGACGAACTATTCTGCCCTCATATTTTGAACCGACTTTCAAAGTGATCTGTGCATTGGGAACCCAGAGTTCCACCACACCGGGAATACGGTGATTCTTGTTTTTCTGCACGGTAACAGTTACAGTCTTTTCTTTCGGTTTTGCCCGTTTATGAGCAAACTTCAATACATGCTCTCCCGGTCGCAGCGGTCCTGTGCGGATCACTTTGGAATAACCTTTTGAACGGGGATCCTTTTCCGTCACAGTAAGAAGTTTGTTATCAAGATAAACAGTCACCCCCGCAGGGACAGTTACGAATTCAATGGTACCGAGACTGGTAGTCAGGTTCCGTGAAACTCTAACTGTTTTTCCGGGACCGACCCCCAGATCGACTGTTACAGGATCATACTGATGTTTGGAAAGCACCAGTCTGACTCTGCCGGACTTGATTCCTTCCAGAGTGATCGGAGTTGTTCCGTAACGTTTTCCATTCATTGTGACCATCGCTCCGGTGGGCTTGGAGTTTACAATGATCTTTCCGGGCAGTTCAGTCAAACGGGGTCTGACAGAAACTTTCCTTCCGCTTGCCAGAGAAACCTTCTGTACATACGGAGTATATCCCGGAGCAGTGACTTCCACTTGATATTCCCCCTGTTCCATGCGGAATTCGCTGGGAAGACTGCCATGATTTCTGCCGTTGATCTTGACCATTGCTCCGTTTGCATTCGCCCGTTCGATCCGGATAACTCCGGTATTTTCCGTAATCCGGACAGCAATTCTCTGAGGTCGGGATGAATCAATATTCCATTCAATATGAGCAGGAGAATATCCGGGAGCCTTCAGGTCTGCATTGTGTTTCCCATATTCCAGATCAGAAAGAACAATAGGCGTCTGACCGATTACTTTTCCTTTGTAGGTCACATTCGCCTTGATGTTCGGCACAGTCGTCAGAAGAACAGAAGATTTGAGCGGACTCAGAGAAAAATTAACCTCGTTATTTTTTCCTTTTTCCACCTTGACACTTTTCCAGACGGGAGCGAACCCCGGTTTTTCTGCGGAAATCACATAAACACCGGAAGAAAATTTTCCGTTCAATGGGGATTTTCCATAATTCTTTCCGGAAATACGGATTTGTGCTCCGACAGGATCTGTTGTGATCTTGATTGTTGTCGGTTTCGCTGTATTCTGTTTTTTACCGCAGGCTGTCATGCCCAGGAGAGCAAGTACAGCAGTAATAATGATAAGCCATTTTTTCATTGATATTCCTCCAAACTCACCACGCAAAAAATCATTTCTTCTTTTTCAATTTGAGCCGTCTGTCAAACTCTATCTTGTAATTTCTGTACTTCTGATAATCTTTACTGTCCGGATCAACCAGTTCCAGCATTTTACTGCATTCCTGGGATGCTTCTTTCGGACGGGCAAGTTTATTATATTTCTGAATATTGAAATGCAGATCCTTGTACATGGCCTTATAGATTTTTTCAGCTTTTTCGAGCTGTTTCCGGCAGATATCCCATTCTCTGGGCTTCGGCTCAAACTGTTCGTAATAGCTCTTTGCGTTTTTGTAATAGACAATGGATTCCCGGATATTTTTTGGAGCAGCCTGATAATTGGCAAAAAGATCCTGCGCACGTTCAAAAAATTCTTTTGCTTCCATCCGCATTTCTTCTGCGGTCAGCGTACCGGTACGCATATTGTAAAGCCGTGCAAGATCAGAAATCGCCGTTTCTATATCTTCAAAGGAAGTCGTTGCATAAGTGTTATGAACAGCGACATTGTTGAATGCACCGTCCAGAGCAATAATCAGACGGCGGTATTTGTCTTCCGGTCCGGTGGGACTGTTGACTTCCTTATTCTCTATCTTCATGAACTCGGTTTTCCGGATGGATTCCTTCAGCCGTTCAAGCTCCGCAGGACTGATATCACCTTTCTTGAAAACAAAATGACGTCCGTATTTCAAGTCATCCACGGTGAAGATTGCAACATTTTCCTCAAATTTTGCTTCAAACCGGAAGACATTATCCGGAGAAGTGATTCTTTTTTCGTAATGCAGGAAAAAAGGCATCTTCTGAGGAGCAACCCGGGATTGCTTTTCTTTGAGTTTGTTGTTTTCCTCAATCACCATGTAACCGAAAATGCAAACCAGAGGCAGAGTAATGACGAGCAGTGTGAAAATCAGATTTCCCAAGCGGCTTTTCTTTGTTTTCGGCTGTCCTTTATCTGCATTCTGATTTCCGCTGAAAATCGAATATCTGGATTTCCGGATCTGAGATGCCAGATCAGCAGATTCCTCTTTCAGAAAACTGTTATCGACTTTGGAAGTCTCCGCAGCGGCCTGTTGAACCGCGGGAGCAACTCTCACAGGCGCATCTCCGAACTGAAACATCTGATCGCCGACTTTTATTTCATCTCCCGGCTCAAGTTTCACCTTTCCGGCAATCTTATTTTTCTGAACGTATGTGCCGTTGGTACTTCCCAAATCTTCTATAAACCAGGAAGTTCCGTCAAAAGAAATCATGGCATGATACCGGGAAACTCCATTGATCAACAGCTGAAGATCGTTATCCACTTCCCGTCCGACACTGATGCCGGGAGGTGTCAACGGACAACGTTCTCCGCGTTTTTCACCGTTTAAATAATACAAATCCATTCTCAAAAATCCTTCATTTTTCTTTCTGCATGAGGTAATATAGCACTATATTCCATATTTTCCAATCGGAGTATATCTCCTTTTGCAGTTTCCGTCTTTTCTATTGTTCCGGCAGGAAGTTCCACCGTGATTTTTGCTCCCCGCTGCAATAAACAGAATTTCCAGCGGCGGACACGGGGATATACTCCGAGAACCTTGCCCTCCATATCTGTAAAAACAACATCTATATCCATTCCCATGAAAAAAGTGTGAATTGCATTACAGTCCGGAAAAACCATTCCGTCGAAACGGGAAAAATCATGACCGATCAATCCACGGAATCTGGAAAATATACTGATTGCCCAGAATTCCTCCTTCGCAAGAACTGTATTTTTGCTGAGATTCCGGATCATCTTCCTTCACCCGAGAATACTGAATGCCTGCATCATAATCGGGGCAAGCAGCAGAACAAGAACCGCCGGAAAAATGAAAACCACCACGGGAAAAAGAATTTTCACAGGTGTTTCATTCGCAAGTTTTTCCGCTAATGCAAACCGTTTCATCCGCAGCTGGTCACTCTGAATCTTCAAAAGCTGACCGATACTTACACCCATTTCATCTGCCTGTACAATGGAACCGACAACCGACATCAATTCCGGCTGACGAACCCGTTCTGCCATTTCACGCAGAGCGACCTGACGCTTTTTTCCCAACTGAATTTCATGCAGAGCCCGGGAAAACTCATCTGTCAATGCATCACGTTTCCGTTTTGCAAGAATATCACGCAGGGCGGAAAGAAAATCTTTCCCTGCTTCAACCGACAGTGTCAGCAGGTCAAGCAGGTTCGGAAGTGCTTTCAATATTTCCAGATGACGTTTTTTCACAGTGGCTTTCAGCCAGAGTGTCGGCCAGAGTGCCAGCAGCACTCCCAGAAGAATTCCGATTCCGCCATTCCCGCCGGCAAGCAGAATGATCGTGATCACAATCCCCATAACAGGACTCAGAATACAAAGTCCAAGGTACTGTTCAACTGTCAGGACTTCATCCATTCCCGCAGCTCCGATATTCTGTTCCGCATCCAGACGCGCCTTGTCAAAGCCCTTCGACTGCGTAAGCCTCCTGACACTCGGCTCCAGAATCAGAAGCAGACGGAACCATAACGGAAAATAACGGGGTTTCTCCTTCATCGCATTCTTATCCACATCAACATTTCCGATAATCTGAAACAGCAGGATAAGAAAACAGGTTCCGGCGATTCCTGCACATAATGAGGCTGAAAGTGTCAATACATCCATATTTTTCCTCCTCAGACATCTATAGTTGTGATTTTCCGGATTGTGAAGAATCCGGCAATAACCAGAAGAATTGCGCCGCAAATCACCAGAATTCCAACGATTGAATTGAAGAAAGGCCGCATCATATCCGGCGCTACTTTACTCATTGCAAACAAAAGCAGAAACGGCATTGCACCGATCATATAAGCCTGAAGACGGCCCTGAGCTGTCATGGCAATCAGCTTCTGCTGAATTCTCACTCGTTCCCGGATCACAGATGCCAGACGTTCCAGCACGCCAGTCAATTCTCCGCCTGTCTGACGCGCAGTGGAAATCGCAACCGATACCAGCTCAAAATCTTGAGAACCAACGCGTTTCGACATTTTTTCCAGCGCCTCATCAAAGGCAACACCCAAACGCAGTTCCTGCATCAAAACCGTAAATTCATAAGATATCGGCGGACGGTTTTCTGAAGCAATCAAATCCAATGCCTGAAGAATACTGAATCCGGCTTTCAGAGAACCGCTGATGGATAACAGTGCATCTTCCAGCTGTTCATTGAATTTCTGCAGCCGCTTTTTCTTCATGTGTTTCAGAATTGCACGGGGAATCGGGAAACAGACAACAGCCCCGATCATTCCGACCAGGACGATCATCGGCATATCCGGGGATTCCGCCACGATGGAAATCAGCAGAATTCCCAGAAACATCCCCAAAGCGGAAACGCCCAGACTCAAGTCAAAAACACGTCCGGCAGGCATGGAAAGAAGAATATCCTCATACTCAATCCCTGTTTCCCGGATATACCGCTCTTTATACCGTGTACTGGTCTCAGTCATGAAGTTGATCACAACCAGCGAAGCAAATGTCACAGCGGCAGCGGCGCACAGTCCTGCCACAAAGGTTAAATTCTGAAATATCTGCATCATATTCAAAGACCTCCGTTATGTCCTTCCCGTCCTTCCGAGAAGATATTCAGATCAAAAGGCAATCCGGACCGCTTGATATCCTCCATGAAAGAAGGCATACTTCCGGAAGGCACATACCTGCCAATGATCTTGCCGTCTTCCGACCAGCCATCCTGCTTGAACTCAAACAGGGTCTGCATCGTAATAATATCCCCTTCCATACGGGTAATTTCACTGATATCGATCACTTTTCTGGTCCCATCCTTTTCACGGGTAATCTGAACAATGATGGAAATTGCGCTGGCAATCTGTTCCCGGATTGCGCGCAGCGGCAAATCAAAGCCTGCCATCAGAACCAGAGTTTCCAGACGTGCCAGAGCATCACGCGGTGAGTTTGCGTGAATCGTAGTCAAGGACCCGTCATGTCCTGTATTCATCGCCTGAAGCATATCCAGTGCTTCCCCGCCGCGGCACTCCCCGATCACGATCCGATCCGGACGCATACGCAGAGAGTTCCGCACCAGATCGCGGATCGTTACTTCTCCCTTTCCTTCAATATTAGGCGGGCGGGATTCCAGACGGACCACGTGATCCTGACGGAGCTGAAGTTCCGCAGCATCCTCAATTGTCACAATACGGTCTGTATCAGGAAGATAAGAACTTAAAATATTCAGCAGTGTGGTTTTCCCGGAACCGGTACCGCCGGAAATAATAATATTTTTCCGCAGTTTCACGCACAGGTCAAGAAATGTTGCCATATTCTGAGAGATGGAACCGAACGCAATCAGATTTTCTATCTGAAGCGGTGTCTTGGAAAATTTACGGATCGTTATGGAAGGTCCGACAAGCGACAAAGGCGGAATGATTGCATTCACACGGGAACCATCCTTCAAACGGGCATCCACCATAGGCGAACTTTCGTCAATGCGGCGCCCCAGAGGAGATACAATACGTTCAATGGCTGAGATAACCTGCTGATCATCCGCAAATGCCATATCTGTTTTGTAAAGCACGCCCTTGTGTTCCACATAAACCTGATCCGGGCCGTTCACCATGATTTCAGAAATATCATCCCGGTTAATCAAATCTTCCAGCGGTCCCAATCCGATCGCTTCATGAATCAGCTCATGTTCGATTTTTTCCCGAGTAACTCCGCGGGGCAACGGAACATTCAATGCCTGCATGATCTCATGGATCGTCTGTTTTGCCTGATCTTCCAGAACATCCTGAGCCGTTCCGGAGAGAGCCAGACGTTTCAAATTCAACCGTTTCAGCAGTTCCACATGGGCAAGCCGTTTGATTTCCTGAACAACTGGACGGTTTTCGGCAGAGATTCCGGAAATTTCCAAGACAGGAATCTTTCCGCCGGAAGCTTTCGGCGTGATTTTCGGCGGAGGCGGAGCTGCAGGAGCCGGAGGCGGAACAGAAGATTTTTCCGGAGCCTTCTGAACCGGTTCAGCTCCCGGCTTATAACCTTTATAATAAACATTTCCGTTTCCGATCTGAAGCAGATCCCCCGGCACGAAATCAGCTCCGCCGGTTCCGATGCTGCTTCCGTTCAGGGATGTTGCATTGCAAAGATCAAAGACTTTAATTCCGGATGCGGATACCTCCAAACGGCAATGACGCGGCTGGATGCTCTTTTCACTCAATGCAATATGTGAAGCGGGACTGGAACCGACCCGGTAAATTCCCGGGTACAGAGAGATTTCTGTTTCCTCATATCCCGGAAGTGATATCACTACATCTGGCATCTTCAATTCCTTCCGGACATGCTGCGTCTCTGCCGTTCCTGATTATATTTCTGAATATTCTTTTCAAGATATTTCCAGTCAACACTCTGATGTTCTGTAACGGTTGCGGCATCTTCATGATTCCGGAGACTCATCTGGATATACCCTTTCTGTGAGGCGAACACTATCATCTCTGCTTCAGCAGGAAGGAGTTCCAGCGTGACAGTGGAATAACTCCGGACAGCACTCTGACCGGGAGCGCGGATTCCATAGTCATTACCCGTTGCGATCACACGGACCCGCTGAAGGATTGTCATGGTAATGGTATCCAGAGAAGCATCTCCGCGTCTGCCCGGAAATTTGAATGTACCGATCAGGTCGACATAGTTATTGGGCTGAACCAATCCGGAAACAGAAGCGGTCTGATCCACGGGAATGGAAATTGCACGATATCCGGGACGGATCACAGAGTTTGCACCTTCTCTTCCTGCAGCCATCGTTGTCTGCAGGTCATTCCACTGAAGAACAGAGCCGCGGTTGATCGGGAACAGAGCTTTTCTGCCGACGATCAGGTTCTTCTGATCTGCAGTCACTTCCCGGCTGTTGGCAAGCTGACTTCTGGCACGCTGATATTTCTTCACAACGATCGCATCATCTGTAATGATTTCATTTTCCGCTATATCGCGTTTCACTTCCAGCAAAGCGACTTCCTGCATCGTTGCCTGAATTTTTCTCCGTTCGCTGTTGATCTGCTGGAATGTCAGAATAAATGCCAACACCCCGAAAAAAACTGCCGCAAGTAAAAGTAATTTCTGCTTCATGTAACCGATCTCCGTATTTTTTATATTTTTTCGCTTTTTGTGAGGAATATAGTTCTCTAACGGAAAAAAAGCAATCAAAATTTCTAAAAAAAACACTGTTTTTCACCAAAAAAAAATAAAAATTGAAAAAAAATGCATTTTTTTTTTGTTTTGCTATTGACTTTTTCCCATTTCGTTCGTATAATTCCGCATAAATGACTGTAACCGTCAAAAAACGAAGGAGAAATTGTTTATGGTTATGTACTGTCCCTATTGCGACATCGAAATCAATGAAGCTCAGTTGGAAGCCGAAGACGGCTGCTGTCCGGAATGTGGAGCTTTCGTTTCCGCAAGCATGGTTGTCACTGACCCCGAAGATGATTCCGAATATGATGAATTCGGTGATGAACTCGATGGCGATGACTTTGATGATGAAGGTTATGAAGATCTGGATGATTTTGACGATAAATAAACCTTGATCGTCTTCCGGATGAAAAGAGCCGCTGCAAACGTACAGCGGCTTTTTTTTTGCTCTGTTCCCGATAAAGGTTGTTTTGTGATCGGGGAAGAAGGGAAAAAATTTTGAGGAAATTTTTTCCCTTCTTCCCCGAACCCCATCATCCTTTTTCAAACCTTTTTGCGGCATTCCGATTTTTGCGATGTAAAAATCGAAATGCCATTTTAAGGTTTTAATAGCAGAAGGATTTATCAACCCTGATGGGGAACTGTGCCATAAATGATTAATTTTCTTTGGATATATCCGGGATCAGCTCTGTATGAACCAGTTCTGCCTCGATGATGACATTTCCGGTATGCGGGGAATCCGGATGCAGAATATTGTAAATTAATTTATCCACAGCGATTGCCCCGGTTTCTTCCGGATGTTGTTCTACGGTCGGAATTTTCAGAAGAGGTGTAATCCATGATAAATTTCCGAATCCTGTCACCGTGATTTTATCTTCAATCCCCATTGCTCTGATATCTTCGACGATATTGAACGCAATGTCATCGGAATCTGTCAGAATCAATGTTGTCTCCGGGAATTGCTTATATGCCCGCTGGAAGATTCTTGAGAAATTCAGATAATTACCCGGCATAATGCTGATGATCCGTCTGGAAACATCCGGAATTTTATGTTTTTTCAGCGTATCAACAAAACCGTTCAAGCGTTCTCTTCTGCTGAATTCATTCGGGGAAATACTGGAAAAAATGAGAATATTTTTGTGACCGCATGAAATAACAGTTTCAGCCATGTCTGCAGCAGAACGGTAATTGGAGCAGGTTACACAGCATCTGGAATTTTCTTCGGAAGGCAGGATGGAATCCATATAGACAACAGGCAGCGGGTAACTGGAGGGTATCATTCCCACTCCCACTGTTGCCAGAACACCGATATAATTTGATTTTGCAACTTTATCAAGATAGTAACTGATCAGTTCAGTACCCGGGGAGAAGAAATTGACACCATATTGCAGCCCCATGGCATGTTGAAGGACCCCGTTTGCCATTTTTGAATAATAAGGGTGCAGTAATCCGCAAAAACATGCGATCTGACCTTTTGGAAACGGTTCTGTATTCAGGACTCTGGCACCTGAACCGCCGCGCCCGCGCACAATGTATTTTTCCTGAACAAGCTGTTCTGTGATTTTGTTCATCGTGATCCGTGAAACATGAAAACGGCTCATCAGCTGTTCTTCTGATGGGAAACGGCTGTTTTCCTTCCAGCGGCCGCTGTGGAGTTCCCGGCGTAAGATATCCAGTATTTCTTCTGATTTTCTCATAAAATCTCCCTGATCTCTTCTGTTGCTGTAATATAGCACATAATCTTTGTATTACAATTATTTTTTTGAAAAAATATCTTTGGTTCTTGACAAAAATCTTTTTCTGCATTATAATATTGTTGGAAAGAGAAAAATAATTGTATTACAATCATTTAAACGAAAGGAAGTTTATATGTATTGCAAAGACCAATTGACGGAAGTGTTCAGAAAGAAAACTTTTACTTTGATTGAGTTGCTCGTTGTCATTGCCATCATTGCGATTCTTGCCGGAATGTTGTTGCCTGCATTGAATCAGGCAAGACAGAAAGGTCATTCAGCATCATGCCTGAATGTTCAGAAGCAGATCGGGAACTATGCAACGATTTATTCCAATGATTACGATGATTATATTCTCTTTTCAACAACCCCTTCCGCGGATGGAGCATATCAGAATCACAGCTGGAGCAGAAAATTGCGGGAACTCTATTTCGTGAAAGGGTATTATGCTGACGGTCATGCTGATCAGACAAATGTTTACTTCAAATGTCCTGGGGATATTGATCCTGTTAAAAATACTCTGCAGGAAAAAGAGACTTCTTCTTATTCTTATAATCCGTTTTTCGGAGATCAATATTATCCGACAGTTTATGGTTCCAGTTATGAAAAAGAATATCTTAATTTCAAAAAACTTTCTTATTTCAAGCACCCGAGTAAAACTGCAAGATTGTTGGATTTCAAAATTTCCAAAAAGAGTGAAAGCAATAAAAATCTAAACTGGATCTGGGATGCTATTCCCTGGGGACAATTGACATATAAAGTTGATTTCCGTCACTCAATGCGGGCAAATATACTCTATCTTGCGGGAAATGCTTCCAGCATGAGCAAGCCGGAAATGGAATGTCTCCCATTCCCGAAAATGCTTAAAGGACAACCTTATTAATCTATAAATAAAGGAGATAATTAATGAAAAGAAATCTTATTTTCAGTGTATTTGCTGCGGCAGTATTTACTGCTCATGCAGAAATCATACTGTCGGAAAAGGGAAAAACGGAGTATTCTATTCAGCTCCCGGCAAATCCGCATCAGACGGTTTCAGCTGCCGCTCAGGATCTGAAAGACTATATGAAAAAATCTGCCGGGATAGAACTGAAGATTTCTGCTGATGCAAAAGGGAAAAAAATTATTCTGAAAAAGAATCCGGCTTTGCAGCGGGAAGAATATGAGGTGCGGATCAATGGAAATGATCTCATTCTTTCCGGCGGCGATCATTATGGAATCGCCAACGCCGTTTATGCGTTTCTGGAAAATCAGATGGGAATCCGCTGGTTCACATGGTACGGTGATGAAAAAGTGCCGAAGTATCAGGATGTGAAACTTGATTTCCCCGCATACCGGAAAAAACCGTATTTCCCAGTCCGCTGGTCTATCATTCAAGTAGTTCCGAAAACGGCAAAGGCGGGGAACTTTTTCAGACGGAATGCCAGCGGAAGGATGATTCCTGATGAAATGAAACCTTTCATTGGTTCCTGTCATACACTGTTCTGGTATCTTCCTCCGAAAAAGGCTTTTATGAATAATCCGGAAAACTGGAAATGGAAGAAAGAACATTATTACTTCAAAACGAATCCGGAATTCTACTCTCTCTCTGTTGATGGAAAACGGGTCGATTCCCTCCAGCTCTGTCTGAGCAATGCGGAAATGAGGAAAGAATTCAAAAAACGGTTCTCGGAACGTGTGGAACTGAAAGGAAAAGTCGGAACCTATTCCCTGAGTGCAATGGATTGGCCCGGAAGATTCTGTTACTGCAAAAACTGTATCGCGCTGGAAAAGAAATACAAATGCGAAGGCGGCGCCTTCTATGATTTCCTTATTGATATGGCAAATTTTGCAAAAGAGAAATATCCGAATATCTATATTTCCACACTTGCTTACCGGAAAGAACAGTCTGAACGGCCACCGGCAGTGGAAAAACTCCCGGATAATCTGGTCATTATTTTTGCCCCTATTGACGATAACTTCAGTAAAGATCTTGATCATCCCGATAACGCCGGAAAAGTCCTTGCTCAGTGGCGTAAAATTACAAAACATCTCTGGACATGGTATTATGCGTCCACTTATGGAAGCGGAGGTGCCAATCTCTACACAGGAATCGGAAGAAATATCCGTGACCTCAAAATCATGAAAAGAATCGGACTTGACGGCATGTACTGGGAAATTGATGTCGGAACCAGAAGCGGATTGGCTTTTAATGACTTGCGTCTGTGGCTCATGCTGAAAATGTGGAACGATCCCGAACTTGATGAAAAAAAATTGATTCGTGAGTTCTGTGAGTTCCATTACGGCAAAGCTGCTGACGATATGATTCAGTATATTGCAGAATTTGACACGAATCTGGACAAGTATTCCGGAAATCTGCTCTGGCATGCTGCAGATGCCGGAGCCTCTGATGAACAGTTGATCCGCTGGACTGAACGCTTCAATGCAATGGAGAAAAAAGTATCAGCTGATCCGCGCCATCTGGAAAATATCAAACATGCAAGAATTGTATTGGATTTGAGCGTTCTCAGAAGCTACAAGAAACTTGCTGCCGCAAAAAAAGGTCTGTTCCCGACTCCGAAAGTAATTCATGATACTCTCTTGCAAAACATGAAGAATACTCTCAAACGGAGAATGCCGACAGATAAATACCTGCAGAATTATGATTTCCCGTCCCTGAAGAACAGTGCTGCAGCTGCACTCGTCTCAGCAACCATAGAGCCGAAAAAACTGCCGGCACAGTTTGCTCAGTATCCGGAAGAAAAAATCCGCCGGGTGATTCCGCACGTCGGTCCTGCATGGGAAATGAAAGAATTTTCTGACGCCGGGTTCGGAAGAGCAATTACTGCAAAGAAAAACAAAAAAACGGAAGTTCCTTTCACCTGCGGCGTATATGAAGCAAGCGGAAGAAAATTCCTGCTTAACCGCAGTATTAAAAAGGATGAGATCGTAATCGACAAATTCCATTACTACAAGATTGGCGAAACAACTGCTCCGGGAATTACCGCCTGCATTTTCTGGACTTCCCGCAGCTGGAATGCCAATGTTTCCCTGGGTTCTTTTGCAAGAGCAGGGCTTGATACAAACGATCAGAAGTATGAAGTCTGGGCAGAGATGAAATTTGAAGGAAAAGGTCATTCTCCGCAAAGTAAATCCGATGCCGATAACGTTTGGATCGGTGAAGTCGTAATCATCAGAAAGTAAGTCGATCCTCAAAAGGGGGCTGTTGCAAAACCTGCATACAGAAAACGCATTTTAATTGAGTCTTTTGAACAGAGTGAACGGAGTTTACAGAGATTACGGAGGTGGTTTGGTAATTAAAACAACCGTTACCCAAGAGAAAAATTTTTATTT
>JAFVTF010000089.1 GCA_017503375.1 Lentisphaeria bacterium | reverse complement strand
CTCTCTGGGAACAAAAAAACGTTTTATGCTTAAAAATCTCGCATAACAAAGATTTTGTTCGATCTATTATTGAGTCCCCTACCAAATGAATTTCAGCCAGTCAACCGACTGGCTTTTTTTGTGCCGTAAAAGTGCTTACCACAAAGGACTTTGCAAAAGAACGGAATTTCTCTAAAACCCTCCCCGGACTCCGTAGCCTCGGCGAAGGAGTCTCTGATTCTCCGTTTTTCTCTGGGACTGCGTGCCATGTCCTTCGAAGATAAAGTTTATGTAAATCGTTAAACAACAGCGAATAACAAAACTTGATCCCAACAACGGTTTTTCGTCGCCATTGCAAAGCAGAGAATAGAATTGCACAACTCTCGTCCACAACTTTTCAATGGTGATTTGATTTTCTTTCGAGTTGGTATTATATTTACTGTGCAATAATAAATTCAGGAGAAAATACAATGAAAACAGAGTGTCCTCACTGCAAACAGCATTATGAGATTGATAAGCAATACAATGGTCAAGTAATTGAATGCACGACATGCAAAAATGAGTTTTATGTTGAACCTTATGTTGAAAATGCAATCCAGCCTACACCACAAACAAAAACGCAAGTTATCAAGGAAACACCCAATTCTAAATCCCGCCTTGCATTGGTAATTGGAGTAATATTATTTTTTAGCTTAATTGCCTTAGCCGTACTGTTTTTTCAGAATTTTGCCTTAAAAAATCAGATAGAAACACTAAAAAATGACATAATATCTCACCAAAAAACTATTGATGAATTAAAGTTTGGTCCTGAACGACTGAAAGCGGAGGCGGAAGTTGCGGTTAAGGAAGGAAACTTAGAAAAGGCAAAAGAAATTTACGAGAATCTTTTTGTACGCCATCCTCATAAAAAAAACGATTCAACATATATGCGTTCATTTAATGGTATAGTTCAACAAATCAAAGATAAAGAACGACGTATCGCTCAGCAAAAAGCTCAGCTGGAGGCAGCTTTGTTAGCCAATATTTCTAAAAACTACGATCATATGCAATCAATCACATGGTACGCGACCAAGCGAGATTGTAAATATGTTGTTCGACAAGGCTCCTTTAGCTATCCAGACGAATATTACTCTGTGGAATTGTATGCCGGTCATAAGGATGGTGGAAGTAAATTATTACGACTCCGCACCAGATATTATGTCTATAAAGGCTCCAGGTCTTGGATTTTTTACAATAAAATTCAAATAAAAGGCAGCAATGGGAGAAGTGTATATATCTCAACAGACTATCCTGAAAAAAAATCTGAAGTCGGAGATGGGTCAATTGTAGAATGGGCAGATAATAATGTAAATGATATAGATGATGACTTGACGGAAATTGCCAAATCAAGTTCGATTTTTGTGAAATTCTATGGAAAGTATCCTTATGAATTTAAAATGAATGCAGAACAAACTGCTGCTTTCAAAGAGATCATTGCGAGATACAACTCGTTATAAAAAATCCCCGACCGGCAAATCGAGCTTTTCAAATCTGCCAATCGGGGCATAAAAGTTAGGATCAGAAGCCAAACATCTCCCGCTGCTCCTGCCAATCTTCCGGGAGATTATTTACTGCCTTTGCCAATGTCATTTCCGGAAGCGTTTTGCCCTGCATGACGGCGACTATTATATCCGGGGCCAGATTGACCAGCGACAAGGTTCTGGCAACGTAGGAGCGATCCAGCTTCAGCGCTTTCGCCAGTTCCAGAATGGTGCTGTACCGACCGGATTCAAGCATTTGTGCATACTGGTGCGCCATGAGATCTGAAAACGGAGCGTTTGATGCTTGTCCCGCCGCAGACCCGGGGGAAATAGCCCACGCCTTGTCACGGCATAGCCGTATGGCGACGCCGGATCAAACTACCATTTTCATCTCATCAACAATCTTTTTTCAGTCAAATTTTGCCGGACTTTTGAAATTACCTCTACAGAAGTATTTATTTCTTATTACGTTTTGCAGGTTTATGCATTCGTAAATCCAATGCATATGGAACATCAACATCTTCAGCTTCCAGAGTGAAACCATTTCTTTTTGCTTTTTCCTGCTGAATATAAATATAAATCTCTGATGTGGAAAATTCCCCTTCGCGGACGTCCCAAATTTCCATTCCACCATCTTTCAGCAGAATTTTTTCGGCTTCGTCTAAATATCCAAGGTAAGCCAGTGCCGTAGCATGATTCATCTGCAAACGGGGAGATTCTGCGACTTTCGGGTCCAAAAACACAAAAGAATCCAGGACATTTTGATACTTTTTCATCGCAAGCAGATGTTTTGTGCAAGTTTTGGCCAGGGAAAGATCATTATTCCGCATTTTCATGATCTGCAGGAATAACGCTGCGGCTTCTTCATAGCGTCCGGTTTCAAAACGGAAATATGCAAGAGCATGAAGATTCCATTCATTCTGTTGGAATCTCAAAGATTTGTCAATACAATCCAGTGCACGTTCCATATCGTTCCGTCTGTAATAATTCAGCGCAAGGTGATATAACGTTTTCCAGTTATGGTTTGCATTTTTCAGAAGTTCAAACCATTGATCCTGAACCATAAAGGATTCCGGAGCACTGTCATTCATCTGCCCTTTTTCCAATAACATCAACCACTCTTCCTGTTCTTTTCCGGGGGTTCCGAAATCCAGTTGAGGGTCAAAGTTTTTATTTGTAATGATTCGTTCCAAAGCACCCCATCCGGAGCCGGAGAAAGTGGCTTTTGCATATTTTTCAGCCATGGTTGAACGGGTTGTTTTCAACAGTGAATCCAAAGTTGATTCCGGCAGAATACGATCAAGTTCTCTGGTAACAGAATCAACCGCTGTATCCCAATGACCAAAGATTTTTTCCGGCTGCACATGAATCGGACCATACGCCTCGATCCATTCCCAGACTGTGGAAGGCGGCATTGGAATACATTCCATTTGACTGTAAGCAAGCCCGGCTTGCATTTCAATATAGTCCGGTGTATCGGGTGCAATCAAGCGTCTCTGCCAATGATGAGAACCTTCCCCCTGTCCCCAAACGAACAATTTCCGGCCTTTCAGCAGTTTTGTGGATGCATGCATAAAGCCATAACCATCTTTTTGTATATAACTTTCATATTTGCGGACATCATCCGGAATTTTGTAAAAATGATCTTTTGCAACAGGAAAATTTTTTGTATATGTACTGTCGAACCCTTCCCCATTGGGGATCGAAAGCAGCTCGACAAGACGTTGTCCTTCCGAATATGCGGCTGTATATGCTTCCTGAGCGGGGACAATCAATCTTGCATCTTCTATTTCCGGGACCGCGGCATTACTCCACCAATACATAGGTTGAACGGATTCCGTTTGATTATGGATTCTTGGGCGGACGAAGAGGAATTTTGATTCATCTGGAAGGAAGAAGTCTATCTGAAACGGGGTCATTCTGTCACGATTGAATTCATAAATTCTCAAAACGGGGCATTTCAGAACATCATCTGTTAAGGTTGCCGCGAATCGCGGAGAACAGGTTTGTGCATCATGTCCGAACTGACCGATATTGAATTCAACACCGCCAGCAAACCATGCGTTACGCAATGCAAGATTTCCGGGAAGGAATTGTTTGTTATTAAGCAGAAGTTCCTTTTTTTCGATTTTATCGTATAAAGCCCAGAGTCTGCCGCCGAGAGAGACAACTATTTCCGCTCTCAAAAAATCATTTTCCAGAACGACTGCATCGAATTCCAGTTCTTCCATCGGTCCATCAAAGTCGTCCTGATAGGTATAAGGCAGCTTATCCAGCATTCTGCCATAGTTCAGGAACAACCCTTCCACATTTTCCCTTGCAATGTAGGATAGCTGCTTTAACGGATTGTCTATTGCCGGAAAACGTGAGGCATTTCCGATCCGTCTTCCCTGAATTTTTTTCTTGATGATATTCAATTCACTCATGGTTGTCTACTCCTTCTGTTGATGCCCCGGAAATGTTTGCTGTTCTGAAACCATTCAATGGCATCTGTAAAAATCATAATATTCTCTTTTTTTGTCAGATGGCAAATTCAATGATCCCGATATTTTCCGGCGGGAGTTCTGCTTCGACCCATGAATGATTGGGGGCGTTTGCAGTGATTTTTGTGTTTTCCGTTTGCAAGATGCTTGCAGATTTTGCAAAATCAGAAACGTTCAGCCGTATCGTTTGAACCTCTTTTGCAAGGTTTGCACAGAAGAATACAAGCCGTTTCTGATCGGAATAGACATTGACATACACCGTTTTTTCCGCAGTTGTTTGCGGGAACGCAAGCCGGGTATGGAAATGCAGATCGTTCAATGCATACCGCTTGAAAATGGACGCTGTTTCCAGCCTGAAATCATCGCGCCACAAAAGACCGCCCGGACAATGTTTCAGACAGGAAAGCATCATGGATTCTCTGAACTCATTGGTCCAGTGAGCTCCGGCGGGAACCCAGTTGCGGGGGATGACCGGGACAAAATCCATGTCGGGCGGATAGGTATCCGGCAGGGGGCGTGCATAGGGCATATCTTCCCCAATGAACATCAGGTCAGAGAGGTTTTCCCCGATGATCGTGGGACAGGCGGAGGTATGAAGGAAGATCACACCGTCTTTGCCCACATATTCCCGGGTCCAGAAAAGGAAATCCAGGATCTCATCGGCATCGTTGTGCCACAGGCCGTTTGCATGTTCCGGATGACGGCAGTAGCGGAACCAGAGATGGTCGTAATATACGCCGTCGAAATCATGACGGTCCAGCACCCGTTTGATGGTGCTTTTGAGAAATTCCAGCCAGCCGCTCTTCATGCACATATAACCGCCGTAGGGACCTTCTTCCGCGATGATCCTGCCGTCGCTGTGGACCCAACGTTTCCACGAATGGGCATTTTCCGGATATTCCGGGCAGTCAGGATGGAACTCTTTCAGAGAGAAGTAGGGGGCGATTTTGATTCCGAATTCATGAGCCAGTGCAATGACTTCATCCATCTTCTTCATGTTCTCTTCATCGTAAGGCGGATAGTAACAGTCGCGCCAGGAGGGCTGCCGGAACGAGTTGTCATCATGCAGACGGATCAGTTTGATCCCGGCATCAGCCATCTTTTTCATTGCATCTCTGTCGGGCCAGTTCCGGGAGGTGATGGCAGCGTGGAAAATGGCTTTCCGTGCCTCATCTGTTTTCCGGACGAAAGGCAGACCGATGGTATAGCGGAACGTTTCTGTCCCGGGCTGGAATGTTTTCGGATAATCCCAGGAGTCAAAGGGTTCTACACGAATATGTTTCAATCCGGGCGCGATCCGTTTGGTGTCGTCAATAAAAACCCCGTTTCCGATATGGTTTCCGAAGGGACAGTCCCATGCCTTTCCGCAATCTTCCCGCCAGAATTCCAAACCTTCCACACCTTTTTCAAAGAGGACGAAGTAAGAGGGAATCAAATTGTAGGCGGCATTTTCCTGCTGGGTGTAGGAACGGCGGCGGGTCAAATCGAACCATTTCAGATTGGATTCTGCTGACATGAGACAGCCATCGGGCGGTGGCGGCGGACAACTGGGACGGACTCCCAGGGTGTTGACCCGTTCCGGTACATAGAAACTGCAGGTTCCGATCTCATAAACTTCGTCGATCTGTTCTTCGATCCGGAGCTGCAGAGTTACGTTGACCCGCCCCCATGCCTGATAGAAAAAGGTTTGCTGATAGCGGACGGGGATGGTGTTTCCCATTTCGTCAGCGAGGAGACCTTCTGTATAAATTTCTACGCCGTTTTCGCGTGTCGTAAAGGAGAAAGACTCGGCCTTTCCGCCGCATTGACGGAAGAAGATGACCTGACCATCCTTTTTCAGTGCGACATGAGCGGAGACCGGTTTTTCCAGGAAGTTGGAGCCGGAACCGTTTTTGAAACGGATGGAAACCGGCGTGCCGCCTGCGTTTTTATCGTGTCTGACTTCGAAAAAGTCATTTGAAACGTTCAAAATATTGCCATTTTCCTGTGTAACAACAGGGATCTGCGGGGTATGCTTGAGATTCATAAGATCAATCGTACCTTTCTATAAATTATTACCAACCGAAATATGTACCTGTTTTTGCGAAGATTGTGCCCCATGGGACATTGGATGCTGTTCCTGCGCCCAGATATCCGGGCACACCGTCCATTGCTTCAACATAATGAGATTCTGCATGTCCATCCATAAAGCCCCAGTTGCAGCCCGCAGATTTACCATGAATGGTACGGGCACCGCTGTCACGCCAGGAGGGGTAATAACTATTGTGATTCATCAGAATATAGTTGCCTTTTCCGCGGCACACAAAGGCAAACGCTCTGCTGTGATTCTTGAAAAAAGTAAGTTTGATAATGCCGGCACCATCTCCGGTCCGGTTATAGGAATAACAGGGGGCGGACTTATTTTCGCACGGAGGACAATCCAGGATCGAACCTTTGACTTTGTTGACACTTGCACCATGCAGATAAGGCTCCATAATGTAATACCAGTGTCCGGCGCTATATTTATCATAATATCCCGGAACCTTGTAATCATTATAGTCGCTGCCGTATTGTCGGAAACCGATACAAAGTTGTTTGATGTTTGAAGCACATTGTGTTGCAGAAGCCTTCGCTTTTGTCGCCCCCAGTGCAGGCAGCAGCATTGCCGCAAGGACCGCAATGATGGCAATAACAATGAGCAGTTCAATCAAAGTAAAACGCATGAATTTTGAATCTTTCGTTTGTTTTTTCATTTCTTTTCTCCTGTTTTGTTATTATACGGGACAGCCCGGTTGAATGAGCCATCCCGAAGCTTTATTTTTTGCACTGAATCTGAATCGTTTCCGTGATTTTTGTTGCAGCATCTTTCACCGTTATTTCATAAGTCCCTTCTGCCGCATTGAAGGCAAACGGAATCTCAAAAACGGCTTTGCCGTCTGCAGTCTCTTTTGTTTGACGGTAGAACCACGGAGTCTCACCGGAGGGTGTCTTGACCGTCAGGTGGAACGCATGATGTCCTGCCGCGTCGCCTGAAGTCTTGAGTGTTACGGAAACTTTTACCGCGGCTCCCGGCTTGACGTTTTTGACAGCATCAAGAGCCACCCCAGTAACTTTGTAAGGCAGACTGGAAAGCATGACCGCCTTTGCCGGAACCATATCCAGCGTGCAGACAGCGGTGTGACCGTAATATTTTCCGGTTCTCACATTGTAAAGATGTCTCTTGGCGGGCAAGGTGAGTTTTGCTTTGAATGCAAACTTATTCAGTTCATTCATTTTCGCTTTCACCAAACTTTCTTTCGGCAACTCCGGAAGAATTCCGATGTAGCTGTTCTTGCCGTTGTCGTAGAAAACAGTCATAGTTCTTCCCACCGTCTTGCCATCCATTGTTTTCAAAGGAGCGTATTTTGTCGGGAATGTCAGATATTTATCCAGCAGAGTCCGCAAAGAATCTTTTCCTTGAGCCCGTTCTTTTGCGTAATCAAACCGGAAGTTCAGATAGAGTGTTTTACCCTTTCCGGCTTTGTTGGTGATGAGGATCGGATATTTCCGGTTCAGGGTATCAGTGAGTGTGCCATGAGCTTTTCCTGTTGTCACTTTCACTTTGCCGCATTTCTTGATCGCTCCACTGGATTTCTGTTCCATATTGGCAAGGCCGTAGGATCTCTGGCGGACTCCGAAGAGGTCATCCAGTTTTCCTTTTGACTGCGGAACGTTCCATTCATCTTCCAGTGCGACTTCATAATCTGCAACGACTGTACCGCCGTTGTTCGCAAATTTCCGGATCGCCTGTACCTGTTTTTCAGAAAGCGCAGTCGCTTCGGGCAGAACAAGAACTTTGAATTTGTTCAATGTGCCGTTTTCCAGATCTTCCGGAAGAATGAAACGGTAGCCTACTGCCCGGTCTTCAAAGTAACGCGCATAGGAGAGAAGATTGTCATAGACACTCATCTTTTTTTCTTTGATGAAGTTGGAACGGACAGACGGATGGGAATAGAGGATTGCCGCTTCATCTGTAAATTTGTCGGAGTTGACCAGCAGAGCCGCAATACCGGAACGGAGTTCCCACAGGATATCGCTGAAGACCGCTCTCTTTTCAGCAGGTGCCGCATCGGGCTGGAAGAAACACCAGGTGAACCAGTTGTTGGCACCGCGTTCTCCGGCGAACAGACCTTCCCAGGTGTTGCGATGCAGATAGGTCTCGGGTCTCTTATAGCCGCGGTAGCACATGATCATCCGCTTTTTCCGGTCAAAGGAGAGCGGAATTCTGGCATCTCCATATGCGGAAAGCATGGTCAGTTTCCGCATGTGCTGGAAGTTTGTGCCTCCGCCGTAAACATAGGGTTTCCCTTCCAATCCGGTTGGACCGTAATAGCCTTTCGGGAAGATCTTCCGAATGACATCTGCCTGCATATTGACATTGTCAGCGAAGAGTTTATCCATGAACTCTCTGTGGGTACTCCACGGTGCGGCATTGCTGCGGGTCAGAACCTCTTCAAAGGTCATGGGCATTACTTCATCCCAGCTCTTGAACTCCGTTTCCCAGTGTTTGTTCAACGCAGACAAGGAAGGATAGATCGTCTTCAGATACTCTCTGAACTTCGGCAGACAATATTGGGAGAAGCAGACATCCACCGGTGTAGTGTACCAGGTGATACTCATTTCATCCCCCATATTGAAGAACCGTTCACTACCATAATTCTTCTGCAGATTCAATGCAAATTTGACAAAATTTTTCTGCCTCGGAGCGATCGCGGGATCGTTGAGGCAGGGGGTCCGGATCTTCTGCGCTTTCGGCACATTCTGCAGTGTCAGCGTGGACTTTGCACGCAATACACCGGAAAGTCCGGCATAAGTGTTGGAAGAAATTTCCACAGGGGAATATTGCAGCGGCAGAAGTTCCTGCGCATTCGGGAAACCGGAATACAGCAGAGAGAAACCGTATTCTGCCGACAGAGTCATTAACAGCGGAGTGCAGTAGTCGGAAACATAGCTGTGTGCGACCCAGAGCATGGTCGGATAATAATTTTCCTGTCTTGCCCCCACAACTGCGAAGTTCTTACGGAGGATCTCCTGAACCGCACCGTCTTTCACGATCTTTGCCGTGATCTCATGGGAAAGAACCAGCGCATCAGCGGTGTTGAAAACGAACTTTGCTCCGGTGCTTCTGTGAACGACCCGTCCGAGCGCATCGGTAATCTCAACTTGTACCGTTGTGCCGGCAGGCAGAGTACCGAAGTATTTGATCTCTCCCTGCGCTTTATCTCCGGCATGGATCGGAAGTTTTGCCCACTTAAAACCACGCAATCTGGTGAGCCCGGGCGTTTTGAAATTTTTGAATGTAAAATCAAGAACTTTGCCCTGTTTGTTCAGAACACGGAGTTTAAGCCGGTTCGTTCCTGCAGGAAGTGAAGGAAGTTTGATTGTTCCGCCCTTCGCTGAAACTTCATTGGAGACAAGCCGATCCCCATAGCTGTTATAGACTGCATATTGAACTTTTGCGGCTTCCGGAACGCAACTGTACTTCACACTGTTGCTGTCGGAAACATATTCAGCAGTGATTGCCGGTTTTGCCGGTGCACCGGATGCATACTGAATCAGTTTCGCCAGCACTGCAAACTGGTAATCATGGTAATCATAACGGTTTGTAAGAAAAAGGTTCTTGCCCCCGGACCATTGAATAGCGGAGGGGGTCAAAAATGATTTCTTAAAGGGATAATTGATCACAAAAATCTTGCCTTTGCCATAGTTCCCGCTGCGGATGACTGTTTTCTCAAACAACGGAGCCGCCGCCAGATCAAAGGAGGAAAGAAGAGCCTTCGCATTTGCTCCCTGATCCAGTGTCTTCAGAATTCCGGTCAGCTGCGCATCAAGACCATCCGGATTGACATAGATCAAGGATGCTCCGTTTCTGACATCGTTCAGGATCTTTGTTCTTGTAGACTGCGGTAATTTGTTCCAGCTCAAGTGAGAATCACCTTTTGGACTGTAGCTTCCACCGATCAGGTACAGATCATATTTCTGCCCGAGAAACTCTTTCAATGTATTCGTTCCGGTTTCGCCCGGACGCAGAACTTTTTCACGCCATGGCATCAGCCATCCGCCGGGGAAAATTGTGGGGAAGGTGACTTTTATGTCGGAACGCATGGCAAGCTCAATCACATCTCTGACCCCCATTGTGGGCATCAGAACAAGAGAATTCATTGTTTTATAAGCAGAATCCTTTCCCCATGCAAACTCTGTTTTTTGTGATTCAACTTTCTTCCAGTCAAGAGGAATATTCCATACATCCTTCTCTGCTGTGATTTTCTTTCTTGCCGGGAAGTCTGGCATTTCAACAGGTGTTATCTTATCGCCGATTTGGATCTTTTCATACAAATCAAATAACTTTTTGCCTTTTGCATCCAGAATATCGCAGCGCACAAATTCCGTTCCCGCAGGAATGGATGAAAAGGTAACGGTCTGTTCCGTGATTTTCCCCGGCAGAAGCGTACAGGTGAATACTTTTTCCGCTTTCCCGAGTTTGACTTTCAATTTCAATGACTGTTTTTCCAAGCCGTAAAGACGGATCTTTGCCGTTACATTGCCGGATGCGACTTTCTCCGGAATAACGATTTCGCCAACCGCAACTGCACCAGCGCCGGAAATAGCATTCAAACCATTGGGCAGAGCAAGCGCATGATGCACGGTATAAACTTCCCCGGAAGGTGTGGGAATTGCCTTCAACTGCCACTCAATTGTATGAAGTTTTTCATTCGCACCGCAGAACCAGGAGTAGGAAATGTCGCTGTAAGAAAAATCGTAGATCGACACCAGACCTCTGGCTTTTTCATCGACAATTCCGATCCATCCGCGGGTCGGGGTATTCGTGTATTTCTTGTTTTCTTCCTCGGTTGGGAAATACTTTTTGATCCCGTCATGAAGCGGGATAAACACTCTGTTTTTTCCGCCAACGACCCCGTAATAGCTGTGAGAACCGTAGTTCAGATCAATATCTCCCATGCTTTCCGGTGTGTTACGCAAAGCAACATTGATATCAAGTCTGGCAGATTTTGCTGTCAGTGTATAAGTTTTTGTCAGTTCCACAAAGGAGAACGCATCCGTTCCCCGGATAAAAGTCTGCATAACAACTTCCTGCGGAGTATTCTTTAAGATCTGCAGTTTGTGCTTGCTGCGAGCAAACTTCATATATCCCGGCAGAAGTCTGTCTCGCGCACCGCCGCCAGACTTATTCGACTCAATATCCTTTGCTGTCAAATCCGTTCCGTTTGCGCGGTTGACCAGACGGGAGAGACTTCCCCCGACAGGCGTGATCTCTGCTTCCAGAAAATCGTTTTTCAGAATAATATTATCTCCTTTCTGAACAACGCTTACCGCAGCTGACAAGTTCCATGCAAGACAGAACAACAGTAAAAAATAGCAATGTTTCATGGCTGAATTGAACTCCTTATACCCTGACAGGGTATATTATTTCTTATCGACCAGTTTTACTACCAGGTCATCAAGGAAAAGTTCAGATTTCGGGTTGACAAAAATTGCAACTTTGCAGCTCTTTGCATTTGCTGGAATATTTGCAACCTGTCCATAGCAAACGGTCCAGTCTGCATCATCAAAGGGCTTTTTAGAAGTGGGAAGAGCCTGTTTCCCGGGAACGGCTGCACCCCCGGCTGAACGGAGGAATTTGCCGTCTGCATAAAAGACACAGGCAATTATAATTCCGCCGGTCCCTTTGATGTTAACAGAAAATTCCAGCTTCTTGTTTTTCGAATTTTCCAGATTGATCACTCCGGTTTCGTGAAGCATGTAAATGGAAACCTTTTCATTCAGGTTTACATACTTACCGGAAAATTTTCCATTGCGGACATTCAGTTTTTCACGGGTAATGGAAACTTCATGACCTTCTCTCAGCTTGATGGGAGAATGCCAGCCTGGCATGGTCAATTTTCCCTGATTGTTGACTTTTACTTTTTCAAAATCTTCTTTGAAGACAACTTTTCCCTGTGCAAAAACAACGGATCCCATTACTGCAACTGTAGCACACAATAATATTTTGACGTTCATAATCATACCTTTCTTTTCGTTAGATTATTTTATCAATGATTTATTTCTTTTTATTTGTCCGGCAGATCAGACACGGAGGAAGACTGAAATGATTGCAACTTTTCCGGCAAAAGAGGGGCTGCCCGGTATCTGCATGGCTTCAATCTCCTTAATTACAGGTGAATTTTATCGCGTTGAGAATAATATACCACAAAATAATATTTTCATCAAGGGTAAAATACCTTGTCGTGGATTATCTCGTAAGAATATTACTTTTTACACTATTTATTCTTGAAAATTCGATAAACACGTTGTATATTAAAAATATTATGAGATACAACAAATTTTTTACAAATAAATTTTTTCACGGTAATGAACAGGTGGCAGTCTTTCTCAGAGAAGACTCTCCCCAGTTTTTTCCTCAGCCGTACAGCACGCTCAATCAGCGGGAATTCTGGAAGATTACTTCCATTCTGTCCGGACAGGGCGTACTGGTGATTAATGGACGCCGTTATCCGGTTTTCCCGGGGTTTGTAAGCTTGATTCATCCGCAGGATTTGACCGCTTGGGAATTAACGGAATCTCTGACTCTTTACAATGTGCTTTTTCAGCGTTCTGCTGTGGAAAATGAGATACAGCAATGGGGAAAGAAAAATGATTTCTTTGCAATCTTTCAAGCGGAAAAACAATCGGAATTGTCAGTCAGACATGAACTTTTACACTTACTTGACGCCAATAGGAATATTACTTCCCTGATCAAAAAAATGCATCAGGAATATAACCGCGATGATCTTCATTCAGAGGATTTGTTGCGGATTTATCTGTTGGAACTTCTTCTGGAACTCTCCCGTTCCAGCTTGAAAGGCTTCGCCCGAAACCGGAGAACGATCGTACTTAATTTTATCCGGGAAAAATTAATGTCGCCCGGTGCAGTTATGCCCGATATTCCCGCTTTGTGCGCCGAAAGCGGCTTTTCCTACGGTTATTTACTTTCTGCTTATAAAAATACGTTTCACGAGACCATGGGGCAGACTTTACTCAAAAACCGTATTTCTTATGCTGTTGAACTGCTTAAAAACAGTTCTTACCCTGTTTCGCAAATCTGCATGATGTGTGGTTTTTCCGATATTTCCAATTTTTACCGTTTTTTTCGCAGGGAAACCGGACATTCTCCCAGCTTTTATCGCAGAAAATGATTTATCCACGGTTTGTGACAGAAATAGGCAGAAAAATATAAAAATCAGAAATACGAGAGGTAATTTCAAAAGTCCGGCAAAATTTGACTGAAAAAAGATTGTTGATGAGATGAAAATGGTAGTTTTGTTCCGGCGTCGCCTTACGGCTATGCCGTGACAAGGCGTGGTAAATAGCCATCCACCTTCGCCAAGGCTACGGCGGACAAGCCAAAAACGCCCCGTTTTCAGATCGCAACAAGATCAGGCATTTTTGAAGACTTTTGAAATTGCCTCATAAGACAAATAAAACGCAATCCTTTTATTTGTTTACGTTGATAATCATTCATTTTTGCGGTAAGTCTTCGCCGTACGGCATCTAATTTATCATTCATCAATTTGATGACATGAAAATGATCAAATACAATATGCGCTTTGGGAAAGTTTTCAGATATCCATGAATAGTAAGAGTTTGCCATATCCATTGTTACTACTTTCAGTTTACTTTTCTTTAACTTTTTTAATGCTCCTGACAACGCTGCAATACCTTTTCCTTCTCCAACATGAATAACAGCTCCCGATTGTAAATCTCGGACTATTGTTAAAAATTGTTTATTTTTCATTCCTCTCCCTACATGAATTTCATCAATCCCGATCGCCTTGATATGTGCTGTTTGAATATGGTAATATTTCTTTTGCAAATGTTTCTTTTCCAATTCTTTTATCGTATGCCAACGCAAATCGTAGAAATCAGCAAGTGCTTTAATGCTCATATGTTGACGAAGTTCTAGTATCGTGCGTTCCAACGATTTTGTCAGTCTGGATTTCGGATGAGAAAGAAAATGAATATGTTCCAATTCACGATGATGACATTCATGACAATATACACGATGTATTGTAAATTCCAATATTACATGTCGGCAATATCCCAGAGATTCACCACGAATTTGACGGACTCGGAATGGGACGACAGTAACGCTTTCAGAGCCGCAGCGGGTACATTGATGTTTTGTGCGCTTCAAGATAATTTTACGCTCTTTTGAGAATATTTTATCTTCTCTTGTTGAAATCCACGGATTCGTGGTGTACCGACATTGTATTTCTCCTATTGTTTTTTGTGGATATTAAACGATAGGTACAATGTTGGTCTTTTTCAATTTCGTCTTTCAATTTTCTTCTATTTTCTGCTCAGTTCTGGCACAAACCGTCGAAGAACCGTTTTTTTTCAAACAATCTGTCATTTTCAGAAAGACTTATTGAACATAAAATAACAACAAAATATTTCCCCGCAAAACATCGGAGTCCTAAACAATCAATCCATTAAAACATCTTTCAACAAAAAACATTCAACACATAGATTCCCAAAATTCATAAAAATTCGGAAATAATCTTATTTTTCTTCTTGTAATTATGATTTAGTGTGATATATTTTCTATATTGTTGTAACGTGGGGAGAAATCCTCATTTTTCAGCAAATGTGCCGAAAACCGACCAAGTAAAAAACATATTTGTGTTCGATTGCGTTCGGTTTTTATTTGAACGTTACCAAGCAAGCTGGATTTCGCAGCAGAAAGTTGTGGAATCGGCGAGCTTACTAAAGTTTAGGGGATTTCCGATCATGAGAACGATAACTGCTACGACAGCATTTAAGATGCCACTTGACGGCATCAGCTTCACGCTGTCCGCATCCTCGGTATCCTCTACAGTTTTTCGGAACACTGAAAAACTGTCTTGCGTG
>JAFVTF010000088.1 GCA_017503375.1 Lentisphaeria bacterium | reverse complement strand
TTTGAGGAAATTTCTTCCCTTCTTCCCCGAACCCCATCATCCTTTTTCAAACCTTTTTGCGGCATTCCGATTTTTACGATGTAAAAATCGAAATGCCATCTTAAAGTTGAAATAGCAGAAGGATTTACCAACCTGTATGGGGAACAGAGCTTAAAGTAAAAAAGAAAGGGCTGCCGCACTTGTTTCTGTGCCGCAGCCCTGTTTTATTGATTCCGTTTGGATTATTTATGAAGGATCCATCTGTTAACGGGCTTCAGAGTTGCCTCGTAATTCATGTATTCCACATGTCCATCAAGCATGACCCAGTTGTTTTTGTAATCATGATAACCTACTTTTGCATCATCATTTTCTAAAGTTCCTCTGGGTTTTGAATATTCATAAGTATATCCGGGCTGATAGCATTTTGCTGCTGCGCCGTAACGGAGAGACTGATCGGGCGCATGGTGTTCTGCAAAAAGAATCGTCATATTGTGTTTTGCCACCTTATCCAGATTCCGTCCGCCTTTATGACGGTCCGTATTGGCATCGGCAGTATCAAAATCAATCAGAGTAAGGTTTGCACAATAGCTGATTTTTGCGATATGAGCATTGGGCGCAAGGAATTTTGCAGGAGCGGTCTTGTCTGCCGGACACTTGTAGATCGGATAATCATTGGGTCTCCATCCGGGTTTGACATTCTTATATCCCAGATACGGAGCGATCCTCAACTGCCAGTTTTTGCCGACATCATAGGTTGTTCCCGGCAAAGTATTGTTGTTATCTTTGGCATATTGAAGTGCAGCCAGAGAGAGTTGTTTCATATTATTTGCACAGGCTGTTACTTCGGGTTTTACTGTTTTTTCCGCAACTGCCGCAACAGCACAGGCTCCGATGCTTACGAGTGCAACAGTCACGATCAATTCATTCAGGGTGAATTTTTTTTTCATTTCAGGAATTCCTTTTCTGTTAAATTTCTTCCATATAATCTCACTTTACGGATATCACCGCGAAGATGTTTTTTCGGAGTATGAAGCCAGCCGCAAAGAGAGCCGAGGGAAAGATGATTGATTGATCCCGGACTGTGAACTGCAACGGACTTTGTTTCGGCATCAAGTTTTCCATTGATATACAATTTCAGTGTTCTCAAGTCATAAACCAGAGCGATTTTATACCATTTACCAACCTCCAGTTTTGTTTTGGAAAACAGTGTTGCACCGCGGACTGCTTTCAGGCGGCCATCGGGAGCAATACTCAAATTGATCTGTCCTCCGGCAGTTCCCAGAAGCCCCATTTCCGTTCCCAAAGCGGAAGGACGGACACTGAGTTCATAAGTTGCAGCTCCGGGGAATGCGGTTCCGCCGAAAATCAGAGCGTACTCTTTTCCATTGAACTTCAAATACCCATTTCCGTTTTCATCACGCTGAAATGCCGGATTCAAGTTCGGTTTAACAGAACCATTATGATAATGATAGTATGCGGTATATCCAAGATGACCGCCTCCGTAACCGGAACCGTTCAGTCTGCCATTGTGCATATAGCCGGAATGATCCAGAAGCAGCTGACCGTTATCAGCATTGCAGGGATAATAGAAATAGGGGACAGCCGCCTTTTCCACTTCAACATCCTTTATGCCGCTTTTGGTAAAAATCGGCATTTGCACAAATCCCGGACGCCTGTTATTGCTCATCCAGATGGGAAGAGTCTGATAACGGAATCCGTTTTTGTTTTCCAATTCCAGATGATACCAGTTGAGAGCATCGCCCGGTGACGGCAGCTGAAGTGCCCGAGTGAAATTCATTCCGCCATTTTTTTCTGAACGGGTATAATATTCCAATCCGTTCCGCATGATCCGCCAGGTTGTATGACCTTCCCGGGGGGATTTTCCGTAAACAGTTTCCACAAAAGCAGTAATTCCGGCAAAGCCGTCATTTTCCCATAAAACTGTTGAACCCGGTTTTGCACCGTTCAAGTACCACTCTTTTTTATTGACTTTGCAGACCAGTGTATTTTTTGTTGATCTGGCCCAGAACATCCAATAAGTCCGGATGGAGGGATTGAGCAATGTCATGGGATTGTAATTCATTTCAAAATCCCTGCCGACCCATTTATAACGGAGTCTGGGAACGATTCCGCGTTCCCGGGAGAATTTTTCGGAAGGAACAGAAAATTCTGCAACAGAAAGTTCTGTCAGATCCATCTCTTTTTCAGGGAAGGAATAAAGAACTTTGCCGGATGTATCACAAAGATCCAGATTCAATGTAACTTTTTTGTGACGGGACTCGATGGGAAAACCGATCACTTCAAAGTCAAGATTCTGCTGTCCGAGCTGAACTGTCACATAATTGGTAAGTACAAGTTCCGGTCGTTTCTGTTTTCTGAACGGTTCTTTCCGCCAGTCAGCGATCCGTTTTTCCGCATAGCGGAGGAGAAAATCTTCCCGTTCATAACAGGGAAGAATCAAAGAATTTTCGTAATGATCGAAGAAATTTGTCATGACAATGGAATCCGGCTTTGCAGCCATGGCACTGTCAAAAGATCTCCGCCATTTCAATGAAAGTTTTGTCGGAGCCCCGCCGAAATGAAAATGATTGCTGTAGGTATTCTGACAGCTCAATTCCAGAATTTTATGCGGATATTCCTTGTGCATCAGTTCAGAAAGCCATTTATCATGCACCTGCTGACTGGTGGCAGAATAATTACCATACTGACTGACACCGTCAAAATAAGGAATATAACGTTTGACCCAAGCAGTTCCTTTCACAGGGTCTGAATCTGCTGCAGGAGAACGGCAGGTATTCAGGAGCCAGATAAATTTTCCGCATTTTGCTTCTACTGCCGGGATCAATTTTCCCCACTCTTCCGGTTTGAAATAGCCGGGAGTATAGACGGAAATAACGGGAGCCCCGTTCATACGGAAGATTGAGGGACTGCTTTTGAACTCCTCTTTCAGCATATCAAGCTGTCGGACTGTTGCATCAATTTCTTTTTGCAGATTCCTCGGTCCTTTCCCCCCGTAATAAACAAGAAAAATGGAAAATTTTGCATCAACATTGAACTTTTGAGCCTGTTTCATCATTTCTTTCATAAGATTGGCGAATCCGGGAGCCGGAACATGAAGTTCCACCTGCCAGTTCAATCTGCCATACTTATAACTGTCTGCTGCGGCACTGCCCCACTGTTCTGCAGAGAGATGTATTTTCCGGGCATAATTGGGTCCGCCGGAGTCATCGACCCGCGCTTTTGCAGGAAACCACCATGGATTGACCTGCGTCCAAACAGTTCCTTTGTATGGAGTTTTATCAAACTTCGGACGATAGTCCGGAGCTGTGGCAAAACCTGCAATACAAGCCACCAGAAACAGAAAAACAATTATTTTCTTCATAAAATATTTCACCTTTTTTCTGTTGTTTTACAACTTCGTTTCAGTCACAATGATTGACTGGGACAACATTGGGGATACAATTCTACTATAACATATTTTTCTGTTTTTGTCAAGTGTTCCGCCATAATCAAAGCAGAAAAACAGTCAATCAATAGTGCTATTATTAACATCCCTGGAACTTTGAGAGCTTCTATCCTTCCGGATTTGTTATAATCAAAGCAACTATCATCGCTGCTGATATACCATAAGCCCTGTTTCCCATACAGGTTGGTAAATCCTTCTGCTATTTCAACTTTAAGATGGCATTTCGATTTTTACATCGTAAAAATCGGAATGCCGCAAAAAGGTTTGAAAAAGGATGATGGGGTTCGGGGAAGAAGGGAAGAAATTTCCTCAAA
>JAFVTF010000014.1 GCA_017503375.1 Lentisphaeria bacterium | reverse complement strand
TAGCGTGACGAGTATTGGGAATTCTGCGTTTTCCGGTTGTTCCAAGTTGAGTAGTGTGACGATTCCGAATAGCGTGACGAGCATTGGGGAAAAGGCGTTTTCCGGTTGCGGATTGACGAGTATCAAGATCCCTGATGGCATGATGAGTATTGGGGTTGGTGCGTTTTCCGATTGTTCCAACTTGAGTAGTGTGACGATTCCAAATAGCGTGACGAGCATTGGGGAAAAGGCGTTTTCCGATTGTTCCAAGTTGAGTAGTGTGACGATTCCGAATAGCGTGACGAGTATTGGGGATTCTGCGTTTTCCCGTTGTTCCAACTTGAGTAGTGTGACGATTCCGAATAGCGTGACGAGTATTGGTGATTTTGCGTTTTCCGGTTGTTATATGTTGACGAGTGTGACGATTCCAAATAGCGTGACGAGTATTGGGAAGAGTGCGTTTTTAATGTGCGGCAACTTGAGAAGCGTGACGATTCCGAATAGCGTGACGAATATTGGAAATTCTGCGTTTTACGGTTGCAAAAACTTGCGTATAGTGACGATTCCGCGGAATTATAAATTTGAAAAAGGTGGATGGAGTGCAAGTTTCCCTTATAACTGCCGTGTTATCAGGAGAGATTGATAACGGTTTTTAAACATTAGGATTGGTCTAATCGGACTTGTCGGACGGGTCTGATTCGTCCGATCTTGTTTTCAGCCCCGGAGGGGCATGGGCGCATTCGCCAAGGATCGGCTGGGGATGTACGGAGTTTGCCCGAGTGCCCGGGGAATGGCTCTCCGTTGATTCCCGTTTTCTTCCGTTCATCAGGCAAGGGATTTTGAATAGAAAACACAATAAAAAAACGATATTTTTTCAGAAAAAATTTGACAAATCATGTTTCATGGTGTAAATTACCTAACCATGAATTATAGTAATGAGCCTTGATCCGGAATAAGGATACGAAGTCTGCAAGCGGTAAAGCATGAATCAGAGATTCAGCAGACATACCCATAAGGTTGTATCAAACTTGATTCGCACCGGGGATGTGCGGTCAGGTTCTTTCCCCTTCAAGTCTCGCAAGATGAACACCTTTTTATGGAGGCCATGAAGGGAAAATGAGAAGCAGCACAGAAATCAGGCTTTACAGCGGAACAGCGAACCCCGAACTTTCGGAGGCAATTGCAAAGCATCTGCATGTCGAGCTTGGCCATGCAACAATCCAGCGCTTCCCTGATGGAGAAATCTTCGTACAGTACACCGATAATCTCCGTAATGCAGACATGTACATCGTTCAGCCGACATGCTGTCCGGCAAACGAAAACCTGATGGAACTTCTGATTATGATTGACGCTGCAAAACGCGCATCTGCAGCAAGAATCACAGCAGTTCTTCCTTATTACGGATATGCGCGTCAGGACAGAAAAGACCGTCCCCGCGTGCCCATTACCGCCAAACTTGTGGCAAATCTTCTGACTAAAGCAGGTGCAAACCGCGTTCTTGCAATGGATTTGCATTGTCAGCAGATCCAGGGATTCTTTGATATTCCTGTGGATCATGTCTATGCATCACCCATTCTGGTGAAATATCTCCGGACACAGGCACATGTCGGTCCGGATTCCGTCGTGGTTTCTCCCGACTCCGGAAGTGTCAAGATGGCACACTCCTTTGCTGATAAACTGAACTGCGGATTTGCTGTTGTTGCAAAACGCCGCGTGGATGCCACCACTGTTGAATCTTCTCACCTTGTCGGTGATGTCAAAGGACGCAACTGTATCATCACTGATGATATGACCTCAACAGCCGGAACTCTTTGCGGTGCAGCTGAACTGCTGAAACGCGAAGGCGCCAAAAAGATCTATGCAGTTGTTTCCCACTCCCTTCTGAATGAAAAAGGAATGGAAAAACTGAATAACAGCCCCATTGAAGAGTTGGTTACAACCAATACAGTTCCCCAGACGGTGCAAGGCCCCAAATTGAAAGTTCTCTGTACTGCACCGATGTTTGCGGAAGCGATCAAGAGAATTCACCACAGCGAATCAATCTCCTGTCTGTTCCGGGATGATTCCATGACAGATAATCTGCTTTAAGGTAAAGCAATTTTATAAAACGAAAGGATACATAATGGCAACAAAACATGTTCTCAATGTGACTTCCCGCGCTGCAAAAGGCAGCAATGAAGCCCGCAGAGTCAGAGCCAAGGGAATGATCCCTGCTGTTGTTTACAGCAAAACCACCGCCCCGAAGAACGTTTCTGTTCTCATGTCTGAATGGGAATCTCTCCAGAAATTTGAATTCAATCTGGTCTCCCTGATGGAAGACGGAGTTGAAACACTCGTTCTCGTGAAAGAAGTTCAGAACAACTTTATCAAAGGCAAAGCAAGCCACATTGACTTCCTTGCAGTTGATATGACCAAACCCATCACCGCAGTTGTTCCCCTTCATCGCGGACACACCGATCCTGCCGGATGCGGCAAGGGCGGTATGCTGGAAGAATATGTTCATGAAATCGAAGTTGAATGTCTCCCCGGTCTTCTTCCCGAAGCAATCGTTGCAGACATTTCTGCTGTTGAACTCGGTGCATCTTTCCGCGTTCGTGACTTGGCTCTCCCCGAAGGTGTTGTTGCCAAGACCAACGGCGATGTGACCCTGTTTGCAGTTGTTGATCCTGCTGCTGTCAAGGAAGATGTTCCTGCAGAAGCCGGTGCAAATGAACCTGAAGTGATTGGCGAAAAAGAAAAAGCTGAACGTGCTGCTGCCCGTGAAGCTGGCAAGAAATAAGATTACGGAAAGTATCACACAATGGCTGGAAACGGAAGCTGCCGCCTGATCGTAGGATTGGGCAATCCCGGAGCTGAATATGCTGGAACACGGCACAATGCGGGGTTTGATGTGGTAGATCGTTTTCTGGCCGGACATGTGAAATCATTCCGGGTGCGGAATGCCCGCAGCGGGGAAGCCCGTGAAGGGAGTTTCGCCGGAGAGAAACTGATCGTTCTCAAACCGCTGACCTTCATGAATTTGAGTGGAAATGCGGTGTTTTCGGTGGTGAGAGGGGAATCCCTGAAACCATCGGAAATCCTGGTGATCTATGATGACATTGATCTTCCTGTCGGACGGATGCGTTTACGGAAGAACGGTGGAAGTGCAGGTCACAACGGGATGAAATCTATCATTGAAACGCTGGGAACTGAAAATTTTCCCAGATTGCGGATCGGGATAGGAACGGAAGATGCGAAGCGGGATCCGGATTATGTTCTGGGTCGTTTTTCCGGAAAAGAGCGTGAGATTTATGAAGCTCTGATCGGAAAAGCCGTGGAAGCGTTGGAGCTGCTCCAGAGACGCGGGATAGATGAGGCAATGTGTCGGTTCAATCCGGTGAATACCGCGATCGAAATTGAAGAATGAATTAAGAACTGCATTCCAATAAAAAATATAACACACCACAGGAGGTGGAGTCTTGAAAAAGTATGAAGCAGTATTCATCCTTGACGTGAGAAAAGTCGAGGACGAGGGCAAGGCTTTTTCCGAAGAATTCGGAAAGAATCTTGAAAGCATGGGCGGTAAGCTGATCGAGGCGAATGAAATGGGCCGCAAGCAGTTTGCCCGCGAAATCAAGAAACGTAAAACCGGTATCTACTGGGATTATGTGTTCGAGCTTGATTCTCTCAAGTGCAAAGAAGTCCGCAATATGTACCGTCTGGATGAACGTGTGATCAGAATTCTGATCGTCAACTACGAACGTCCGGAAGGCGTGCCTGCAATCGCCGGCGCAACTTTGGCGGAATAATTAAAGTCCCAGGGAAAAGGAGGACACTATGGCATCTCTGAATAAAGTATTTCTGATGGGAAATCTGACCCGTGAACCGGAATTGCGTTATACACCGTCCGGATCTGCCGTTTGTGAATTCGGTATTGCTGTGAATCGCCGCGGACAGGATCGTGATGAACCTTGTTTTGTCGAGATCATTGTCTGGGAAAAACAGGCAGAAGCATGCGGTAAGTTCATTCAGAAGGGGTCATCAGTGTTCATCGAGGGACGTCTTCAATACGATCAGTGGACGGACAAGGAACAGAAAAAGCGTTCCCGTCTGCGTGTAACCGCAGAACGGGTGCAGTTCCTTGACCGCCGTGAGATGTCCGGGGATCCTTCCGGAATGACTCCTCCGCCGTCACAGCCTGCCTATCGGCAGCGTCAGGTGCCGCAGGATGGACCGGAAGGCGGTTATGCACCGCGTTCCCAGTATCGCACACAGTATCAGCAGGATGGCGGCTACCAGCAGTCCGGCGGATATCAGCAGAATGGCGGATATCCTCAGAACAATGGATATCAGCAGTCTTACAGCAGACCTGCTGCGCCGCAGGGAAATCACGGCGGATTGCCGCCGCAGGTTCCGAATGAACCCGTTGATATGCCTCCGCCGATGCCGCCGGAAGATATTGCCGGAATTGAAGATGACATTCCATTTTGATCGAATCAAACAATAAAATCCATACAGGAGTAGAAACCATGGCAATGATGCAGAACAAAAAGCGTCGCCTGAAAAGACGCACTGTCAAGCCGAAAATTTGCAGATTCTGCGAAAGCAAAATCAATTTCATCGACTTCAAGGATGCTGAACTTCTGAAGAAGTTCCAGACAGAAAAAGGTCGTATTCTTCCCCGCCGTATCACCGGCACATGCCTCCAGCACCAGAAGATGCTGAGCGTTGCCGTCAAGAGAGCCCGTATTGTGAGCTTGGTTCTCTAATCTGAACAACTAACGAAGGAAGGAAAACTTACTATGGCCTCCATGAAACTGATTCTTTTGCAGGATGTGGAAGATCTCGGTCTTGCCGGTGAAGAGATCAACGTTGCTGCCGGTTATGGCAGAAACTATCTGATTCCCCGCAAGCTCGCAGCGGTTGCTACCACTTCCGCTCTCCGTCAGCTCGCTGCTCAGAAAGAAAAAATTGAAGCCAAGCGTCAGGAAGAACTCGAAGCTGCTCAGGCTCTCTCTGAAAAGCTCGCAGCTCTCAATGTCGAAATCTTCACTCAGGCTTCTGAAGACGGACACCTTTTCGGTTCCGTTTCTGACCGCATGATTGCAGATGCAATTGCAGCCAACGGAATCAAGCTGGATCACCAGCGCGTTATCATTCCCGAAGCAATCCGTACTCTCGGTGACTTCGTTGTCACCCTCAAGCTTCACCAGAAGGTCCGCATGGATCTCAACGTGAAAGTTTCCAGAGCTGTCTGACGGATTTCTTATGCCGGAAAATGCTACATATACGGAACCCGGCTCAAATGCCGGTTCCGTACAGCAGAAAAATGCTGGTCCGCGAGTGTCAAAAACGATGCCCGCGGATCCGCGTCTTTACGACTTTGAGACAGAACGCTGTGTTCTGTCTGCTATTTTACTTGACAGTTCCTCTCTCGATACTGTTATGACTGTCATGGGGGTTCAGCAGACCTCCGAATCTTTGAAAAAGGAGCTTCGCCGCAAGGGGGAATCTCCTGAAAGTACACATCTCAGGTCCGTGGCAAACGTAATGTTTCAGGACCCTGTTCATGCTGTGGTGTATGAAGCGATCCTCAGCTTGAACGCTAACAATATGGCGATAGATTTGCTCTCTGTTTCCGATTGGCTCCGCAAGAATATGCGGATGGATCAGATCGGCGGAGAGATCGTTCTTCTTGAAATCCAGCAGCATGCTGCAAGTACGGCACACCTGGAATCCTGGTGCAAACATCTGAAAGATTACGCGATGCTCCGGGAAATGATGCGTGTCTGTGCTTCGTCCGTGGAACTTTGCCGCGGCGGAACGGAAAGTGTCAGCACTCTGATGGACAAAGTGGAATCAGATATCTTCAATGTCCGCAACAGTTTTGTTCAGCCGGAAATCAGTCCCTTGAAAAAGATTTTGCACAAGACCTTTGACGAATTGGTTGCTATTGGTCAGGGTAAGGTTGAACCCGGTATTCCTACAGGTTTCCCGGATTTGGACAATCTGATCGGTGGAGGATTGAAGCGCGGTGAAATGTTTGTTCTTGCCGCCCGTCCTTCTATCGGAAAAACGGCACTTGCTTTGAATATCATCCGGAATATTATTCAGAAAGAGGCGGAGCCCCGCCGCAAACGCGTTGCATTCTTCAGTTTGGAAATGACAGATACGCAGATTGCCCAACGTATGCTTTGTACAGAAGCCAAGATTCCGATTACAGCTTTTTACGAGCGGCGGTTTGAGGCTTCCGATATTCCCAGATTGACCGGTGCTGTGGCATCTTTGCGGAAAACGGAACTGTTTATTGATGCCACACCGGGGATTTCAGTTTATGAACTCCGTGCCAAGGCGAGAAAGCTGAAAGCACAGGAAGATATTGATTTGATAGTAATTGACTACCTTCAGCTGATGAAAGCCGGAGGAGCGGAAGAGAGCCGTCAGGTGACGGTTGCGAATATTTCCGGCGGTTTGAAAGCCATTGCGAAGGAGCTGAATATTCCGATTCTTGTTTTGGCTCAGTTGAACCGTGAAACGGAAAAAAGCGGCGGAGGCGGCAGTAAAGCGGAAAAACAGGCTGACTCACTGCCCAAGTTGAGCAATTTGCGTGAATCCGGGGCAATTGAGCAGGATGCTGACGTGGTTTGCTTTATTCACCGTAACCGTGAGGATTCCAAAGAAGGTTCCGGGAAAGATGCAATTACATATCTCATTGTAGAAAAGAACCGTAACGGAAAAACCGGAACAGTGAAAGTTCAGTTTGTGAAAGAATTGATGGAATTCCGTTGTATTGAACACAAGTATGATGACGGAGATGTGCCGAAATCTGCGAAAGAATAGAAGGAGATGTTGGGAAAATGAAACGCCTTTTTGCTGTTTTGCCTGTTATATTTTTTCTGATGACAGTGATGTTATCTGCTCAGGAGATCAATTCTGTTGAATTCCGTCAGGAAGGAACCTACCGGTTCGGCAAAGATATTTTGAATTTCAATGTTCAGAGCCGCAAGGGAGCTCCTTATGATGAGCAGATTGTCAATGAAGATATCAAGCGTTTGTACAATACAGGTTTTTTTGCAGATATCCGTTCAGAGACAAAGAAGCGTGCTGACGGGAATGTTGATTTGATTTTTCACGTTGTTCCGAAGGATATTGTACGGAGTGTGAAATTTGAAGGAAACGAGAAATATCCGTCCGAGAAACTTTATGAACACATGAATCTTGCCATTGGTGCGCCGCTGAATGATAAGCGTTTAAGTGAAACGATCAATGCTCTGCGTGATTTCTATGCTGCGGAAGGATTGAATGATGTAACGGTCAGTTACACACATACCCGTCACGTTGAAGGCGGAATCAATGTTGTATTCAAGATTCGTGAAAATCTGAAAATGGTTCTTAACAGTGTTACATTTCAGGGAGTGAAAGCATTTTCACAGTCTGACCTTTCAGAACGGATTGCCAATCAGAAATCTATGTTCAGCTGGGTACCTTTCCTTAACATGGGACTTCTGAAAAAGCGGGAACTTGACAAAGATATTATCCGTTTGCGTGAGGCGTATTTCAGCAAGGGATATCTTGATTTTCAGGTAAAACAAGTCAAGATGAATACTGTTGAAGGGAAACCGGAAAGAGTGGATCTTGTTTTTGAGATTGATGAAGGAAAACCGTACGTTGTTGGCGAAGTGAGTGTCCGCGGAGGTGTCCGTTTTTCAGATAAAGATTTGTTGAAAAAGGTCAAATTGGTTCCCGGAAAACCCTTCAGTTCAGATTTGGAACGGCTTTCTGTTGAAAAGCTGGAAGAAGATTATTCTCCATTGGGATACATTGATTTTCAGGCAAAGCCTGTACGGGTTCCGGATTACCGGACGCACAAAGTCGATGTTGTGTTTGAGATTACCGAAGGTCTTCCTTACAAAGTGCGTGAAGTTTTTATTTCCGGTAACCGCTGGACAAAGGACCATATGATCCGCCGTGAGCTTGCTATCGCGCCCGGGGATGCGGTCGACAAAGAGCGGATTAAAGCCTCCCGCAGCCGTTTGATGGGCATGGGATATTTCCACAAAGTGGATGCTGTTTCTGTCAACTCTCCCGAAGTCGGAACGAAGGATATTGATATCAAAGTTGAGGAAAAGAATTTTCTCCATGCGCGTATTGGCGGAGGTTACTCTGACAGTGACGGATTGGCTGGGATGATTGAGTTGACCCATTCCAATATGGATATTCTTGATCCCAAAAATTACTTCACCGGCGGTGGACAGCGGGCACGTTTGCTTGCATTGGTTGGTACCGATAATATGGACTTTGAGGCAGATTTTACGGAACCGTGGCTTTTTGGAATACCGTTGCGCTGGGATGTTTCCGGCTATATGCGGAACGTTGTATATGACGATTGGGAAGAACAGCGGATCGGTTTTACAACATCATTGACCAAACGTATTTTTGATGATTTTACAACGATCAGCGGCGGTTATACATTTGAACATGTCCGCGTTCATAAGATGGATAAATGGCTTTCACCGGAATTGCGGAGCCAGCGCGGCAGTGATTTTGTCGGACGGATTCATTTTACAATTGACCGGGATACCCGTGACAGTGCATTGAATCCGACATCCGGTTACAATGTGAATTTGCTGACCTCATTCTCTTCCAGAGCTTTGGGCGGTTCACATGATTACATGCGATTGGAATTGAAGGGAAGCAACTATATTTCCTTCTTTGACAAGATGCTGATATTGTCCATGGGCGCGAAAGTCGGTATGATTGGAATGCTGGATGACTGGGATGGTGATGTTCCGCTTTATGAACGTTATTTCCTCGGCGGCGGCGACTCGATCAGAGGTTTTCCGTACCGCAGTATCGGTCCTGTTGACAGTTTCAAGGACAATATGGGCGGAAACTTCATGTATCTCTTTACAGCGGAGCTTTCCCATCCGATCTGGCGTTTCATCCGCGGTGCGGCATTTGTTGATGTCGGTGGAGCCACAGATTTCCGTAAAAACCCATTCAGTCATGTCAATGTCGGTGTCGGTTACGGCTTGAGAATTCAGCTTCCGGCAGTCAATGCGCCGATCAAGCTTGATTTGGCATACCCGGTTCTCAACAATCAGCCTGGTCTGAAGAGCAAGTTGAGATTCCACTTTAATATGGGATTTGCCCTGTTCTGAGAACCAAACGGGTTTTTACCCGGCAACACTCCGGTGTAAGTTGTTCCGGAGAGAAGGAAGTTTAGCGATGAATCAGACAATCAAAGGCAATACGGCTCTGATGATATTTTTCTCCATCGTGATTTTCGGTATTATGTCCGCTGTTGCGCTTGGCGCATTGCACAAAGCGCACAATCCGCTGATTATGATGCCGTTCAGTATTCTCTTTTTCCTGTGGGGAATCATGCCGTTCTTTTCCTGGAAACGGACTTTTTCCAGAGCTATGACGATGACTCCGAAAGGGATAGAGTTTCAGCTGAAACCCGGGAAGGTGATTTTTCTTCCGTGGAGTGATATTCAGGCTGTCGGAATGGGAGCAAATGCAACAGTTTATTTGAAAGACCGCAGAAAACTCGTGATTTTCTGGGCAGGGATCGGTGTTCCGGATGGTTGTCAGGGATATCCTGTTTTCAAGGCTCAGTCTCCGGAAATCAATGCGTTGAAGCCGCGTCCGTGGCTGACACCTCTGATTCTGCTCGGGGTGCTTTATATTGCCACGGAATCACGGATGAATTTTTCACCGACAACAAAATATATCATTATTGCGATTTTTACAGCGACAGCTTTGTACAGAATCGGGATTTATCTGAGAGATTACATTGCCCGGTCATAACCGAACGGATGAAGAGAACTTTTTTTTGAGGGATCCGTACATGGGTCCCCATTTTTTTATATGATCAAACGCTGAAGGAACATTTATGGAACTGCCGGAACAATTCAGAGAACTTGGAATTTCAGAACATATTCTGCGGGCATTGGCTGCAAAAGGATTTGTTGAGCCGTCTCCCATTCAGAAACAAACAATACCCCTGCTGCTCGCCGGGGAAAAAGATGTGATCGGTCAGGCACAGACCGGAACCGGAAAAACTGCAGCATTCGGGATTCCGATTCTGGAATCTGTCAAGCCGGGCGAATCCAGGAATCCCCGTGCTTTGATTTTGACACCCACCCGCGAACTCTCCATACAGGTTGCTGATGAGTTGAATTCCATTGAAGGTGACAATGGTTTGAAGATTGCACCGTTTTACGGAGGACAGTATATCGGGATTCAGCTTGGTTTGCTCCGCAGCGGGATTGATGTGATTGTCGGAACACCCGGACGTGTGATCGATTTGATCGAACGGGGCCGGCTTGAGCTGAATGAAGTCCGTTTCATGGTACTGGATGAAGCGGATGAAATGCTGGATATGGGATTTATCGAAGATATTGAAAAGATCCTTGCAGCTACACCTGCGGAAAAGCGGATGCTGATGTTCTCAGCAACGATGCCGCCGGAAATCCAGCGGATCGCAGTTCAGTATATGCGTCCCGGATATGAAATCGTCCGTACTGCACCGGCTGTTTGTGATACGTTGACCAAGCAGATTTACTATGAAATTCCCAGAGAGAGCAAACTTGATGTATTGACCCGTTTGATTGATCTGGAAGGGGATATGTATGCCATGGTCTTCTGCCGTACCCGTGAAGATGTAGATGATCTGGCAGAGGCTTTGATTGCGAAAGGAATTCCTGTGGATGCGATCCACGGGGATATTGTTCAAGCGCAACGGACACGGGTGATTTCCAATTTCAAAGCGGGAAAATTCAAGATTCTGATTGCGACAGATGTGGCTGCCCGCGGAATTGATGTGAATAACCTGACCCATGTGATCAACTATTCTGTTCCGGAATCAGTGGAACCCTATATCCACCGTGTCGGCAGAACCGGACGTGCGGGAAAAACCGGGATTGCAATTACTTTTGTCACACCGGGCGAACGGCGGCGGTTTGCAATGATCCGCAAGAAAGTGGCTGTTCCCATTGAAAAAGGAACTCTGCCCAAAGGAACGGATGTTGCGGATGCCAAAAAGGCGCGTCTTGTTGAAACGCTTCAGACCCTTGCAGAATCCGGTGACTGTGCATGTTATTACGGTTTTGCCGCTGAACTGATGCGGATAGCTCATCCGGCAGGAATCATTGCAGCTCTGCTGAAACTCCATTATGCCTCCACATTGGATCCTGAAGCATACGAAGAACTGGTCCGTCAGGATGCTCCGAAAGAACGAAATCGCAGAGAACGTCCGGAAGGAGAAGTCCGGGAGCAGGGCAGGGCAAGCGACTTTGTCCGGTTGGAATTTGCAGCAGGAAAAGCAAGCGGATTTTCTGTTCCGGAACTGCTGGAACTGATTCATCTCCGTGCGGGAATCCGGTCTGTGGAACTTGGCAGAATCGAATGCGGCAGCGATATCACGATTGTGAATACCACAAAGAGTCTGGCGGAACGGATTATTGCATCAATGGAACCGGGAGACCCGGAAGTCCGTGAGTGTGCTGCCGGTCCCCGGAAACGGGATCGCGGCGGTAATCGCCGCGGGGGTGATCATCGCAGTGTGGATGGCGGTTTCCGCCGGGAACGCCGCAGAGAAGCATTTCAGGAACGCAGAACTCAGCGCGGGGAAGGCGGGGAATCCTCTTCTGAACATTCCGGCGGTGAATTCCGGGAACGGAAAAATTTCAGACGGAATGACAGACCTTCCCGCCGTGATGGGGAAGAAAAGAAACCGTTCTGGGAGAAGTTCCGCAAGAGAAGATCAAATAAAGAGTGATTCTTTAGATTAGGCTCTGTTCCCCTTACAGGTTGGTAAATCTTTACGCTGTTTTAACCCAAGGATGGCATTTTGATTTTTGCGTCGCAAAAATCGGAATGCCGCAAAAAGGTTTGAAAAAGGATGATGGGGTTCGGGGAAGAAGGGAAAAAATTTCCTCAAAATTTTTTCCCTTCTTCCCCGATCATAAATCAACCTTTATTGGGAACAGAGCTTACTTTTTTTCGATTTTTTTTAATAAAAATACTTGTAAAATGAAATTCATACGTTAGATTAATACTTAGAGGGATAGCAAGTATGGTTATGAACTCAAAACATGGATTTCAAGACGATGAGACGCCCTAAAAAAGCATTGAAAATCTACCATTCCATCCGGAATGATATTCTGAAACGCCGTTTGCCGGCGGGTGCTTTATTGGCAAAAAGAGAGGTTGATTTTGCTGCAAGTCTCAACGTTTCCCGGGATACTTTGCGTCATGCACTGGGGATGCTGGAAGAGGAACATCTGATCCGCCGGGTGAAAGGACAAGGGTCATTTATCAGTGAAAGTATTCCCCGGAGAAAGATCACAGTCATGATGCCGTGTGCCGGAAATATCAGCCTGTATTCCGGTTTTTTATCAGCCCAGTTCAGCGGAGCGATGGAGGAAGCAAGAAGACATTCCTGTGAGATAGAAACGATTCCTGTTTCCCCGACAAATGATTTGAATGACATAGACTGGGAAGCTCTTTTCAACTTGAATTCGGAGAGTCGGGTCGTCTTATCGTCCTACTGGTTCCGTACGATTTTCGGTTTTCTTGCCCAGAGCAAATGCCGGGTGGCTTTGATCCATGATGATGGACCTCACGATTTCCCGGGAATCATTCATGCGGAAAAATGGAGCCGTCTGCATTTTAAGACAAGTGAAGCACTCCGGGATTTGACGATCCATCTTTTTGAGCGCGGGGCAAAAAATCCGGTTTTTCTGATGCGCTTTGCTAATGAAGATGCTTCTCCGATCAGAGAAATTATTCTCTCTGCCTGTGAAGAATGGGATCCGGAATTAAAACCGCTGATCGTCAATATCCCTGATATCTGTACCTCGGCGGAAGTCGACAGAATTTTGAAAAAGACACTGAAAGAGAATCCGGAAATTCAGCCGGATGGAGTTCTGGTGAATACGGTTCAAGCTTTTGAAGTGATAAGAAAACATTATCCGCAGATTCTTTGCGGATTTGTGGATATGAAGCAGAAAGCAGATTTTCCTGCGGATCAATGGACATTCTACTCAGACTTTAATCAGCGTGAGATCGGAATGGAGGCTGTCCGGCAGCTGTTAAGACCGGATTATCCCGGAAAAGAAATTGCGTATACTGCAAAAATAATTGATGGAAGCGAATGTTAGTGTAAACTGAGATACAAAAAAAGAAACAGGAGGAATGAATATGAAAAAAAATCAGTATCGTTCGGAATCAAAATGTTTTACCCTGATTGAACTTCTTGTCGTGATTGCAATGATTGCGATCCTTGCCGGAATGTTGTTACCTGCATTGAATAATGCAAGGGCTTCCGGGATGGGAGCCTCTTGTAAAAATAATTTGAAACAGGTTGGCACTGTTCATCAAATGTATTATACCACATTCGGAGTGTTTCCTTTATCTGTCAGACCGATTGTCTGGACAAAAAGCAGCAATGATTTCGTATGGTGGCAGCATTTTGGAGAACGCAAAGAAATTACACGGGATTCCTGCAGATGTCCTGCGATTCGTCTTTATACAGACACCTCGCTGGATTTTCAGGTTTATGGAAAAGAAGGAAATTTGAGTAATGAATGGGTTGTCTATTATGATAAGCAGAATAAACGGAACACCGGATTGGAATATTTTTCCGCATCTGATTCCGCCGGAAAAGGTTGCGGAACATTCCTGCGGGCAGAAAAATTGAAACAACCGTCAAAATATGCGACTCATTCAGAAAGTATCACCTCGAAAGGAAAAGCACAGGGAATGTTGAATATGAGAGAGCCTACAACTTCTACAGGCATTTACTATTTGGTGCATAATGGTCGCGGCAATGCTTTGTTTGTGGATGGTCACGTGGAAAGTGTGGACGCAGGGAAGCTTGCATATTTGGCAGAATGTTATATGTATAATAAACCGAAGTATGCCTATTGTTATGATCCGTCAAACCCAATTCAGGTTCAATAATAGTTATGATAGAGGATTTTACCGTATGAAACAGAAATTTACGCTGATCGAGCTCCTTGTCGTGATTGCAATCATTGCGATCCTTGCCGGGATGTTATTGCCGGCATTGAATAATGCAAGGGCATCAGGGATGGGTGCAAAATGTAAAAATAACCTGAAGCAGTTGGAAATGGGAGTCCCTGGTTATCATGATATTTATTCTCACTATTCTTTGATTCTTCAGGACCAGGCATGTGAAACCTGGGTTGAAGCATTTGTCAAATATGGCGGTGTGGATAAAAAAATCGTTAAATGTCCTATTATCAAACCGTATGAATATGACAGATGGAGAACTTATGGAAGAGAAACCCGACTTACAACAGAAAAATGCAGTGCCTGGAATTTTTCCGTATAAGGTAACCGATGCCGTCAAAAAGGCAAGAACTGCAACTTATCTTCGTGAAAAAATAACCAAGGAGAAAAAGGGTAATGAAAAAAATCCTGTCCGCCCTCACTCTGCTGAGTACACTGATTTGCTGTGCCGCAAGTGAAGTTTACACGTTTGATCTCTCTAAATTCCCCCAGTTTGTAAAGAACAAGGCGGGAAATTATGAGTGGAGCATTCCCACCAGCAAGAATAACACAGAAGTAGTCATTGATCTTGATGCTTTGAAAGTCGTTCCCAATGATTACGATGAACTGCAGATCGTCTTCCGCAATCTGGAAGGCAAATGCGGAATGAATATCCAGCTGCGGGATTATCCGCTGAAAGATGAATTGCGGGATTGGTATGTCAAAACCGTGATTCCCTATGATAAAATGTTGGATGAACGTTTGGATCTCCGCCGGGATGATGACGGCTGGTGGTATCGGTATACGCCGAAAGTTTTCCCTGGCAGACAGCTTGCGCTGAAACTGTTACGTTATTCCACCCGGAAAGCCGGTGAAACCCGCATCCGCAAAGTGGAAATCGAAAAAATCCAGTTCATCCGCCGTTTTGCTGATATTTCCTTCGACGAACAGAAAGCTGTATTCAAAAGAATTCCCGCCGGACTTTTCTCCGATGCAAAACTGGAATGGACTTACACCATCCGTGTTCAGAACAAACGTGCGGAACAGCTGAAATGCGATCTTGTGATCGACACCAAAGATTTGAAACATTTCAGTGTGAATTTCACTAAAAAAGAATTGACCTTTGCACCCCGCGAAGTCAAAGAATTCAAGCTTGTCTTGAGTATCCCGGAAAAAGTCGCAAAGAAGATGCCGGTTCTTTACAGTGAACGCGTACTTCCCCGCTTGCTGACCAAAGATGCACCGCAGGTCTACACGATCATGGGCTACCGTCCCCGTTATGTTTGGGGAACCGTTCCGCCGGAAAAAGTGACCTGGAAACTTCCTGCACCGCTTCCGAAAAATGAAAAGAAAGTCATGGAACAGGCTGAAAAAGATTTGGATCTTGCATTCGGGATCCAGCCGCAGATCCACCCGGACTACTGCTCATTTTTCAGAAAAAGTGTTATGAAAGCAGAATCTTTCTACCGGATCAAAAACACAAAGACGGGCGAAGATTTGAGCAAGAATGCACAGGTTCAGGGCGGATTGATCTATCATCACAACCGCGCGGTTTTTGAAGCGATGAAACGGATGGCACAGGCTTATCAGAAAACAGGAGATCTGCGCTATCCCACAAAGATCCGTGATATTCTTCTTGAATATGTCCACTGGTATCGTTACCTGCCTCCTCATGGACCCAGTTCCACTTCTGCAAGTATCCGAATCACCTCTTCCACTCTTGACGGTTCTTACTTCTTCTATGAAGGACTTTCCGCCTATGCTGCAGTGAAAGATTCTCCCGTGTTCGGTCCCGAAGACAGACGCCGGATCGAAGAAGAGTTTTTCGGCGAAATCGTTTCTGACTTCTATGCTCACAATGACAATTTCTCCAATATTCAGCTCCATCATCTTTCCACTTACGGCAGATCTGTGATTGCTCTGAACCGCTGGTGGAACCTGCTGGGTGAAGCTGTATACGGCGATAACGGTTTCCATGCTTTTGCTAATCAGGGATTCACTCCTGACGGTTCATCCGGTGAAGCAGGAGTTTATCATTATTTCGGACTCTATCCGCTGCTTGAGTTCGCCGATGAAATGCGTGAATCCGGTGTGGAACTGATCGACAACAGATTCAAACGCGTTTATGATTACGGTGTTCTTTCCACGCCTCACGGGATCAGTGACTGGAATCTCCGGAAAACCTATATTCAGGCATACCGTATCTTCAAAGACCCGAAATATCTGCCGTCTTTGAAAGTGATCAAACAGCTTCCTGCCGGAATGGATCCGAAAGACGTTCCGGATACCATTTTCCTGGGCAATACCCACATGAAAAACAATGGTTATCTCTATCTGCGCGAACAGTCCAAAGCCGGATTCCGCGCTCTTGCGATCAACTATATCATGGGTTGGGACCGTATGGAAAATGACCGTCTCCACTTCCGGCTGTTTGACGATAAAGGAATGATTTCCCATGAAGTTTTCCGTATTGGCTATACCCAGAAGGGTGCCGGTGTGATGGATAAAACCTGGGGACACAATACTGTTGTTGTGGATGAAAAGAATGCCAGCCAGAATCCCTCCAACATTGCGGCGTTCCTGGATCGTGCCTCCATGCCTGCTGCACTGTTCACGGAAAAGAAGGAAAGTCCGCTCTATCCCGGCGTTAAATTCTCCCGTGCAGTGGCGATCATGGATGGAATCTTCTTTGTGGGAGACTGTCAGAAACCTGCAGACGGCAAGGAACATACTTTTGACTGGCCGTTCTATGCGCCGTGGCAGCCCTGGGCAAAGAAGACCGAATTCCTTTACGAGCTGACCAATGGCAAGAAGTTTGATACCCCCATGAAGACATCCATGGAATTTGTTGAAAATCTCATGGGAACAGCAGTGAAGAAAAATGTTCAGTGCAGAGTCGGAATTCCTACCGCAACTCCGCAGACAGCATTCAATGTTTATAAGAAAGCTGACCGTCATGTATATCTGAATCTTGCATTTCCGGGGGATGCAACGGCGGCAACATTCCGTGTTCCCCGCGGCAGCAGACCGGGATTGGGACCTGCTTTCCTGCTCCGTCAGAAAGGCAAAACAATGCGTCTCGGTGCAGCCATGGATGTGGTTGCTCTTGGCGGAAAGTCCCGTGTGAAGAGTGTTGCAGAAGTTCCCTTTACTCCTGCAGATCCCCTTTCCGCAGTCTGGGAAATCAAGGCAGATACCGGAACATATTATGTAGTCATCAACCGTACCGGAAAAACATTGAAAGCCGGAAAAATCGAAACAAACAAAAACTTTGAGGTTATCAAAAAATGAAAAACATTCTTCCCGCAATTCTGATTGTCTCTGCCTGCACTCTGTGCGGACAGGTCAAGGATAAAGTGTTCAGCTATATTCCGCTGAAAGAGAATCTGGAATCTGCATCCGGAGTAAAACTGAAAACTGCTTTTTACCGGAAATCCGTTGCCCGGACTCCGGATTTTAAGGAAGCTGCTGCCGGACAGCCCCGGTTTTGGAAAGGCGAAGTTTTTCTGGAACCCGGCGGAAATACAATGGAACGCGGAACGATCAATCTTCTTTCCGCAAAAGAAGATCCGTTTGACAAGAACGGAGCAAAGGTTCAGAAAGCAGAAGGTTTCACTCCTGCGGCGTTTTCCTTTGATGGAAAAGTTACTCTGAAACCGGTTAAATTCAATATGACAAAGAAGTTCCTAGGAAGGGATTTCATCTTTTCTTTCTATGCAAAAGGCTCCGGAGTTTTGAAATTTACTTCTGAAGCAACTCTGGTCAATGGAAACAAAAAGGCATATCCGGCTCAGAATATCCAGCTGACCAAAGATTGGAACCGCTATTTTGTGCAGGTCAAAGGTGCTCCAAAATTCGGACCGGAAGATCTTGCTTCCTTTACTGCTGTATTGGAAGGAAAAGATGTTGCTGTTGATGCGGCAATGCTGGAAACTCCCTGCAGTTATTTCGGCGTTTGCTCCCCCACGTCCTATGTTGCAAACGGTGCGATCCGGGAAGCTGACTATTTGAGATTCAATGGTTTGACTCCTGAACTCGGTCTGGAAGGTGCATTTTCCTTTAACTTCACCCCCACAAGTACCGGAAACTGGCAGACTCTTCTCTCTGTCGGAAAAGGCGGCTGGGAACGGGATAATGAATTGGAACTCAACTATTACACGGACCGCTGGAGCGGATTTCTCAAGATTTCCGTTTTCCGCAAAACCAAAAGTCAGTTCAAGCGGGTCAATTTGAAATTGGGACAGAAATATCATATTCTGATCAATTACGACAAGGAAAGTTATACCATTTATCTTGACGGAAAGAAACTCATGACAGAAAAGATTGCCGGAGTTCCTTTCAAGACGGATTCCGTATTTCTCGGCAGCCGTTCCATTCAGGCACATTCTGCGGGATTGTACAGTAATTTCACAATTTTCAAGAAGTCTTTGACGGAAGCGGAGATTGCGGAACTTTCCAAAGCTCCTGAACTCAAATAATCCAAAGAGGGAACCGGCTTATGAAAAAATTATTGCCAGCTCTTTTGGTCCTTGCCGTATGCGGAGCTTCCGCAGCGGTCAAGGATAAAGTATACCGTTATATGCCGCTGAAAAAGGATTTGTCAGTCATCCAGCCGGATGGAAGCCGGAATATAGATGTTTCTTTCCGGCGGTATTCCGAGGCAGTCACTCCCGATTTCAAAAAATATGGAGTAGATGAACCCAGATTCTGGAAGGGCGGTCTTCTGATCGAACCGGGCGGAAATACCTCTGACCGGGGAACGATCAACCTGTTGACCCGCAAAGGTGATCCTTTTGATAAAAGCGGTGCTTCTGTTCAGAACGAAGAGGGTATGACAAAATCTGCATTCAAATTCAGCGGAAAGATTGTTCTGAAACCGGTGAAATTTGACATCACGAAAAAAACGCTTTCCACAAATCATATTTTTTCTTTCTATGCCAAAGGCAGCGGAACATTGACACTGACCCCGTCTGCGGTTCTGATTGACGGAAAAAACAAAAGTTTTCCGGTTCAGAAAATTCAGCTTACGAATGAATGGAAGCGTTATCACCTTCAGATCAATGGCGGAGTCTTCCGGACGAAAAAGGATGTTGTGAAAACATTCAGTACTGTTCTGGAAGGGAATAACGTTTCCATTGATGCGGCAATGCTGGAAACACCCTGCAGTTATTTTGCAGTTCAAAGTCCGACGACTTATGTGCCGAACGGACTGTATCGCATGCCGGATACATTAAGATTTCCGGAGCTTCCTGCCGGAATGAGTCGGGAAGGTGCCTTTGCATTCAATATGGAACTGATGGGACATGGCGGATGGCAATCCATTCTGACCGTGGGTGCAGGCCATTGGGCAAAGGATAATGATTTGGAAATCAATTATTCCAGAGCGTATGGCGGATTCCTGAAAGTAGATGTTTTCCGCGGAGCAAAAACGCTGAATGTCAAATTGCCCTTCAAAATTGGAGATAAATATCATGTCATTTTCAGTTATGATAAGACAAGTTATTCCGTGTATATCAACGGTAAAAAGGCAGCTTCAGCGAAAGCTCCCTGGAAGCCGTTCCGGAAACCCAATCTTTTCCTGGGTGGACGTGCCATGCAGGTTTACTCCAACATGGTGTACAGCAATTTCACGATTTTCAACAAGTCTCTGACCGATGCAGAAGCGGCAGAACTGGCAAAGAATCCTGATCTGGAAGGCAAACTTTCCGCTCCTTCAAAACTTTCTCTGCGTTCTTCCCAGTATGTATTTCCCACCAATTCCGGAAAGGCTGTGGTCCGTTTCAGAACCTCTGAAAAAGTGAAAAATGCCAAAGCAAAAATCGGCAATTATTCCATTGTTGATGTGAAGAATTCCGGTAATGGTGAACTGGTTTGTTCCTTTGATACCGCATTACTGATGCCGGGAAAATATAAAATGGATCTTTCCTGTGAATATGCCGACGGCAGCAGAGAAGTTTTCCCGTTTGCGCTTGAAATCAGTAATGCACTGCGCCCGAAAGAACATTTCCAGATCAACAGCTGGAACGTCAATGGAAAGACTTTTTCCTCCTATGGTGTGACAATGGGCAGCGGCGGGTATGATCCGCTTGGAATGAATGATGCTGCACGGTATGGGACATACGCCACCTTCAATCTTGCATATCAGGGAACTCCGCGTCTCGGGTATGAATCCGAAGATTATGCAATCGGTTACAAGGGCGATTATATGTATCCGAATCCCAGGTCTGCGCACATACAGCAGGATATGATCAACAAAGGGAAAACTCTTGCTTCGTTGATGAAAGATTCTCCTGTATTTTTAGGTCTCAATCTGAACTCGGAACGTCATCAGGGAAGTCATGGTTTGGCTCCTTTTGATTTCTCTCCGGCTGAAATCAAACGCGCGGAAAAATTCGGCTTGGATTTGAACCGCTGGAGACCTTCCGGAAAATATGCAAACAAAGCCTGGTACTATTTCCATCCGAATGGGAATCTTTCCGTGAATCCGGTTCCCGAAATGCGTCCTGCAGATGGTGCCGTTCCGGAAAACGATCCGCTGTACAACTATCATGTGGAACGTCATGGAGCCACAGGCGGTACGGATGTATATCTGAATGATCTGGTCGCAAAAGAAGTTCTGAAGGTCAGACCGGATATCATTGTTACCCAGGACCCGATCCTTAGACGTCCCAGTTTGCGTTCCTACAGGGTAATCAATAATGCCGCAGACTGGTGTTATTATACAGAGCCGTCCAGAATCGTTCTTCTTACCGAACGGCTGGGGGCCACAGTGCGCGGCTTGCCCCACATGACAGCCACTGCCATGCCGCAGTTCCTGTTCAAGAGCGGAACAGCTGCTCCTTACAATGCCTGTCCGCCGGTGGATCTGTTCCGCGGTGCAACATTGCTGACTCTTTCACGTCCGATCAGAGTGATTGCCTACTGGTCCGCTCCGCAGATGTTCTCCAGAAAAAATCACCAGTATCCGGCGGAAATTGCCAAGCTGACAGGCAATAAGGATTGGAAAGAAACCGCGAAAATCATCAAAGAGAAAAAGCTGAAACTGTTCAGTATGGACCCCGGAATTCCGGCTGAATTCAAACGGATTTCCGATGTTTACTGGTATCCTTTCGGGGCATTGTTCCCGAAATGGAAAAATGCTCCGCGTAAAATTGCTGTTTCCCGCAGTTTTGCCGGAGACCTGTATGGTAATATCCATTGGGCAGGGGTTCATGATATGGAGCTTGCTTCCGCTGTATCTTCTCTCGGTATTCCGTACGACATTCTTTACGATGAAGACTTGAGTCAGGATCTTTCCCAGTATGATATGGTATTTCTGCCTTCAGCCCATGCATTGCCGGCAAAAGCAATTGCAAACCTGCTTGAATACAAGAAAAAAGGCGGTGTGATCGTCGTTGACGAAAAATGCAAGATCAAGGCATTTTCTGATGTCATCAGAGTGCAACAGGTCAAAAATGCTGATAAAGAATTCAAAAAGCAGGTCGATGAACTTTACAAGCGTGCAAATGGCAACATTGCAACACCGCTTTATGTGGAAGGAATTCAAGTTCTGGTAGAAAAACAGGCTTCACAAACCCGTTATCCCGGACTTCCCCAGCTCCTGAAGAAATATCATAAATCCATGTTTGAAGCAAACAAAAGTGCCATCTTCTGGAATCATCTGCAGGCGGATGGTGCAGACTATCTGTTTGCTGTCAATGATCTGCGTGTTTATGGTCCGGACTTCGGAAGATTCAAATCCATCCGTGAAAAGGGCGTGCCGCAGACAGTCGATTTCACCGTCAGGAATCCGGCTTTCAAATATGCTTATGATATGATAAGTTCCAAACAGATTCCGTTCCGGAATGGAAAGATCCGGCTTGAGCTTGGTCCCTGTGACGGAAAAATCATTCTGTTTACCGGAAAGCCCATCGGAAAACTTTCTGCTTCAGCAGCAGGATTAGCTGTCCCGGGAATGAATGTTGCGGTGAATATCCGTCTGGAAAACAGTACCGGATTGATTCCTGTATTGCTGGATGTGTACGATGCCGCAGGAAAGAAACTTTCTATTTCCCGCAGCAGTTTACTCAAGAATGGTGTTCTTGATCATATCATCACCATTCCCGTGAATGCACCTGCCGGACGCTGGAAAGTGGTCGTCAAAGAATTGGCAAAAGGTCAGACTGTTACGGTTCCTTTTCATGTCAAGTAAATAAAAAAGAAAAGGGGCTGTTGCAAAACCTGAAATTTGAAAGCACATTTTCGTACGGAGAAAACGGAGTGTACTGAGTGTACGGAGGCATTTTTGGTTATTACCGACCGATTTCTCAAAAGAAATAAAAATTTTTCTCTTGGGTAACG
>JAFVTF010000087.1 GCA_017503375.1 Lentisphaeria bacterium | reverse complement strand
TACCGTAGCATAACTTTTTCATTTGTCAAGCAGCAGCTCTTCACCTTTGGCTCCGACGAGTTGAAATACCCATTCTCGCCAAAGGGAGCTGCTGCTATCTGATGACTGGGGAGTAATATACAAGGAAAGGTCCTTTTTCCCAAACCTTTTTGCGGCATTCCGATTTTTACGATGTAAAAATCGAAATGCCATCTTAAAGTTGAAATAGCAGAAGGATTTACCAACCTTTATTGGGAACAGAGCCTAAAAAAAGAGACCGCCCCGGAAGGCGGTCTCTTTGATCTGTTCTTTACAGAGAACAAACTCAGTCGAGTTTGCAATCCTTGAGAGACATGAACTTCTTGGAGAGGAGTTCGCAGCCGTCTTTCTTGATGATACAGCCGCGTTCCCAACGGAGACCATAACCGTTACCGGTGAAGAAGGTATCGATCTGATAGGTCATGTTTTCCTGAAGTTTGTACTTGGAGGTTGTTTCGATCCAGGGGGATTCAGTTTCCTGAATACCGAGACCGTGGACAGGACCATAGAGCATGTAGTCGCCCCATCCCTGATCGATTCCCCACTGTGTGTAATCCTTAGCGATGGATGCGGCATCTGCACCTGCCTTCATCAGTTCAAAGGTGTACTTGTGAGCGCGGAGACCGAATTCAACAAGAGCCATCTGTTCTTTGGGGAGCTTACCGAAGTAAACCGGGATACCGATGGAGGAGCTGTAACCGCCAACGCGTGCACCGATGTTCAGCTGAATGATTTCATTCTTTTTCAGTTTAGCGTAGGTGGGACGGCTGATACCGTTGCTGGTACGATCGCCACCGAAGCAGTAAAGACTGTGACCTTCATATTCACCGCCGTTTGCGAAGATTTCGCGCTGAGCGATGGCAAGAGCCTGGAATTCGGTCATACCGGGTTTCATTTCGTTGAGCATTGCAGCAACTGCTTTTTCAGCGACTTTGAATGCTTTCTTGTGGCTGTTCAGTTCGTTTTCGCTCTTGATCCAGCGGAGAGGACGGAAGACATCTTCAGCGACGACGAGTTCAACGCCGGGAAGCTGGTTTGCGAGAGCGTCAAGGGTGGGCTTGGTCATGACAGCGGTACCGCAGAGACCGAGCTTTTTGAGTTTCTTTTTGCCCATTGCTTTTTTCGCAACATCTGCGAATGTGGAGAGCGGAATTCCGGGATAATCGGGTTCAGCTGCTTCACGGTAGTTCAGGAGCATCATGATGTTTTCGGGTTCAAAAACACTGCGGCCGACAGCATACTTCCAGCTTTCGGGACCGATCAGAAGAATAGCAGGACCTGTTGCGGGAACAAACACACCAGCCTGTTCAAAGGTCGGCCAGTATTCGCTGAGGTAGCGGACATTGGCAAAGTCAGATTCGGTACCATGTACGAGACATGCATCGAGTCCGGCTTTCTTCATGTTAGCCTGGAACTTGGCGATTCTGTCAAAGTACTCCTGTTTCGGGATAAAACTTGTGTTCATGATTTAACTCCTTAGATTGTAATTGAACCGGCTGTTGAAAATTCAGAGCCGAAGTCTTTCAGTTTCTGGATCAGTACATCAAACTGTTCTGCAGCATATTCACCGCAATTCTTGATGATGAACGGGTCGGGAAGAACAGAACCTTCACCGTAGTGGAGCAGACCTTCCGGCATCTTGTGGAATTCCCACGGATGCATGTAGAAGCAGATAAACGGATTTGCGCCGCGGTCGGTGCAATATTTTGCGTAGCTGCGGATGTGTTCCATCACAGCTTCTGCATTTTCAGTACGCCACAACGGCCACTGGTCCATATCGCGTCCATACGGATCTTTGGAATCCATGGAAAGGTCTGCAAAGTTGGGCAGTTCGACCAGCTTCATATCGCCTTTCTTGGTCCAGTCATCTTTGCTCGGATGATAGGGTTCCAGCTGTTCACGGTAGAAATACATCGGATAGGTGGCATCAGCCTTGTAGCCGAGTTTTTCCAGTGTGTTCACAACTGCGGTGGAACCCCAGAGACGCGGACAGCGGAATGCTGTCGGACGGACGCCGCAGAGTTCTTCGATGATTTCTGTATTCTTGCGGATGCGGTTTTCCACTTCTTCGGGAAGAACGGGAACGTCACCGGGAATTTCAAACAGGGGATCACCGATGGTTTCATGAAACAGAGTGTGTGCTCCGATTTCATGACCTGCATCGCGGACTTTTTTCAGAACGTCAACATTTTTCTTTGCTGCATCTGCGGTGAAGAAGAATGTTGCTTTGATATCATGTTTTTTGAGGATGGAAAGAATCACATCCGTTCCGGGTCCGAACCCATCATACCACGGGGTCCAGCTGCCGATATCGGTTTCCATATCAAAACCGAAAACTGTTTTAATTGAGCCCATAACTACCTCCTTGTTATTTTCTCACTTCTGTACTATAAATCTCTTTCATGAAAAAGTCAATGATAAATTTAACATTTTCCTGCTTTTTTCATAGAAAAAACTCTTTTTTTTCTCCGAAAATGCAAAGAAAAAGCCCGAAGCCTCTTTTCAAAGGCTCCGGGCTGAATGAATCTCTCTGTTTCTCAAAGATATTTTGCAAGCTCCGCCGCAACTTTTTCTTTCAGAACAGCCGCCGCAGTTTCCAGCGGAAGCATCTCTGCATCACGGGAAGTGCGGAGCTTGAATTCACAGACTCCATTGTCAACAGACTTCGGAGAAACTATCACGCGGAACGGAATTCCGAGCAAGTCTGCATCGCTGAACATGGAACCGGCTTTTTCTCCACGGTCATCATAGAGAACTTCCACTCCGGCTTTGGTCAGTGCTTCGTAAAGAGCATCCGCTTTTTCCTGAACCCCGCCTTTGTCAGGATTCAATGCACAAAGCTGAATCTGGTACGGTGCGATGGACATGGGCCAGACCGGGCCGTAATCATCATGGGAATCTTCAATCACTGATGCCATGGTGCGTCCGATACCGATTCCGTAGCAGCCCATGATCATCGGCTGCGCTTTCCCGTCTTTATCCAGATATTCACATTTCATGGGCTTGGAATATTTTGTACCAAGCTGGAAGATGTTTCCGACTTCGATACCGCGTTTCATCTGAAGCGGTTCACCAGTTACAGGACAGGGGTCTCCGTCACGGACCATTGCAATATCTGCAACTGTCACATTGGAAAGGTCTCTGCCGTAGTTGAAGTTCTTGTAGTGGTAACCTTCTTCATTCGCTCCGACAACCAGGTTTGCAGAACCTTCCACGGATTTATCGACCACGATGATGCATTTTGACGGATCAATTCCGACAGGGGAGGCAAATCCGGGAACTGCTCCGGCATCCAGAATCTGTCTGTCATTTGCAAAGGCAAGAGACGGTGTCTGGAGAACAGCCTGCAATTTCATTTCGTTGACTTCAAAGTCACCGCGTATCATCGCAAAAACAAGTTTATTGTCTGCTGTGGAATAGAAGACAGCTTTTCCGGTCTGCTCCGGTTTCACATTCAGGAATCCGGCAACCTCTTCGATCGTTTTCATGTGCGGTGTTTCCACTTTTTCCAGAGGAAGTTCCGCTTCGGTCTTTTCAAACTTCAAACCGGAGACTGCAATTTCACGGTTTGCTTTATAGCTGACTCCATCAGGAGACAGGAAAATGGTATCTTCTCCGCAATCTGCCACAGACATGAATTCATGGGAGATACTGCCGCCCATCATACCGCTGTTTGCACGGATGGAAACAACGTTTTTCAGACCGACACGGGCGTAGATACGGACATACGCATCGTGGACTCTCTGGTAATATTTTTCCAGACATTCCTGAGAAGTATGGAAGCTGTAAGCATCTTTCATGGTAAATTCGCGTACACGGATGAGACCTGCACGGGGACGGGCTTCATCACGGTATTTTGTCTGAATCTGATATGCCATGACAGGAAGCTGTTTATAGCTGTTCACTTCAGAACGGACAAGATGAACGATCGCTTCTTCATGTGTCATTCCGAGGAGCATGTCTTTATCATTTCTGTCCTTGAACCGGAGCAATTCCGGACCGACAGTTTCAAATCTTCCGGATTCTTTCCAGAGTTCGGCGGGAAGAACGACCGGCATGAGAACTTCCTGTCCTTCGACGGCATTCATTTCTTCTCTGACGATTGCCTCGATTTTGGCAATGATACGTTTTGCGATAGGCAGAAGACTGAAAATTCCTGCTGAAACGGGACGGACATAACCTCCGCGAACAAGAAATTTATGGGAAACGGTTTTTGCATCCTTGGGATCTTCCCTAAGTCTGCGTCCAATCATGGATGACATTCTCATAGCTTGAGTGTACCTTTATATTTGTTGAAAATTTAATCTTTAGAACCCAGTTGCATGGACGGCATGGCTGTCAGTCCGACAAAACCGGAAACATGGAATGATGTTTCTTTTTCTCCATCAATATTCCGGTCTGTTTCCAAACCTAAATTCAGTCCCACCCGGAAACAGTGGAAATCTCTGACGAGACGAACCCCGATATCTTCCATAAGAGCCTGATTTACGTCGTAGACCATATAAAATTCACCTTTCAGGTGCTTGTCAATATAACTGGGAAAGCCAATTGTCAATGATGCTGTTTGTGTTGCAGATTGCAACACCTTCAGGGAGGTCGATGTCGCATTGGCAGCTTCAAGCATACTGCCCATGGAATAAACCGACCGTCTCCAGAAACGTCTGGAATAGCCGTATGATGCTTTGATATACAAATCTTTTGTAAAGTTGTAATTGACTTCAGCAGACAGTGAATTGAGATATTTCCAACCGCTGATACCGGGATTTTTGGCTTCACGTTGACCATTACGGCTGTAGCGGTAAATAGCATTCGACTCTTTATTATTCTTTCCCACATCAAAGACTGCACTGAGCCGGATCGTCAAATCTTTCACAGGTGTGAAATCCAATTTAACTCCCAGATCTCCGATGTTGTTGTAACCATAGCGTTTGATCGCATGGAAATCCCAATACGTTTCAAGAGATGCCCATTGACGGATCTTTTCTGAACCGTAGTTCCCGGCTCTGGTTTGCAACTTATTGACAAGACCGAAGCGGATGAAATGCTGTTCCTGCAAACGGTCAATATCATCAAAATAAAGAATATTTTCCGCATCAAGTGTCGGTTCCGGAATGAAGGTGTAATTGATATACGGAATAATAACATGCCGCAATCCATCCAATCCCATCCAGGAGGATCTAACATTCTGCCAAGTTTGATAAATCTTTGTATTGACTTCAACCCCGAATTCACTCATGAACCGGAGCTTTGCTTTATTTTCTGCATCAAAATTGTTTACAGTCTTCCATCTTCCATAGAAAGAATTCACACCGAACATCGTGTTCAAATCTTCATCAGTAACTTCATTTTTCGAGGTTGCTGTATATGCTGTCAAACGGATTCCTGCACGGGGAACAATGTTGATAAAGTCCAGCATCAAGGGATAGTAGAACATGTGCAGAGAGTCAAAACGTCCGCTTCCATAATTTTTGAGAGAGGTACTTTCCCGTGCATCATGCTTGGTCTTCCACAAATCATATCTTTGTGAAACAGGCAAACCTTGCATTGCGTTCAGCTCATCTTGTGTAAAGAGATCTTCCCTGTCAAAATCTCTCCAGCGGTTGTAAAGATAAGCAAACGAGTTTTCACTCTGATAATACAATCCGGCGAACAGCTCCTGACGGAAAATATCCATTCTCAATTCCGGAAGTCTCTGTACAACCGAATCAAAAGAGTTGACTCTTCCTGTTGCCAAGACGGAGAAAGACGCCCAATCAGCCTGATATTCCAAGGCGGCAAATGTCGGTGGCTGCGGTTCAGATTCAAATCTTGCTTCAAAGAAATCTTCAAGAAAATCCACATCACTGATGAATTCCACCTGCCCGCGGAAATCTAATCTCGGCGTAATATGCGTGATGTTTGTAACTTTGAAATCATATCTGTTTTTCGGAATTGTGAATCTCCGCTTATTGATATATGCTGCTTTATCCTCATCATTTTCAATTCCGCGGAATAAGTATGGATCCTTATCGTGAATTGCATATCCGAAAATTTCCGTCCGTGAATTGCTTGTGACAGCCGTTGCGGTTACACCTCCGCCGAATCCGCGTTCAGAGTAAAAATCCATGAGAACGCCGACATTTACATACGGATCGTCGTAAAGGTCAAAATTCTTGCTGGAACGAACCCAGACTCCCCAGTCATCGTTATGGCCGATTGCCAGGTCAACACCGAAGCTGTCCGTTTCACGCGGCTTGTAAAGTGCAGGAAACCAAAGCAGCGGGATGTCCCAGAAACGAAGGAATGAGTTGATCAAAAGGACACTATGATCGCTGTGGTCAACATTATAGTTTTGTAATCCGGAATTATAGCTTCGCGGAGTGATAATAGCTTTTGAGGCGGAAAATGCATAGTGATCATGATCATCTATCACGTAGTCACATGTCGTCATTCTTGTATTTTCCGCGACGATTTCACCGGAAGTTTTTCTGTGAGCCAGGCCGGCAATTGCATAGAGCGCACCGGATTTCATGGCGAAATTCTCAAACCGCAATTCCCCGCTGTTCAAGTTTCCGGCGAGCCGTTCCGCTTGAATATGTGCGGTTGTTTGAGTGACCTCAACATCAATGATTTTTTTGTTCAGCGGAGATAACCGGATGCCTTTGATATCAATTTTCTTCCGGACATCCTGAAGCAGCTCACGATATTTTTCTTCAGAAAGACTCTGTGTCGTAGTAACTCTGCGTACAAGAGAGACATTTCCGAAGGCTTCAACATCTCTGGTCGGAAGATGAATGACAGCATTATCAGCTTTCAGAATCATTGTTTTGGTAACGATGACAACGTGACCGCGCACAATCACGTTGTCACCGACATACTCGAATAAATCCGCACTGGCATCAATCTCTTTCAGAGCAGTTTTGGGATCGACCCCTTCAAAACCCGTTGTTCCGCCGGGGAGACCCTTATTCTCAAGACTTATCCGGTCAGCAAATAATGCACCTCCTGTCATGAAGAACAGGAGCGTACATGCCGCCAAACGTCGAACCAGTGAGAATTTCATATAGTATTCTGCCTTAACAATAACTCTGCTGTTTTCAGCACCCGAACTTCTTCAGGATAGCCATTTCTGTTTCCTGAGTGAATTTGCCGCCGGATTTTTCCAGAGAAGCTGCAATGTCTCCGCCGAGAGCCATCAGTTCTTCTTTTTTCATCAGAGGCATGTTGATACAGTTCGGATAGATAACGGTTTTACCCGGGAATTTTGCATTGGCAACGCAATCAAGACCTTTCTTGAGATCCATCATACCGCCGATACCGGCAAGTGCTGTTTCAGGATCAAGAGCCCCGTTTTCAGCGAGCTGAAGTGTCATGCGCAAGTCATCTGTACGGCTGCCGCTGGAACCAATGAATCGTGCTCCGGAGAAGATGACTCCGTTCAAGTCGATTTCTGCTTCTTTTCCTGCAGGAATACCAGCAAAAATGTTCATGAGACCATCTTTGCCGAGATGTTTTGCAGAACCGGAAAGAACAACCGGAACAGGAACCAGCATGACGATATCATCAAATCCTTCAGGAGCGAATTCTGTCAGAAGAGCATCGAATTCCGCAGGAGTCATCTTGGAGGGGTTCACCAGTTTGAATTCAACGCCACGTGCTTCTGCAGCCGGACGGAGCAGCTGGTCAACATTTGCAAGACGTGTATCATCCATGTCGGAAACGATGATCTTGGCAGGTCCGTCGGGGGAGGTGACAGCCAGCTGAGTATGCATCTGACCCATTGCTCCAGCTCCGCCGGGGAGCCAGCAGGTTCCGCCTTTTTTCAATGCTGTACGAACATTTCTGCCGTAAGCTGCGGAGAAGTTTGCTGTGTCTGTTCCCTGGAAGAACCAACCCTGATAGTGAATGCTTCCGACATCAACGCTGCTGAGTCCTGCAACAGGAGCCTTTTCCATCAGGTTGACGCGTGCATTCAAGCCGAAATAGGGCTGATAGGAGTGGACATCACCGCCGATTCCGCAGAGGAAAATATCATCGAAAGTTGCACCTTCGGGGAAACTTTCAGATACGGTGAGTTTTGCTTTCGGGAAAGCTGCACCGATTTTTTCTGCAAATCCTGCGGGGACTGCACCGGCAAGCATCACTTCTGCGGGAGCTGCTTTGCTGACCAGATCACCCAGTTCATAGTTGCTCTGAGCGTTTGCACCGAACATGAAACCCATCTTGCCGCCATCCAGAGGAGTGGAGCGCAGCTTGATGTGATAAGATGCAAAAACGCAGGTCCAGGGTTCGAGAAGAGCTGCAATAGCGGACGGCATTTTATCGGAAAGCGGAAGCAGATAGCAGCCTTCATCCCCGTTCAGAACTTCCTGTCCGAGAATGCTGTACTGAGCCATACCGCCGTTCAGAGCGTATCCGTAAGCATATCCTTTGCCGTTGACATAGATATCTGCCTGGATGATGAAACGCTGACCGACTTTGAATTTATCTTCCAAGCCTTCACCGACCTTCACAATGCTCATCACTGCTTCATGACCGGGGATCACAGGATCTTTCTCCAGATCATCAACAAGCACGCGGGGGTGTGATTCCCCTGCACGAATCAATTTAACGTCTGAAAAACAAAGCCCGATGGCATCAATCTTGACGAGAAGCTCGCCTGCTTTCGGATCAGGAACAGGCAGGACAACAGGTTTTTCGTCCTTACCGAATTTTTCAAATCCTGCACCATACATCTGCCAAGCCAACATCTCTGATGGAATTGCCATAATAACCTCCCTACATATCTCTCTTCTTTAAGTTACTTTATTTGGAATGTCTGAAAAAACGACTATCCAACAATATTCCTGAAATATACTCCCATTTTATCAATCTATCAAGTGCTTTTGCAAAAAAAACTTTTATTTATTAAATATTTTTACATTTTTTTTCTGTTTTTCTGCTTTTTTTACTGGGAAATATTTCATCTTCAGCGCTTTCCACTTTCAAAAAGTCTTGCCGGACAGCCCCGTTAAATCCGGTTTGTCAGGTATCCTGCTCCAGGAATTTTACTCCTTGCATAACCCTTTCCCGGATACTGCGTTTTTTACCTTTGCACATTTTACAATATGGAGCAAGGTGGCTCCTGTAACCAGAATTGCACTGAAGACAAATGGATATACTCCATTGATGTTTGCCAACATCCCGCCCAGTAACGGACCCGCAATTCCGCTAATGGCAACAACTGCTTCATTAATCCCTGCATTTCTCGCTGCTTTTGTCGGATGCAGAAGGGAATAATAGACAAATAAAAAGTAGAAACAGCCGCTGTACAGACCGTAAATTGCTGCCGCAGTAAAAAATCCCGGCAGCTGTTTGGAGAATACGATCAACAGCAAGGAACCGGCTCCGGCAATGCCGATCAGCAGAGCCGGCAGCCATTTGAACATCCAGTGCTTCGTAAAGGACAGTAAAAATGAAAAACCGGCCTGCACGCAGCTCAGTGTGAAAAGAAGCCAGGACATGGAGGCTATGTCAAAATTCAATGTTTCTCCAAGAGGCTGGAGCATTGTCCGGATCTGGGTAACTGTCAAAGTTCCGACTCCTGCAACGATCCAGCCGACCCATGCAAAATCCGGCAGCCCGGTATCAGCGGAAGGCTTCGATTCCTGAATTACCGCATTTTCCGGTTTGTGTTTTTTATAGTAATTACCGATCAGAAGGATCCCGGCAGCTACCAATATACCGATCGCAAAACAGATGCAGAATCCCATGCGTGCACTGAGCAGACCGAAAAGCAGCGGTCCTGTTGCAAAACCGAAACTCCATGCCGCTGTATAACGTCCGGCTGCTTTTGCAACTCCTGCGGCATCGGATGAGCCGTTTTCAACATATTTCATAAAAACTTGGAACGGGGCGCAATAACAGCCGAATGCCACTCCAATCAGTCCCAGCCAGACAAATTGAGTATAAAGTCCGTCAAAAATCAGAAAACCAAGACTGGATAATGCAATAATTCCTCCGCCTGTAAAAATCAAGGCTGTTGCGTTCTTCTCATTTGCCAGCCGGCTGATAATAATATTGACAATACAGTAGATGACTGACCATGCTGTTGTTGTCGCTCCGATAATAACCTTGTCAGCTCCCGCCTCAGTGAATCGCTGGACAGAGATGAAAAATACTGCTCCCTGAACAATATTGATCAGGACTGGAAACAAATACATCAATAGTTTCATGTTTGATTTACTCCTGTTGAATTGATATCCGGATAATATAGCATGGAAACAGTAAAAAACAAATGCCCGGAGACTAAACTTTGACTGATTTTTTCTGCTCTGCTTCTCTTGGTTTTCAGCAACCTGTCTTGCGTCTCTCATGGTATCTTTATTCGTCATTGAGAGCCAAAGTTGCATCTGCAGGATAATTTTATTGGGGGTAGAGTTATCCGTTCCGATAATCCCGCGGGGAAATATTGTATCTTTTCTTGAATTGTCGTGAGAAGTAATTTGAATCCGGGAATCCGCATTCTTCGGCGATTTCCGAGATTGGTTTTACCGTTTTTTCAAGCAGATCAGCCGCTTTGGAAAGCCGGACTTGAAGCAGATATTCTATTGGAGAATAACCTGTGACTTTTTTGAATACAGGCAATAAGGTGCTTGGAGCCATTGCTGCGATTTTGGAAATTTTCCGGATGGTCCAATGTTCTGTATAATTATTTTCCAACAGACTGATTAATTCTCCGAGACGGAACAGGGAATGAGCCATTGGATTTTTATTTCTGGAGTATTCTCTTGAAATGAAGACAAAGATTTCCAAAGCTTTTGCCAGCAGGATCAGATCGGAACCGGTCCGTTCATTTTTCAGCTCATCCAGCATTTCCTGAAGTTTTGTCATAAGCGGACGCATTGCTTCGGGAGTGATTTGCAGGTGACTTTTGAATTTATGACTGCGGCGGTATGTGGGTTCAAAGAGGAAAAATGCGTTGAATCCGGAAAGAGACCGCAGAGACCGGAGATGTTCTCTGAGGTAAGAATCATCGAACATGATATTGAACATATCGAGTTTATACCGTTTTTCAAAGTAATGTTCGGTGTTTCCCTGAATCAGAAAAATATCTCCTGCTTTGACCTGATAAGTATCTCCGTTGATCCAGTGTTCTCCGCCGCCAGAAGTAATGATGATCAATTCTGAAAAATCGTGCGTATGCCTGATATCCGTTAAATCTCCTTCATGCTGAACCGGATAATCGCCCTGAATGGTACGCAAGGCGATCGGACAACCATCTTTGGGAAAGAAATCCGCTCTGTTTGCAACAACTGTCTGCATAAAACCTCCGCAAATCGTAAAATAATGCTAATATTTCGTAATATAGTCAAGGTTTTTTAAAATGAAAGCGGTATATTGCAAATAGTTCCGTATTTTTTTATGAAATTAAATGAGGAGGAAAAGAAAATGCAGGGAACATTCCGTTTTTCATTTGGTCCGTGGAACATTCATGAAGGTGCAGACCCGTTCGGTCCTGAAGTCCGTAAGACAATTCCTTTCAACGAAAAACTCGCAGCATACAAGAAAATGGGATTCGATGGAGTTCAATTCCACGATGATGATGCTGTTCCGAATATGGCAAACATGACACCTGCAGAGATCATCAAAGAAGCATCCGAACTGAAAAAAGTTCTCGATGATCACGGTCTTGTTCCTGAATTTGTTGCTCCCCGTATGTGGTTTGCTCCGGAAACAATCGACGGCGGATACACCAACAACTGTGCAAAATGCCGTGAATATGCAATTGAACGCAGCAAGAGAACCATTGATATTGCCAAGGCTCTCGGAACCCGTAATATTGTCCTGTGGCTTGCCCGTGAAGGTACCTACATCCGCGAAGCAAAAGATCCTGTTGTCGCAACCGAACGCATCGCAGAAGCAATGCAGATCATGCTTGATTATGACAAAGATATCCGTATCATGATCGAATCCAAGCCCAATGAACCGATGGACCACACCTATATTCCCACCATCGGTCACGCTATCGCAATGGGTCTTATGACCAATGCACCGGAACGCGTTGGCTGTCTGATTGAAACAGCTCATGCTCTGTTGGCAAACCTTTCTCCCTCCGATGAAATGGGTTTTGCAATGGCTCACAAGAAACTCTGGAGTGTTCACCTCAACGACCAGAACGGTTTGAAATTCGACCAGGATTTGACTTTCGGTGCAGTGGATCCCCGCCGCGCTCTCAACCAGGTCCGCGTCCTCGACCGTCACGGATTCGGTAACAACGGCGAATGGGTCGGTCTCGACGTCAAAGTTATGAGAACCCAGAAATCCGGTGTTGACATGAAGCACCTGGAATACAGCCGCAAGATCTTTATGAAGCTGCTGGAAATCTCCCGTTCTCTGGATGACAGCAAAATCGAACAGCTCACAGCAGAACGCGACTACGAAGAACTGAACTACTACATTCTCGATGCAATGCTGAAAGGATAAGTTTTATGAACCGTCGACTCAGAATGGGAATGGTAGGCGGGGGCCCCGGCGCATTTATCGGCGGGGTCCATCGTGCAGCTGCCCGGCTTGATGGAAAGATCGAACTCGTTTGCGGTGCGTTCTCCACCAAACCGGAAAACAATAAAGCTATGGCTGCAGAGCTTTTCCTTCCTGAAGAAAAATGCTATAACTCCTACATGGAGATGTTTGAAAAAGAAAGTCAGCTTCCTGCCGGTGAACGGATGGATTTTGTTGCGGTCACAACACCGAACTCCACCCATTTCCCGATTGCAATGGCTGCACTTGAACACGGTTTCCATGTCGTTTGCGAAAAACCCATGACCTTCACTCTGGATGAGGCGATCGCCTTGCGGAACAAGGTCAAGGAAACCGGTCTGGTTTTTGCTCTGATGCACAACTACTCCGCGTATCCCATGATCCGCCAGATGAAGAAAATGATCGCTGACGGAAAGATCGGAATCTTGCGGAAAATCGTTGCAACTTACGATCTCGGCTGGCTTGCATCCCCCAACGCTGGCAAACAGGCAACCTGGCGCGTTGACCCGAAATTCTCCGGCGCAGCTGCTTGTGTCGGTGATATCGGAACCCATGCAGAACAGCTGATTGAATTCACAACCGGATTGAAGATCACAGAATTGGCTGCGGATCTGGCAACCTTTGTGGAAGGCAGAACTCTTGATGACGATGCCACCATCCTGCTCCGTTTCAACAACGGTGCAAAGGGCGTAATCGAATGCAGCGAAGTCGCTTGCGGAGAAGAAAACCAGTTCAAACTCCGTGTTTACGGTTCTGAAGGCAGCTTTGAATGGTCCCAGCAGGAACCGGAAAACCTGATTCTCAGAACCAATGATTCTGCGATGAAAACCCTGCGCCGCGGCTGGGCGGAACTTGACCCCTCTGTTCAGGCAATGGTTCGTCTTCCCGCAGGACATCCCGAAGGTTTCTTTGAAGCGTTTGCCAACATCTACAATGAATTTGCAACCGCAGTTGCTGCGAAGATCGACGGCAAGGAATATGCCGGATTGTTCCCCACGGAAGAAGCCGGTGTCCGCGGAATGAACTTCATCGAAACAGTTGTCAGCAGCGCAAAACAGAACGGCGCCTGGATAACTCTCAAGGATCTTTAATTTCAACGGAAAGGAATGTAAAATGTCACGTCCCGTTACACTTTTTACAGCTCAGTTCAGTGATATGGCTTTCGATGATCTGTGCAAAATGGCACAGAAATTCGGTTATGACGGCTTGGAAGTCGCCACCATGGGCGGTTATCTGGATATGGAAAAGGCTGCTGAAGATGTCGCGTACTGCGATTCCATCAAGGCAAAAATGGCTGAATACGGCTTGAAACTCTGGGCAGTCAGCAACCATTTTGCCGGACAGCTCGTTTGTGACCCCAATAACGACAGCCGTTCCGACTGTTTTGCTCCTGCACAGTATGCCGGAGATGCTGAAGCAAAACGCGAATGGGGTATCCGCTGCATGAAAGCAAGTGCAAAGGCTGCTCACAATCTGGGCGTCAAGGTTGTTACCGGATTTACCGGTTCTCCCATCTGGCATCTGCTTTACAGCTTCCCGCCTGTCGGACCCAATGATATCGAAAACGGCTTCAAGTATTTTGCAGAAAAATTCAATCCGATTCTGGATGAATATGCAAAGTACGGTATCAAATTTGCTCTGGAAGTTCATCCGACTGAAATTGCTTTTGATATTTACACCGCAAAGATGGCATTGGAAGCACTGGATTACCGTCCGGAATTCGGCTTCAATTTTGACCCCAGCCATTTGTTCTGGCAGGGCGTTGATCCTGTGAAGTTCCTGAAGGCATTCCCGGATCGTATTTATCATTGCCATATCAAAGATGCAGAAGTCACTCTTGACGGCGAAAGCGGTATCCTGAGTTCTCACTTGAACTTCGGTGATGCCCGCCGCGGCTGGGATTTCCGCAGTCCCGGACATGGAAAGATTGACTTTGAAGCGATCATCCGTATGCTTAACCGTATCGGTTATGACGGACCTCTTTCTGTGGAATGGGAAGATTGCGGCATGAATCGTGAATTCGGTGCAGCTGATGCATTGAAATTCACCCGTGGTCTTGATTTCAGTGCCTCCGAACAGAAGTTCGACTCTGTTTTCAAATGATCTGATTCTTATCAGTTCAACGAAAAAGGCTGTTGCAGATTTTTTCCGCAACAGCCTTTTTTTATTGCCCTGTTCCTTATTTTAAGATGGCATTCTGATTTTTGTATCGCAAAAATCGGAATGCCGCAAAAAGGTTTGAAAAAGGATGATGGGGTTCGGGGAAGAAGGGAAGAAATTTCCTCAAAATTTTTTCCCTTCTTCCCCGATCACAAATCAACCTTTTTTTTTCATTCTTTTTTCTGTCAGTTCCCGGAAATCCAGGAAGAAAGGTCTTCTTCTTTTTTCCGTTCGGGGATTCCTTCAAATTCCACTTTCAGAACAGAGGCGAGAGGATCAGGCGGAAGTTCCGGCAATCCGGCGATTTTCAACCGTCCGGTCTTTTCGTTCCACTGGAACGCAAATTCTTCGCCTGTGCTGAGCAGCGTTACCCGCTTGACGGGTGTTCCGACCATGACAGCGGTTGCTGTGTTTCCGGGCCAGCGGAAAATGCACCAGTAGCCGATATTTCCCTTGCGTGTCCAGGGACCCTGAAGGTTCAAATCAACAAAACCCGGCTGGGAAGAACCAATCAGCGCACAGCGTTCTGAATTGTAAACAGCTTCGCCGTTTTTGGCAAGCCAGATTCCGACCTGCTGAACGCGTTCGATTTCTTCATTGCGGATATGTCCCTGCGGATCAGGACCGATATTCAGCAGATAGTTTCCGTCAAGCTGGGCCGCCTGGATCAAATGCTGCAAAAGCTGTTCAGAGGTTTTCCAGTTCGGATTGAAACGGGTGTAGCCCCAGGCACAGGAATCACCGATACACATGCAGCTTTCTGTCATCAGTTCTTTTCCGGCGCGGACGACCTGTTCCGGGGTTTCGATATCTTCTTTCTTTCCGGAGCGGTCATTGATGATGATCGCCGGCTGCAGTTCGCGGACCATTGCGTTGAGTTTTTCAGCCTGCCAGAATTCAGCCCAGCCGGGTTTATCGAGCTTGAGCTTGGCATCCCAGCCGCCGTCATATTCCAGAATGTCGATCTGACCGTAATTGGTCATAAGTTCGCGCACTTGACCGAAGATCTGTTTCAGGAGGGCTTCTTTGGAGGAAGGATATTTTTCCGGTTCAAAATAACCGGGGAATCTCCAGTCAAGCAGAGAGTAATACAAGCCGACTTTCAAACCTGCAGCCCGTGCGGCATCCACATATTCGCGGACGATATCCCGTTTGCAGCCGTGTTTTACACTGGTGAAATCGGAATATTGACTGTCGAACAGACAGAATCCTTCATGATGGCGGGTTGTCAGCACCATATATTTTGCGCCTGCTGCTTTGGCTGTTTCCACCCATTCTTTAGCGCAGCCGGGGGCGGGGTTGAACTGATCTGCCAACTGAGCATATTCAGCTGCGGGGATCCGTTCGGAATACATGGTCCATTCTCCGCGGCCGAGAATGGAATACAAGCCGAAGTGTACATAGATTCCGAACCGGGCTTCTCTGAACCATTTCATGCGTTCTTCATAAGTCATTGTTTTTTCTCCTGTAGTATATTTATGTATTATTCTGCGTAACCGATTCCCACATAGTAGGACATGGCGTTCTGGGTTGTATCAAGTCTGCCGAACTGACAGACGATGGGAGCTTCTGCTTCCACGTGAAGAGCATACTGTGTCAGCAGCGGGATTTCTGCTCCGCTCAAATCGTCGGGACTGTCCAGACGGATCGACATGACCCGTTCCGCACCGACAGTGAAAGGGATATTTTTGATGGGGTCGCGGTCTGTGAAATAGACATGCACCTTGATTTTGACGGGCTGATTTGAGGTATTGAAGAACATGAGAGCCTCATGGGGTTCCATTGTTCCGTTGTTGATTTTTTCCGGAAGATAGCCATCTGCAAAATACCAATTCTTTTTTCCTGACATGATTCTGTCTCCTGTTTTATATTCTGATATCGTTCAATGTTTCGCCTTCAAAAAAAGTGACGGGGAGCAGTTCTGAGCGGGGAAGATCTGTTTCTCCGTTGAGAACCCGCAATGCCACAGACAGTGCATATTCACCCAATCCCTGCGGATCAAATTCAATCGAAGTGATTCTGTAGAAGTGATGGAATTCCGGACCGCAGATATAACCGCAAACAGAAATATCCTGCGGGATATTGATTCCGAGCCGTCGGCATTGTCCGATCAAATCTGCCGCCTGAATATCATTTTCGCAAATAATCACACTGTATTTCCCGATCAGTTTCCGGATATGTTTTTCAAACGCTGTAATATTTTTGACCGGAAGCGTTGCAGGATTTATCGCTTTGAGTTCCATTCCAAGTTCTGCTGCACGCTGTTTGGCTCCGAGAAAACGCTCCTGCTGTACAGCAATATCTGAAACAGAAGAATAGTGAAGTACTTTACGGTGTCCCCGTTTCCATATCTCCTCTGCAAGGATTCTTCCTGCCATAAAATTATCGGAATTGATATGATAGGTTTTGTCGCCTTTCCCGTGGGGGAGCAAAGTATCCAGACAAAATATAGGGACGTCCGGAAGTTTGAGGATAAATGATTCCCCGCCCACGAAAATGGCATCCGGTTTCAAGTTCTCTATCCGTTCTTCGATTATCTGAAAATTTTTATTATCCCAAACCGGAAGGATCGTCAGACTGTAACCGGAGTTGTTTGCACCGGAAACCAATCCTTTGAGCATCCGGGAATAAAAGGAGTGAATGGTGGGAAAACAGCCGATATATACGAATTTTTTTTCCGGATAGGAATCTTTGCGGACCAGAATCGTTCCGCCGGCACCGCGTGTCCGCTTGAAATATCCCCTGGTTACCAGCTGGGAAACCGCACGGTTTGCTGTTCCTTTGTCGATATTGAATTTGCGGGCAAGCTGATATTCGGAGGGTACCCGCTCTCCGATTTTATAACTGCCTCCCTCAATTTTTTTCATGAGGTAATCGACAACAAACTGTTCTTTTTCGCCGCTCATTTTTTATTTATCCCTGTTCAGACAGAACGATTTTTCTTCAATTCCATAATATACTCCGGCAATTCTTTTTTTCAAGGTTGTGTTTTTGACCCGGTCAATAAATTTTATTTATTTTTTGATTATTGCTTGAAAAGAAAGAATGAGCACAATATATTACAATGAAAGATGTAATAAAAAAGGGAAATAATGACAGGGTCAATAATAATGAATATTACAGAAACACAGGTTGGAACGCCGGATTATTGGATCACTTCCCTTGACGGAGTGAAAAAATATCTGGAACAGAATGTGAAAAAAGGTAAGGTTTTTACAGCGGGTTATTCTGCTGGAGGACGCGAAATTCTTGCTTACGCATACGGTGAGAAAGAGGATTTGCCGCAAACCGTTTCCTTATCTTCCGCATGGGCGGCAAGGAAACCGGAACTTTACACCCGCGCACCGGAGCGGAAAAAACTTTCCCTTTTCATTTACGGCGCGATCCACGGCGCGGAAATCGAAGGAACTGCCGGATTGATGAATATGATCAACCTGCTGGAACACGGACTTGATCTGCGCGGAAGAAAAAATGAATCCCTTCTGAAACTCGCAGAAGATTACAGAATCGTAATTGTTCCGATCTCCCAGCCCGATGGAAGAGCAAGATTCCGCCGCAACAGTCTTGTCGGACAGAGCCTTGACGTTTTTCAGTATTATGCACACGGTGTATGGAAAGATGGTTCCCCCTGTAAATATCCGTATCACAAAGAAGTTATGCCGCTGCCTGTGAAAGATTTTGAACAGCTTGGAGCTTATTTCAACGATAACGGCGTAAACTGTCAGCATGATGATTTCTTTGGAAATATCCAGCCGGAAACACAGACTTTGATCAGATTGGTTCATGAAGAACGCCCGGATTGTATTCTTTCCTGTCATTCCTGCGAAGCTGACCCCGGAATGAGTACTCCGGCAGCTTCTCTGCAGGAAGAGGGATTGCTCATGGAACAGCAGATTGCCATTTCTGTAATGAGCCGCCAGATGCGTGAAAATCTGCGTCCGTATCACAGGGTGAATCTCCGTCAGGCAAAAGCATTTATTCTGCAGGATATTCTCTATATGGCTTCCGGTGCGTTGCCGCTGCTTTATGAATTTCCCCATGGTTGTGAAAACATTCCGTTCACCCACGAAGAAATCATTGATCTCGGTTTGACTCTGTTTGAGGAAATCATGAGTTACGGCAAAGAAACCCGTTTCAGAAACCGTTTTTGATGGAGTTTGAGATTATGATGTTCGATAATGATTTACAGCCGTCTTTCAAAATGGAAGGATATTATGTGTGGTGCGGTTCCGTGATCCGTGGAGAAGATGGACGCTATCACATGTTTGCCTCCCGCTGGAAACGGGAACATACATTTCATCCGGGCTGGTCGACTCATTCTGAAGTTGTCCGTGCCGTTGCAGATACTCCTTCAGGGCCATTTGAATTTCAGGAAGTTGTTCTTCCAGCCCGTGGACCGGAATACTGGGACGGCTGTGCGACTCATTGTCCGCAGATCGTAAAACGTGGAAATCAGTATCTTCTGTTTTATATCGGCACAAGTTATGCTGTGGAAGTAACGGATGAAAACCGTCAGGACATGGGGACCATTTCCCGTGCATCCAAACGGATCGGAATGGCTGTGGCGGATTCTCTCTGCGGTCCGTGGAAACGCCCCGAGGCTCCGGCAATCACCGCAAAGCCGGGAACTTTTTACAGTTATTTCGTATCGAATCCCGCGCCTGTGATTGAACCGGATGGTTCCATTCTGGTTCTGTTCAAAGCGCGGAAATACCTTGATCAGAGCTGTAAATTCAGTAATTTCTATATTGGAGCTGCCCGTGCAGCGGACCCGGAATCTCCTTTTGAGGTGATCTCGCCGGAACCCTTGTTCGGACCGGATACACCAAACGGTGTGATTGAAGATCCGTTCCTTTGGATTGACCGTGACGGATTATATCACATGCTTGCCAAAGATATGCTTGGAACAATTGCAGGAAGTGAAGCGGACGGAATGGAGTTTGTTTCTGAAAACGGTGTTGACTGGAAATTCCGTCAAATCGCTTATACAAGAGGAACTCTGGCATTGCGGGAGCGTCCTTTCATTCTCTTTGATGAGAATAAAGAGCCTGTTGCACTTTATACTGCAACAGCAGAAATTTTTCCATACAGAAACCCGGCTGCTCACACATGGAACAGTGTTTGTCTTTATAAAAAATAAACCCATAATAATGGAGGAAGAGATGAGAAAGAAATTCACCCTGATCGAGCTTCTGGTAGTGATTGCGATCATTGCAATTCTTGCCGGAATGCTGCTGCCTGCCTTGAATTCTGCCCGTGATACGGCAAGAGGCTCCTCATGTATCAATAATTTCAAACAGCTGCATTTGGTCGATTTGCAATATGCAGATATGTCTGACGGTTTCGGTATGCCTTATCAGATGGTTGCTTTTGACGGCGCAACTGAGGTAGCCGGGAACTGGCACGATGTTCTGCTTGCTGAATCCGGAAAGGCTGTAACCGTTGCGAAATCTCTTGGAATTATACGGTTCAAACATCCGTTCTGTCCATCCGGATTGGCGATTGATAACAGTCCGACAAGAGAAGATCAATATTTGGGAACGAATAACGGATTGCCGGGGTTGAATACTCTCTTTCACCACAAGCAGTATGAATATAACAGTGATACCGCTTTTGCCATCAAGAAATTAAGTGCCATCCGGAATCCCAGCAATGTTGTGCATTTCGGAGAATCAAAACGGAAAGCCAATCCGTCTCTTGATAAATATTATTACAACTACGTTCAGTTGCGCCACAAACGAAGAATGACCACCACCTTTTACGATGGACATATTGAAATGCGTTTGAAAGAACAATTGACCAACGCAAACTTCAGAGCAGATTCTTCAGGAAACAGATAATATGAAAATAAAATTTTTACTTGCAAGTCTTGCCTGCATGGCAATGAGCTTGAATGCGGCAATTGTCAAAAATCCCGATTCCAACACCCTTTGGATGGAAAACGGCGAAAATATGAGATTTTCTCCGAAGTCTTACAGCCGGGATTGGCTGAATACTTCCGGTATAGTCGTCCCGGAAAAGAACGGTTTTACCCTGGAACCGAAAACCGGAAACAAGGGGATGACCGGAATTTACGTCCCCGTTTCAAGAGAATATCCTTATCTGGAATTCGATCTTGATTATGTTGAACAGGAACACGGATTCGTATTTCAGACGGATGTTGTCAATATCGGACCGCGTTACACCGTCGGAAAAGGTATGCCTGCCGGACGTTACTTTTTCAATGTGTTTGAAAACACAGAAAAAATGCCGAAAAAGGCCGGAGCTGTCTTTTTCGCTTTCCGCATCACCAATGGAAAAGTCCGGATTTCCAACTTGAAAATGGTGAAAACTCCTTCTGTTCCGCTTATTGTTAAAAGTGAACAGATGACAAAGGAAAAATTTATTTCTTACGGAACGGAACTGCAGTTTTCTGTTCCCGGAAATTCTGCCAATCTGCATTTTTACAATGCTCTCAATGGAAAAGAGATCATATTGAATGATCTGCGTTCTCCGGAAGTGAAAAAAAATCCGCTTACAGTTAAAGTCAGCTCATTCTTCCCGAAAAAACTTTATGCCGGACAAACTCTGATAAAAATCCGGAGTTCCGGGAAAACAGCGTTTACATGGCTCCCTTATGCATGGGAACCGGAAAAAAGAGCTGATCTCCAGAATCCTTTTGCAGGAAAATACAGCTGGATCCCGAATTTGAGAACGGATCATCCCCGTATTTTTATTAACAAAGACACGCTGCCGAAACTCAAAGAATGGGTGAAAAAGATCGGTTATCAGCAGATCATTGCGGATGCTGACAATTTCAAGATCGACCCGAATTTGAAAGTGAAAAAACGCGGAGCTCTCGGCAATAAACGTCCCTATCCAACCCGGGAAGTGACAGTGGGCTATCTCCATGAGCCGGAAGCGTTGACCTGTGCATTGGCTTATCTTCTGACAGATGACAAAAAATATCTGGAAAAAGCATGGACTTTCCTGGATCACAATCTTGCGGTTTATCAGGAATGTGCCGCAAAGCGTACAGCTGTTTCCTGGTTCGCTATCGGCAGAATCGAAACAATGGCTGCTCTGGACTGGATTTGGAACGGAAGTGATCCCGCCCGCCGGAAAAAATACCTGAAAGATTTCATTGACGTAAATATCAAATATGCCCGTCACGGCTGGCATGGACCATTCAGCGGTGTCAACGGCGGCAGCGGAAGGGCATCCGGTTTCTATGGCGATGCCAATAATGAACTTTTTATGGGCATTCTTGCATACAAAGAAGGCGTTTATGATGAGCTTGCAATAGACCTGCTGAAAAAAGGTTATGATAAATATGAAGATTGTCTGGAATACCGTGAAAATGTTGCTCAGGATGACGGAATCCTGGTTACCGCTGCCATGGGATATTCCGGTGGACAGTATCCCTGGGCCAGTTATGATTTTCTGTATTTGTGGCGTTCCGCATTCAAGAAGCCTGTTCAACTGCCGAGACTGAACCATCTGCTTTACTATGGAGAATGGTATCAGTGGAACATGCTCCCCGGAAAAGACAAGGTGATGATCCGTGAATTCGGTATGGGAGACAATGCAAAAACAAATATGAATATGTGGCCGATCAGCGGACATCTTTATGCGATCCTCGGTGTGTACGGCAATGTTTTTCCTGCAGAATCCGAACAGGTTGCCAATGTGATTGCACGGATGGATGGTACATTCGATCCGGAATGGTACAAAGAAAATAAGATCGTCAAACGGAATATTGCCCCGAAATATTACAGCGGATTTTTCCGGCGTTATCTTGCGTATGGAATCGAAAATATGAAAAAACGATCCATTCCGAAAGGAGATGCCGGTTCTGATACGGTCATGGCGCGTCACTTCCCCGTGGGCGGATTGCTCTTCATGCGGAGCGGCATGAAAGATGATTCCACAAGGGCTGTTTTCAACATCGGCAGTACTCTCGTGGCTCATAAGACCAGAGGAGATGAAAACCATTTCACGATCTTCCGGAAAGGATATCTCGCTATTGACTCCGGATACAGATATGACAGTTGGTATGCACCGGTGAAATATCACCGCTCTTCCGTAGCTCATAACACAATGCTGATCCATGATCCGGATGAAAAATTCCTGAACGATGAAAAAGAATGCCGCGCCAATTTCAAAAAGAATTATCATGCATGGAATGATACTCCCGAACAGGATAAACTGTTCAAAATGCACGAACCGTTTCTTGCAGATGCTCAGGGCAGTCAGGATAAACCCCTCGGCGGAAAATGCCGGGCATTCTCTACAAACCGTTTCTATACTTATATCGTCGGTGATGCAGCAAAGGCTTACAGCGACAAAAAATGCAAGGAGTTCACCCGTCAGTTTATCCATGTTCAGCCCGATACATTCATTGTGTTTGACCGTGTGGAATCTGTGAAACCGGAATTCAAAAAAGAATGGCTGCTGCATTTTCTGGAAGAACCTGTTGTCAAAGGAAATCTGACAACTGCAAAAGTCTCCGATGAAGGCGGTGTGATCCGTTGTTATTCTCTGCTCCCTGCCGGCGGAAAAATTGAAAAAATCGGCGGTCCCGGAAAAGAATTCTACGGAACCCGTGTCAATTGGACCGTTCCGAAAAAGTTTTTGGATAAAGTGAATTACGGCGGCAGCTGGAGAATTGCTCTTTCCCCGGAAAAACCGGCAAAACGTGATTACTTCCTCAACGTGATCGACGTGGGAGAAAAATCAGTGAAAGATGTCCGTCATACTGAAGATGAAAAGACTGCAACAGTTTCTTTCACAACTCCGCAGGGACGGAAGATCACAGCGGTCTTCAATAAAACCGGAAAAGCCGGCGGAAAGATCCGTGTGGAAGAAAACGGAAAAGTTCTCTGCGAAGAAACTTTCACCTCAAAGATTCTTGAACAGTCCGGTTTCCTTTTTTGAATATCAAGAGCGGGCAGGAACGGATATCAATTCTGTTCCTGCCTTTTTTTCTATTCATTTTGTTCTTTTTCCTGTGTTTCACATCTATTACCCTCTTGACAAAATCTGAATTTTATGCTATAGTGTACCGAGATCTGTCTCGGGGTTCGCATAACATACATTATGTGAAGTCGGGGAGGGTGATTTCCAGGATGTTATGATAAAACAATCAAAAAAACGCTCCGGTGAACGGAAAAACAAGGGAAAGGATTTAACATAATGTATGTGAGACGCAGGTTTACTTTGATCGAGCTTTTAGTTGTGATCGCGATAATCGCAATTCTTGCAGGGATGCTGCTGCCGGCATTGAATAATGCAAGAGAATCCGGCAGAAGTTCCAGCTGTATCAACAACCAGAAACAGATGTATCTTGTATTGACAGCATATTCTGCAAATTTTGATGATGTGCTTATTACAGCAACAAACGGAACCCGCTACTGGGGGCATGTATTGTTGGCTGGAGGTGCCTTCAAGGGAATATTTGAGACGTCTGAAAATTATTATCCTAAAATTATGAGATGCAGTTCTGATCCCCGTTTGGGAAACACAACTTTCCAGCTTAACAACGGCGTATATTGCTATGCGATCAACCAGAGGGTCTCCAATCTTTGCGGAACAGATAAATATACAAAAGCCTCCAGTTATACAAAATTCTCTTCTGTTAAAAATCCGTCTGGTGTCAGTTGGCTTGGAGATGCCAGAAACGGTTATGGCTACACTTGGAACGAAACCGAATTTGATAAGAGAATCGGTTGGCGTCACAAAAAAAGTTCAAACTTTCTTTACATGGATGGACACGTGAAACCGGATACTCTTGCATACTTCCAGACAACTCCGAAATCCGGTTCCCGCTGGTGGCGTCCGTTTTTCAACTGGCATGGAAATTAAAGAATAATAACATAAGGATAAAACAATGAAAGCAAAACTTCTTATTGCCGCAATTTTTTCAGGTGCCGCATTGATGGCAGCTGACCCCGCAGAAAATCTTGTCTTCAAGCAGGACTTTGAAAAGGGAGCAGATCAATTTGTGAAGGCTCCTGCAACGGCAAAATATTATTCCAAAGTAAAGCCTGAACTGGTGGAAGGCAGAGTCAAAGGAACAAAAGCTGTTTATTTCAATGAGAAAGCAGAAAGTTCCATCCGTGGAATCAAAATGCCTGTTCCCGGAAATATTTCCATGTGGGTGAAAACAGATGCCAGAATCACTCAGAAACATGTTTACCGTCGTTTTATTGCAACGTCTTACAGTCCAAGCGGATATTTCGGTTATCAGGAATATGCTGGTTATTCTCTGCTTTTTATTCATAATTTCAACAAGAAAAATAAAAATATCGGAGCCCAATTGTTTCCTGCCGGGCAGTGGAATCACCTTTCCTTGAACTTCCAGGATAAGCATGCTGAAATTTACCACAACGGAGTAAAAATTAAAGAATCGGAGCTGCCGGAATCTATTTCAAAAGTTGTTGGAAATATTGTTTACGGCAGCAAAGGCTGTGCGGTAGATTCTCTGGAAATTTACAACCGGGTTCTTACTGCTGATGAGATCAAAGCTCTTGCGAAATAAGGTGATTTATGAGTTTGAAACATTTTTTACTGACTGCAGCTGCGACACTTTCTCTCTGTGCAGCAGCCGCTGAATTTTCTGTACCGAAAACCGCCAAAGCTCCTGTTATTGACGGTAAAATTTCTGCCGGAGAATGGAACAGCGCACTGAAAATTTCCGGTACGGGGTCAACTCTTGATCACCGGAAAGCCGAACTGTTTCTGACCTGGGATGAAAAAAATGTTTATGTTGCGGTCCGCACAGAAACCCCACCCAGAGGAAAACTGGTTCAGAATGTCGGAACAAATCCTGTTCACGATGATTCTGTGGAGTTCTGGTTTGATCCTCCGAAGTCTGCCCGTGTTCATGAACAGTGGAAGTTCGGGGAATTTCAGGTAATCATCAGCAATGCGGGCAGAATGCTGCTTCAGCATCACAATCCCGGTTATGGTTTGCCTGTCCGGAATTGGGTGACCGGAGATATGAAAGTTGTCAACAAGGTTGCCAATGATCAGTGGGTATGTGAATTTTCCATCCCTGCCAAGGCGTTTGGAATGAATAAGCTCGGTGATCTGGATTGGAAGATTCTTTCCTGTGTGAACTTCCGTTCAGCTCCCGGCAGACAGGTTCCGTTTATGCCGGTTTCCAGTTTCATGGATTCCAAATCCTATCCCACATTCAAGTTCCGGAAAAATGCACCCGCTGTCCGTCAGCTCTATGCCGATGCGGCAACACGGAATCCTTTGAAATTTGAAGGTTCCAAAGCTCTGAGCTATGAAGCTGTCATTAATGGAAAAACTGTAAAAGGCAAACTTCCTGTGACATTGCAGGCAGCGGCACCTTCTGCGCTTTCCATGAAGATCACTGATGGTTCCGCTGTTGTATATCAGCGTAATTTCAAACTTGCGGCACTTCCTGCCCGCATCTGGGAAACTCCGGAATCTTATATTGTTCTGGAACAGGATTTTGAAAAAGGTGCGGATAAATTTATTGCTGCACCGAAAGGTGCTAAAGTTTCCGCAAAGGTTATGCCTTCTCTGGTTCCCGGACGGAAAGAGGGTTCCAAAGCGATCCGTTTCAGTGAAAAAGCAAAAAATATGATCATCCGGAAAGGAAAATTGCCTGTTCCCGGAAATATCTCTTTCTGGATTTGGAAAGATGCCAAAACGAAAAAGGGATATGTCCGTTATTTCAGCACATCTTTTGTTTCCAGCGGCTATATCGGTTTGCAGGATCATCCCGGATTTCTGCTGCTCTTTCTGCACAACTTCAAGGGCGGAAATAAAAATATCATGGTTGCCCGCCGTCCGGCAGCTCAGACCTGGACCCATGTTTCCATCAACGTTCAGCCGAAACGGATCGAGCTGTACTGCAACGGAATGAAAGTGAGTGAGCAGGATCTTGCCATAACCATCGACCCCAAAAAACTGGGTGATATTGCATTCGGTTCCGGCACGGATTTTGCGATAGATGAATATGTTGTTTATGACCGGACTCTTGCCCCGCAGGAAATCAAAGCAATGGCTCAGGGAGAATCCAGCGTTTCCGGAGAAATGGCATGGTATCCCAGCTTGAATTCCATTGTGCTTGATCTCGCCTGCAATCCGAAACAGCTGAAAGGAAAAGGTCTTGTCCTTCAGGTCGTTACCAAAGCCGGCAAGAAGATTTATTCCGGAAAAGTTCCCATGAACAGAGCTGTAAAAAGCGGCAGCGGAGAGAAACAGCTTCTGATTCTCCATGAAGCGGTCAAGATGCCTTCAAAGCTCGCAAACGGCGATTATATCATGAGTCTGGTCCCGGAAGGAAGCGAAAGTGCCCTTCTGGAAAAAGAGTTCCTTGTCAAATGGTATGAATGGCAGAACAACAAGCTCGGAACCCGTGATGTTCTTCTCCCCGGATTTACTCCGCTGCAGGTCAAGGGGAATGTGATCTCTGCAGTTCTGCGGGATTACACAATCGGAAAGAACGGTCTGCCTGAAAAGATTGTTTCCGAAGGGAAACAGATCCTTGCCGGACCTGTGACCGTGAATTTTGTCAAAAACGGAAAAACTGTTTCTGCAAAAGGAACTGCGGCTGTCAAGCCTGTCAAACGTTCTGCAACAAAGGCGGATTATACTGCAGCCGCGTCCGGAATGAAAGTCAAAGGCCGGATGGAGCAGGATGGTTTGCTGATCCTTGATTTGGACTTCCCGGCAAATCTCAATGCCGACCGGGTTTATGTTGATATTCCTGTCAAGAAAGAGTTTGCAGAATTGTATCACCCCATCGGAGAACATATCCGTGCAAATCCTGCAGGATTCACACCTGCGGGGCAGGGGACTGTTTTCAAGAGCCGCAATGTTCAGCAGGTGAAAATCACAAACTTTATACCCTATCTCTGGCTGGGAACCGATACCCGCGGGATCTGCTATGCGGCGAACTGGGATAAAGACTGGGTTCACTGCAAGGAACGTGATGCTGTGGAACTGTACCGTCACAAAAACGGCGATGTCAGCATCCGCTTGAATCTGATCAATGGTCCTGTGAAATATAAACGTGCGCGGACGATCACCATTGCGCTGCAGGCATCTCCTGTAAAGCCTATGCCCAAAGGCTGGCGCGGCTGGTCTGACGGTTTCGCCTATAAAGGAAATAAATATTCCGGCGTTCTTGCAAGCTGTCCGTACTGGGGCGGTTATACTGCCTGGGCAGGAAGATATCCTGCATTCAAGGATTTCGGTTACATCCGGAAACTGGCTGAAGCAATGAAGACCGGAAAGATTGATGAAGCCTACAAGAAACAGTGGATCGAACGGGTCCTGAAAGGCAGCAAAGCAGAGGTGCCCTGGATCCATAGCAAGGCACCGGCTTCCCGCAGACCTTATGTGACCAGTCACACAACTGCAGCGTTCAACCGTGCAAGATCCTTCTATGGAAAGCCGGGCGGAATCCTCTATTTCTATACCTGCGATGCCGACGGAGCTGGAAATCTTCCGGAATATCCCGCAATGCAGGGAGAATGGGCAAGTCCTTCTTATGGCGCTTGCGGTTCCTATACCGATTATGCAATTTACTATCTGGATAAGATGCTGGAAGCCGGAATGAAAGGGGTTTATGATGATAACACATTCTTCCGCTGCAACTATTCCTGGGCTACCGGAGATGCATATATTGATGAAACAGGCGAGATCAAACCCGGCTTGAACCTGTGGAACAGCCGTGAATATCACCGCCGTCAGGTGGTGACAATGATGGATCGGGGATTGGAACCGTGGGTCACTGTTCACCACACCAATGCCAATATCCTTCCGACTCTCGGATTTGCTACAAACTCCATGGGTATGGAATGGAAATATGGTTTTCATGACTTCCAGGAACGTTTCACCCCGGACTATATCCGTGCAGTCTGCCAGGGGCTCCAGGCAGGACTTTATCCCACGATCCTCGATGGTGTTGTTGGCGGAACAAAGGAAAAACGGTATTGGGCAACCAGAACCATGATCGCATGCCTGATGCCTCATGAAATCCGGCCCACGATCCCACGCGGCGGAGATGCAAAGCTGATTATCAACTCCTATAATTATCTTTATGATTTCGGCGTTTGGAAAGATGACTGCAAGTACACTGCCTACTGGAATCCGGAAAATCCTGTAAAATCCGCTGATCCCAAACTGCTGACCAGTACTTATCAGCGCGGGAAGAAACTGCTGATTGTCTGCGGAAGTTATACCGGAGATATCACGGCACAGCTGACCTGTAAAGGTGCGGTGAAATCCGCAAAGAATCTTGAAACCGGGGCTGCATTGAATGTTTCCGGAAACAAGATCAGTTTCCCGTTGAAGAAACATGACTTTATGATCATCGAAGCTGAGTTGAAATAAGATTTTTTTCTGATCGTTGAAAATATCCCTGCGGCAAAAGTCTGAGGGATATTTTTTTTTGATTTGACAAATGGCTGATTGTGTGCTATTGTTTACAGTTGAAATGTTCGTTTTGTGCAAAAAATGTTTATCTTATTCATTTACTATTCATTTTTTTGCTGTATAGTACATGGTGAAAATATAAAAGGAAAAGCTCTGTTCCCCATATGGGTTGGTAAATCCTTCTACTTAACTTTAAGATGGCATTTTGATTTTTGCGTCGCAAAAATCGGAATGCCGCAAAAAGGTTTGAAAAAGGATGATGGGGTTCGGGGAAGAAGGGAAAAAATTTCCTCAAAATTTTTTCCCCTCTTCCCCGATCACAAACCAACCTTTATTGGGAACAGAAAGGAAGTGAGATGAATTATTATGATGGACTGACTTTTCCCCGGATGGGAAGTGAACCTCAATACAGAAAGGTTGTGATCAATTCACCGCTGTATTACGGGATTCAATTCAACTATCACGGAACATTGCGGTTGAAGATCGGAAACCGGAAAGAATTTTTTGGAACGGGAAGCTGTGCATTTCTGACTTATCCCGGTGAAATTTTTGAGTATGGTCCCGTGGAAGATCAGCCGCGCCATCATAATTTTATCTGTGTCTGCGGTCCCCGGATGGAACAGTATCTTTCCGGAGGTCTTTTCAAACAGGATTCAGAGCATCCTCTGATTCAAATAGAGAATGGAGAAAAGTTCTATCAGACGATGCAGAATATCATGATAGAGAGCCGTATCAATCAGGTTCCATCTCCAAGAATGGTATTTCAATTTGAAGATCTTCTGCTGCAGATGCATGAATCATCGCTGGAAGGAAACAAGCCGATGCCATATCAGGCGGCAGGTTTGAACGATTTGATCAAACGGATCTGTTCTGAACCGGAAAAGAACTGGGATTTCAATGCTGAGGCAGAGAATTTTTATGTAACACCGACTCATTTCCGGCGGATTTTCAAACAGCTCACCGGGTTGCCGCCCCAGCAGTTCGTGATTCAGAACAGACTCCATAAAGCTGCTGCCATGCTTGCTTCCACAAAAGAGTCTGTCAACGAAATCGCTTACCGGACCGGATGGGAGAATGTTTTCTATTTTTCCCGTCAGTTCCGGCAGAAATATCATGCATCACCATTACAATACCGGAAAGAGTTTATTGTCCGGAGTTAAACAAGAGGAATGTATTATGGAACGATTCAAAATGATTCGCAGTGATGAAAGCGGGTTTACCTATGAAATGGAAAACCAGCCTTTCAGTCCGGATATTTACTATGATTCTGCCTGTCTGGATATAGATCTGGCTGAAGTTTCCCACAAAATGCTTGGTTTCGGAGCTTCATTTACGGATTCTGCATGTTATCTTTTTCATCGGCTTCCTGCTGAGAAAAGAAAAGCTCTGTTTCAGGATTTGTTTTCACCGGAAGGCTTGAATCTTTCCATCGGACGTTTGAATATCGGAGCAAGTGATTATTCCACAAAGATTTATTCTTATCATGAAGAGGAAGATCCCGAACTGAAAAATTTCAGCATTGCTCATGATGAACAGTGGATCATTCCTGTTGTGAAAGAAGCAAAAACGGTGCGTCCGGATCTTTATCTGTTCAGTTCTCCGTGGAGTCCTCCGGGCTGGATGAAGACCGGAGGGAGCATGTGCGGCGGTTATATGCGGGCAAAATATCTGCCTGTTTTTGCGGATTATATGGTCAAATATCTTCAGGCTTATAAAGTTGCCGGACTTGAAATAGATGCAGTGACCATGCAGAACGAGCCGGACACCGATCAGCGCGGCTGTATGCCTCAATCCCAGCTGCATCCGGATTTTGAAATGGAGTTGGTTGGACACCTGATGCCGCCCCGTTTGAAAGCTGCCGGATTGAATACCAAAATGTGGCTTTATGATCACAATTATCAAGGCTGGAAACGGGTGCTTTATATGCTTTCCGATCCGGAAGTCGTGAAAAATCTCGGAGCTGTGGCATGGCATCCTTACGACGGATTCCCGGAAATGATGAATCCTGTCCGAAAACAGTTTCCGGATCTGCCGTTCCATCTGACGGAAAAGGGACCGAACTACAAGAAGAATTCAGCGGAAAGTCATCTGCTCTGGTGGTCAAGAACCATCACAAAGGCGATCAACAACGGTTGTTCTTCTTTTGTGGGATGGAACTATACTCTGGATGAAAACGGCAGTCCGAATCTCGGCAATTTCAAATGTGCCGGATTGGTGGAAATCCATTCACGGACCGGCGAAATCACTCCCAGTATTCAGTATCATGCCTTCAAACATTATGCGCCGTACATTCAGCGCGGTGCAGAAGTGCTGAAATGCCCGGTGAATTTCCCCACAGAACCGATGGTGGATTGCTTGGTCGTCCGGAATCCCGATGGTTCCGTTGTGGCAGTGATCGGAAACGGTGCTGATAAATTCTCATCCATCCAGTTCAAGTACAAGGGCGAATATCTGAAGATTTATCTGCCGGAACAGACAATGACAACAATCGTATTAGGATAACAACCAAGGAGACTGTAAAACGATGAAACAATCTTTTTTCAGAAAAGAATTGCTTCTTGCAGCAATTGCATTGATAGGCTGCATGAGCGCAAGTGCTTATGACCTGAAAAATCCGGCTTTGACACCGGTTCAGATCAAAAAAGCGGAAAAACATTCACCGCTTCAGCTGGTGAAAAACGGAAAACTTCAATTTGCGATCATTGCAGATTTGAATCAGGAACACAGATCAAGCCGCGGCTGGAGTATCAATCCGGCAGTGGAAGAGTTGAAAACTGCGTTCCAGCGCTGTACCGGAATGACACCGGAAGTTTTCTCAAGCAAAGATCTTTCCGCTGCTCAGAAAAAATATCCGTATGTGATCTCTGTCGGAAACAACCCTCTTTCCGTAAAATATGTGGATGTGAAAAAACTGAAACAGGAAGGTTTTGAAGTTGTTACCTTCCCGAAAGGAATTGTTATTTGCGGGATGGATTCCACCATTGATCCGTCATATAACAAAGATCCTCTGGATATGAAAGGCGAGATTCGCGGAACTCTTTGGGGTGCTTATGACTTCATGGAACGTGTTATGGGTGTCCGTTACTACATGCCCGGAACCGGAACGATTTTTCCGGCAATCAAAGATTTGACAGTTGCACCGTTCCGTTACTATGACTATCCGCGTCTGCCCGGAAGAAACGGCATCTTCTTTGTGAATTGCACCATGATGCCGCTTACGAAGAAATCCTACCGGAAAGCCGGCTGGGTGGATGAGTGGAAACCGTATCTCGGGAATGATATCAACATCAAAAGTGCAGATTTGATCAATAACCGCTGGAGAATGGGCCAGGTCAATCCTCCGTTCGGCGGACATGATCCCCATGACAAAAAGTTCGCCAAGGCATATCCCGACAAACTTGATACGATTTTTTATCGTTCTCCCAACGGCAACTTCTATTATGCTCCTCACGAACTCGTCGGTTCCTACTATGACATGGTTAACCTGAAATTTGCTGATCTTCTCGTGGAATCCTGGAAAAAATATTTTGCATCCAGAGGGAAAAAGAATGATGGCTGGAGCTGGGCAAACAATCAGTATGTGTCCTTCGGTGTGACTGACCACAGAATCACTCTTCCCGATGTGGAAATCGACCCGGTTGTGAGAAAATTGAATCTGATCACAGACGCCGATAAGAAACGCGGCGCACCTCTTGCCAATGTTTACGGACGTTTCCTGCAGTATCTGGATAAGCGTTTGCAGAAAGAACTCCCAGGCGTGAAACTGGCTGTTATGGCTTATTACGATATCCAGTTTGCTTCCCGCGACCCAAAATGGAAACTCTCCAAAAATGTGGAAGTCCGCTACTGCGAAGGTCATTTCCCCCGTCTTGTTTATAATAAAAAAGAATGGGCAAACGTGGAACGAAACCTGAAAGACTGGGAAATTTCAACCGGAAACCCTGTCCGTTCCATTTGGGCATACAATCACAATACCAATATTTATTCCCGTGCTATGATCGGACAGCTGATGGGACCGGCAATCAAGAAATGGGGCAACCTTGAAGAACGTGACCAGGTCTTTTTCGATCACGGCGGACACTATGACTTCTGGAACAACTTCCCCACCAAGTATGTGATGTACCGTTCCATGTGGAACCCGGATTTCAATTGCGATGCCGCAATTTATGAAATGTTCAATATTCTTTACGGAAAGAAAACTGCGGACATACTGATTCAGTTCCAGCGTCTGGTCCTGAAAACCTATATTGATATTTCTTCCCGGCAGAAAGACGGAGATATTCTTCCTCCGCTTGCGGCAGTGAATCAGATGGAAAAACTGCTGAAACAGGCAGAAGCTGCTCTTCCCGCCGGAAATGAACGCGCAAAGAAACATTTCCAGCTGTATGCAAAATTGTGGCCCGCAGCATTCCAGGGAACCAGAAACCGTTATTCTTTCGAGCGCGTGACATACGATGTATATCAGCTTTTGAGAAAAGAAAAAATCACCGTCGATGGCGAAGCTGATGCTGTCTGGAAAAAGATCAAACCCATGAAAATGATCTGTCCGAACGGTACCGGAAAGAAATTCAAGTATCCTGCAGAAATCAAACTTGCATGGAACAAACAGGGTATTTATGGTTTTGCTGAAATGCCGTACAAACCGGAAGCAGAAAATATGGCGATGTGGCAGAACGACACCATCGAAATGTTCTTTTCACCCGGACTCAAGAAAGAAAAATATTTCCATCTGGTCTTTGATGCTTACATGAAACACATTGAAAACAAAGCTGTTTTGAACCCGATTCCCATGCCTTACGGAAAATGGCAGGTCCCCGGCTATGTGTTCAAGACAAAGATCCGGAATAACAATTGGACCGCTGAATTTTTCATTCCGTTCGCCGCAATGGATGTTCCTGTGCCGAAGGCATACGACAGCTGGCTGGCAAATCTTGTGACCAACAAGATGACTGCACCTGCTGAATATTCCGGAACCTCATTGACTCTGAACAAGAATCATGATGTGGAAAAATATTCCATCATCAAATTTGCAGGAAAAGGCGATCTGAAGTAATCGTTGGAACCGTTGCTGAATGGGAATGTGAGTTTTGAATCAGCCCCATCCGACGGACTCTTTTACGGAATTGTACAAAGAAAATTTATTTTTCTGCTTGACAAATCGCCATTTTTATGTTAACTTTATAAGTGCATCTGACCTTTATTTTGTGAAAGGTCAGATGTATTTTTATAAAACGGGAGCCGGGAGGAACTTATGGACTATCTTCAATTGTTAAAAGACACACTTTACTTTCTTGCGATTGTAAATCCTCCAAGCAAAATCCTTTTTCTGTCGGCATATCAGCCACCGCTTTCATTCCGGGATAATTTGCAGCTGAGCCGTACAGCTTCACTGGTTGCAGCTGCGATTCTGCTTGTCACCGCGATCGCAGGTAATTTTGTATTGAAGGATATTTTCCGTATAGATCTCTATTCTCTGAAGATTTGCGGTGGGATCATTTTATTCTTTTCCGGTTTTTCAGCTGTTCGCCACGGACATTTTATGCTGGATGATAATCATAAGGTTCGTGATTTTTCCGAGGTGTCGATCATTCCTCTGGCAGCACCTCTGATTGCAGGACCCGGAACAATTGCAATCGGGATGACTCTTGCAAGTGTTTCCGGGATAATTTACGCTGTCATTGTTATTATACTTGCCATAACATGCAATTTTCTGTTTATGATTTTTGCAGCACCGCTTTCCCGCTTATTATCCAACGCCCACATGACAGGTCCTGCCATCCGGATGACCGGACTTATTGTTGCAACAATGGCTATTCAATTTATTCTGTCCGGATTAAGTGAGTGGTGGATTTCTCTGCGGCACTGAACCTGAAATTCATTTTTCTATCTTTCACAAAGGCTCTGTTCCATTTTCATCAATCTGTTGTTGGAACAGGGACTTTTGAAATTGCCTCTTTTATATTAAAAATCTCGAAGAAATAAAAATTCAGGATTGACATTTTTCAAAAGGATGCTGTTTTATAAGAGTTAACAACCGTGAACATGTAAACAATGATGAACAAGTGATCAGCTTTTACAATGGATCAGGATGTGGAAGAATACAAACTGAAACCGGGGACAGTCTGGAATATCTTCCGGAAAGCGAAATTTGTTCTCTTTGTGAACCTCGTTCAAAAATCGGATGGCGTGCAGCGGAGTTGATTCAGTCGATCCGGCAGAACAGGGGAGGATGTTCTGTTCCGGAGGTGATTGCGGGTGAATTGATAACGCACAAAACTGCGTTTTTTTTCTATGGGACCTCTTGACAAATGAAATAAAACAGTGTATAATAGTACATGACATGTAATTCATACATGTATAATATATAAAAATAAACGGAGAAAAAAATGAAGAAGAGGATAGTATTTTTTACATTGATCGAACTTCTGGTTGTTATTGCCATTATCGCAATTCTTGCAGGAATGCTGCTGCCCGCATTGAACAATGCAAGAGAAACCAGCCGCACCATCAGCTGTGTCAACAATATGAAAACTCAGTTGAATTTTGAAACGATGTATTCCAACGACTATGATGGCTGGGTCTTGCCTGCTATGTATAATTCCGGAGATACATACCAGAAAAGAATTTTCGCTCTTTATATCTCTCCCGGAAGTACATCCTACGGCGGGGGGGAAACTGCTATGAGAAATCTTCCGTTCTATGTCTGTCCTACCGAAACGACCCCCTGGGGCGCTTACAATGATAAGATGTTCGCATACACTCATTATATCCGCAACTACAAAACGGGGATAATGAGCGATACTCTGAAGGAGGACAGACTTCCGATCAAACGATCAAATGTTGTTGCTCCATCTGTTTTCAAAGTTCAGTTCGATTCAGGAAGACTTGGCTCCCCTGTCGCAGACTGGCCGAAATATGCCCTTGGCGGCGCCCGTCACAAAGGCGGAGTTGTTCAGCAGCACACAACTTCTGAAAAAGAATATAAGTTCGGAACAGTCAATACGGGATATTTTGACGGTCATGTAGCCTCCGTGGCAAATCCTCATAATGTCTGGGCAACAATTGACATGGCAGAGGGTCTGAGAAAATGAAAAAAGTCATATTTTCAATCTTCCTTACAGGAGTTTTTTCTCTGTTCTCAGCTACGATTCCGGATACTCTCTATCCGACTCCGGCAAAGCGGTCAATGGATCAGAAACTCATTGATAATGCCGCACCTTACCTGAAGCTTTCGCCGGAAAAATATGAATCTCTTGTCCCGCAGCAATCTCCGGCTCCGGTTTTAACGGAAGCAACAAATTTCGGTTCCGCATACAACAGTACGATCTGCCCATTCTGCGGCAAAACCGGGACATGGTTCAAATATGATATCATCAATGATCCGGATCATCTTTACTGCGCAAATACCGGAAAAGATGTGATGACATTCAAGACAACCGGAACCGATCATTTCACCGATTACCGCGGCAAAAAATATACCCGTGGATATTTCTTCACTCCACACGTGAAAAACAGAGGCAATCCGAAGGCTCCGGTGAAAGTTTTTCCGGAAAACTATTTTGCGCGGGAACGGATCAAGGCTTTGATGGGGACCTGGAGCGGCGGAGCTCTGCCGACTCTCGCCCATGCTTATTATGCAACCGGTAACGAAGAATATGCAAAGCGGGCGATTGCCATTATGTACGGTTTCGCAAAAGCTCTTCCCGGATATCAGTGGACCTCTCATTCCAGAGTCGTTCCGCTGGAAAAATCTGAACTCCTGCAGAAAGCAAAAGTTCATGATTCCGGTTACCACGGCTGGCTTGGACCTGCACGTATTGCAGCGGCAGAATCCAATTTCCGCAATCCCATGGAATCTGTTTATTTCACCAATTTCTCCCGGGCTTGGATGCAGCTCGCCGATTCAAAATCATGGAACGGACGGAAAGAGTTCATCTATAAGAATCTGTTTGAAGAAGGAAAGCTTCACTTTTATGCTTACGGAGCAAAACAGTGTGTCGGAAACGGGATCGGCATGTATGCACCCGGCTTGAACACGCTTGGCGTTGTTCTGAAGGATCAATATCTTTACGATGGATTCATCAAGATCATGGAAGATTTCCTTTACAACGAAAACTTTTATGATGCCATCAGCACCGAAGGAAGTCCTGCATATACCGGAATGGTGGGCGGAATGTGGAATCTCTTCAAAACTTCCGGTTTGACTGATAATCAAGAATTCATGGCGAAGAATCCCATCCTTCCTCTGATGGGAAAAACGGTTGCAAGAGTCTCTCTTGTCCGCGGCGGAAATGCTCCGTACGGAGACGATCATCCGAGCCAGTACTGGATCCGGAAAAAGACTCCGGAAAAAGTTGTTCCAGGGGAAGAACTGGGGGGATTCGGAATCTCCATTCTCCGCGCCGGAGCACCTGACAAACGGATGGAACTTTTCTTCCATCACGACCGTGTGGAAGGTCATTCCCATGATGATATGCTGAGTCTTCAGCTCTTTTATCGCGGAATTCCCATGCTGGAACATTTCGGTGATACCCGCGACACCAAAGATCTTGACGCAAAAATCCCGGAAATGGAATTTTTCAAAAAGCTGAAATATCCGTATCCGATCGTAACCAACGATCCCAGACCGCGCGGATTCAATTTGCAGGATATGACCACCAGCATTACGAAAAACGTGGTCATGGTCAATGAATACTGGTCTACTAATGCTTGGTACACCTCTTATCGCGGAGGAACTCCCGATGCCCGCGCACCTTATGGAAACCTCATTGCCAGAACAGGAAGAGTTCCGGAAAATGTATTCCAGTTTGTGGAAGCAGACGGTATGGATTCTTTCTCCAAAAATTATCAGGGAATTTCCATTTACAAACGGGCAATCGCAGTTGTGACCAGACCTGACGGAACACCTTATGCGGTGGATTTCTTCTCGGTTTCCGGCGGACAGCGGCATCTCTTTATGCTTCATTCCCGTGGAAAAGAGATCAAGAGTACACTTGGACACGGCAGAAAATATAAACATCTGGATGAGATCCCCAACGGTCCGACTGTTGGAGATGTCAAGATCAATGCCGGGAATGTATTTTTCCCGAAACGGGTTTTGAATAATGTTGATCTGGGCGGTCAGGTGAAAGAATCCTGGAATCATGCATGGCTTTTTGATTATGCGGCATGGGCTCCGAAAACGGTTCCGCTCGCAGACTCTTTGAAAGTGGAACCGCATGTATTTTCCGTTCATGGACTTCTGAAAGGTTCCGCACAGGCAATCCGCGCAGAAGGACATTATCCTGTCACAATCAAAGAAAATATCAATGGGAAAACAAAAAGTTACCGGTTCCAGTTTGAAAATGCAGTTCACTATGCCGGAATCCGGGCGGAAAGCAGAACAAGTCTTTCCAACTGCTATATCCAATGCTACAGCAGTTACAATAACAAAGAAAAACCTTTCATTATCTCTGTTGTAAAAATTCCCTGTGATGACAATGAAAACATTTACAAGAGCGCGGTGGAAATCAGTTTTGCAGATGGTTCCCGGGATATCGTTGTCTGGCAGCCGTATTCTGAAATGAGCTCCTGGGACAGCGAACAGTTCGTTACCGATGCCCGTGCCGCATTGATCCGTATCAATGCAAAGGGAAAAGTCAAGTTCGTCTCCCTTTCCGGCGGAACAAAACTGACTTGGCTTGGACGAACCTTTGTGAAGGACGGAAAAGGGATGCTTACGGCACGTTTGAGCAGGATCATCGGGGATATTTCCGGAGATCACGGAAAGTCTATTCTTGTTCTGAAAAATGCTGACAGCTGGCAGGAAGGAACTGCCTTGAAAGGTCAAACCATCATTGTCGGTTACAACAAGGGAGCCAGACGGGAAGCCTACACGATCGACCGGATCGAAAAGAAAAATGGGGAAACACTCGTTTATCTTGAAAATCACCCGTTCTTTATCGACCATCGCGGAGAAGTCAAAAATGATCTCCGGGAACTGGGCAACCGTTTCTGGGGAACAGGAACAGCCAAAGGCGGAACTGCAACGCATTATCTTTCCGGTTCCAAAGTTGTTTTCCCGGATTTGAAGAAAGATTTCACTCTGGAACGGGTTGTTTTCCATAAAGATTATGCAAACACCTGGATTCTGAGGGAAAACACAGACCTCGTCCGGGAAGGCGTGAAAAAAGATACCCGGTTTGAAATCCATCCGGACTGGGAAAATGCAATCGTGGAAGTTATGACAATAACAAACAAGGAGCTTTAAGCTATGAACAAATTTTTTACAACTCTGGCCGCAGCAGCTTTCTGTGCGGCACTTTCTGCGGAAATCGTAAAAAATCCGGACCCGAACACCCTCTGGATTGAAAATGGAAAAAATATCAAGTTTGCAGAAAAGCATGGCGACCTCCGCTGGGGAACCGGGAACACGTTAAAGATCACCTCTTCAGAACAGGGTTTTACGATCGGACCTGCAGGAAAACTCGGAATCTACATTCCGGTCTCCAGTCAGTATCCCTGGTTCTGCTTCAAAGTGAACTCTGTGGAACGGGTGGGCAACACCTATCACGGATTGGCTACCAATCTTGCTTTGGATATCGGTATTTTCTCTGTTGTCAGCAGAATTCCGAAAGGCGTTTACTGTATTCCCATGGCCGGAGCAAAAAAGCTGAAAGAAAAACCTTCCTGGAACTATATGCGGCTTGACATTCACAGTGCCAACATCACGTTTGATTATATCGGCATGTTCAAAGAACCGCCCTGTGCACTCTCTCTTGGTGATTCTCCCATCAAAAAAGGCAGTGAAGTCACTGTTTCCATCAAAACAAAAGAACCTGCTGAAATGGTTCAGCTGAAATTTTACAAAGCGTATACAATGCCTGCGATCAACGTGATTCCGAATGTAAAACGATATCTTGCCAAACCTGTTGACGGGAAAGAAAACAAAGAATGGACCTTCAAATTCCCGTACAACGGATTCAAAGGTGTTGATGGAAAAGTCGGCTCAGTGCTGATCGAAGCTGTTGTGGAAACAAAAGATGAAGTTCAGAGTTATTTCTTCTTCAACCGGGTTGCATTTGAATAATAATTGATCATGATTTTTTCAAAGGAATTCCCCCTGACGGAACAGCAGCAGGGGGCGATGTTGGGAAACGGTCTGCTCGGTGCTCATCTCTGGGGAGAAAAAAACACACTGAACATGAGTATCGGCTGTGCTTCTCTGTGGGACCATCGCGGAGGGCTTCCGTGGACACCGGAACAGAATTTTGAATTTATCCGGAACTCTGTTGCAGCCGGAGATATAGATGGAATCAAAGCTGTTTTTGCAGCCAGAAAAGCTGACGGTTCCACCGTTACCCGTCCAACACTTACTCCGTGCGGCAGAGCAGTCATTCATCTTCCTGCCGCAGCGGAACTGCTCCGGTATGAAACTTATCCGGAAGAAGGAATGACCCGGATTGTCTATCAGTTAAACGGCAAGGAAATGGAACTGTTTTTCTGTTCTGATATGAGTACAGAACACGGTTTTTCCTGTTTTGGCTTGACTGATCAGATGAGTCTGGAACTTATACCGTCTTACAGTTTGTGCAAAACGACCATCACGGGGCAGCCGGAAACGCTTGCAGACAGGGGGTATGAACCGCCGGACATTCTGAATGCAGAAAATCTGTTTGCATTTTCCCAGAAAATGCCCGTTGATCCGGCCTTTTCTCTGCTGCTGAAGCGGAACGGAAAAGAATTCACGCTTGACTTTTTCCGGGGAATTGATAATCCGGAAGATTTACGGAAAAAACAGCTGCCATCCTTTGCGGAACTGAATGAAAAATCAAAGGAATGGTGGCATCGCTATTTTCAGAAAATTCCCCGGATCGAAACTGCCGATAAAGAGCTGGATGAGACCTATTACAATGGGATGTATAAGTACGGGATCATGACGAATCCGGCTGGTGTCGCGCCCGGATTGCAGGGTCCATGGATCGAAGATCACACATTCCCGCCCTGGCAGGGTGATTATCATTTCAATATCAATGTGCAGATGTGCCATTCTCCCGGATTCAAGGCGGGATTATTTGAGCATCTCATGCCGCTGTTCCGGATGGTTCTTTCCTGGAAAGAATCTCTGCGTTACAACGCAAAATGTTTCGTCGGAATCGAAAACGGTTACATGCTTCCACATGCAACAGATGACCGGGGAACCTGTATGGGAAGTTTCTGGACGGGCAGCATAGATCATGCCTGTACGGCATGGATCGCAATGATGATGTTTGATTATTGTGATTATTCCGGAGATTTCAAATTCCTGAAAGAGGAAGTTTTTGATTTTATGAAAGGCGTGATGAACGTCTTTGAAAAAATGCTGGATGAAGAACCGGATGGAACCTTGTCTTTGCCGGTGAGCATCTCTCCGGAATATCGCGGCACCGCATTGGATGCCTGCGGAAAGAATTCCAGTTTTCAGCTGGCTGCAATTCATAATCTTGCCCGGAATCTGTTGAAAACAGCAGAATTGCTGAACGAAAAACCGGAATCGTTCTGGGAAAAGATCGAAAGTAAATTGCCGCAATGTTCCATTTACGAAAAGAATGGAAAACAGGAAATAGCCTTGTGGGATGGTCTGGCACTGGAAGAAAGTCACCGTCACCACTCCCATTTGGGCGGAATTTGCCCGTTCAATACCATTGATCCGACAGCACCGGAATGGAAAGAGATTATCTTCAACAGCAACCGCCGCTGGACCGGAAAGGGAATGGGGGAATGGACCGGCTGGGGAATCACCTGGGCATCTCAGCTGCGGACACGGCTCGGAAATGCTGAAGCGGCAGTTCTCATGCTGGAACTCTGGAAAAAATGTTTTACCAATAAAGGCGGCAACTCCCTGCATGATGCATTATTCTGGGGATTTACGGAGTTTGCTTTCTGCAACATTGTCATGCAGATGGATGCTGCAATGGGAGCTGTTACAGCTATTCAAGATTTATTTGCCTGTGATATGAACGGTGTTATTTATTTCTTCCGGGGAATTCCCGATTTCTGGAAACATTGCTCTTTTGAAAAACTGCATCTGCCCGGCGGTGTGATTGCCAGCGGAGAATTCCGCAAAGGAAAAACGGTCCGTCTGAAACTTACAGCGGCACGTGATACAACGATCCGTTACAAACTTCCGGACGGGGAAAATATTGCAGAGATATCATTACGCAAAAATGAAATTTTTTCACTTTGATTCATCCGGGGGATATTATGGCTCAGAAAGACGCTAATCTGATTGATGAAAGCCAGGTCAAAAAGGCTTCTCAAGCACAATTCAACCGTTTTTACGGTGAAGATCATGAATTGAATATTCCGGCAGATGATGCAGATTTGCAAAACCTGCCTGAAAGCCCGGATGGAATCTATCTCTTCGGAATTAGCCGGGATCACCCTCTGGATGGAAAATTCTCTTTGCCAAAAGCAGTTGTCACAGGGAAAATCGGGACATTAAACCGTGTTGATCTTCATGCTCAGCCGGGAGAATATCTTGTTTTTCAGATTGTTATATGGAGCAAAGAAAAACAATTATTCATCAAAAATATATCCTGCAAAACCATTGAAAATTTAACCTGTTTCAATCTTGACGGTGTTTCTTTCAAGGGCGAAAATTTTCATAAAGGAATTTCTGTTTCTCCCCGGAAAACTGCTGTTCTCTGGTGCGGTTTGAGTATTGAAAAAAATCAATCCGGAACGCTCTCCGGAATGATACAGCTGGATTTTGATTCCGGCATCATGGGACTACCGCTGAATGTACATGTTTCCGGTGACACATTGAAAAACGGCGGGGAAGATGATGATTCCCGCATGGCACGGCTGAAGTGGCTCAATTCAAAAATCGGCATGGAAGATGAAGTTCCCGGTCCTTATCAACCGCTCAGGCGCGAAGGAAAAACAATTTTTCTGAAAGGACATTCCATTACGCTTGGAGAAAACGGACTTCCGGAAGAAATTTGTTCCGGATATATCAATTTGAACAGAGATATCGCCGTTCCGGAAAAAAAACTGTTCTCAAAAGCTCCGCAAATCAAGTTCGGGAATGTTCCGTTTTCCGGAGGAGAACTTGAATTTTACGAAGAATCCAACTGCGTGATCAAATGGAAATCCGGGAAATTGTTTGGAGAAATCAACCTCAATGGAACTTTGCGTTTCCGGGTTTCTTCAGAAAATATGCAGGGAATCTGTCTGGATTATACGCTTTCTGATGTGCCGTACATGCTTGGGCTCGGGGTGAAACGGCCATGTATACCGCCGGACTCATTGGAATGGCATTGGAATCCGGAACGCTGGGAAGATTCTTTCTGGGCAGGAAATATAGACTCCGGATGTATCATCCGTCTGACAAGCGGAAAGGATGAAGAAGTTCCTCTTTTGAATTGCTATTATAACTGGTCTCCGCTCATTCCGCCGGAATGTTGGGATAATCACGGCAAAGGCGGAATCTCTCTCCGGAAAGAGGGAAAAGAGCTGAATATTTCCTGTTACAGCGGTGAATGGACAGAAAAAGAAGACAGAGAATATTATTTTGAATTCAGATTGACACCGTTTCATGAAATTGATTATGAAAAACATTATGCAACCCGCTTTTTCCATCAGCACATGCATACGATTGAACTGGGAGAAAAAGATTGCTTTACAGACATGGATTTTACGGCATTGCGGGAAAAAGGTGTCAACTGTATCAATATACACCATGCAGTCAGCCTGAATCCCATCATCAATTATCCGTTCTCCGGAAAATCTCTTGCGATGCTGCAGAAATTTGTGAAACAGGCTCACGATGAGGGATTCAAAGTTCTGATCTATTACACTGTCCGTGAACTGAGCGTCCATTGTCCGGAATTCAAAGCACTTTATGCGCTGAATGGTGAAATTTTCTTCTCGTGGCAGGATAACGGGAAATGGCCGGTTACAACACCGGCGGAAGGTCCGGATCCGTGGTTCAAGGAACATCTGGATTACGGTTTTATCCCGGCATGGACGGAAGTCATCAAGAGCGGACCTTATTACGGGATTCCGGACAGGTCCCTGATTACAGTTCCCCGAAGCCGTATGGAGAATTTCTATCTGGAAGGATTGCGGTTCCTGCTGGAACGGTGTCCGATTGACGGATTGTATCTGGATGATTGTGATCTTTCCGAAATCGGTATGACACGGTTGAAACGGATTTTCCGGAAATATCGCGGCGGTGATCCGATTCTGGATTTTCACGCCTGGGAAAGTTTCAACAGTGCTTATTGTGTTCCGCTGCGGGATATGGAACGTTTTCCGTTCCTCAGCAGATTATGGCTTGGTGAAGGTGTTAAGTATGACTTGGAATCTTATGAAAACTGGCTGATCCGCATTTCCGGATTGCCCTTTGGATTGACATCTGAAATGCTGGGAAAAGGAAATCTGTATCTGGGCTTGCTTTTCGGAATGACAAACCGTTACGGCTGGTGCGGAGAACCCTGTGAATTATGGAAAATATTCGACGGATTTGGAATAGAAAATTCGGAAATGCTGCTTGACATTTTTCCGGAAAATGGAATTGGAACAGATGTGGCAGATGTTCATGTTACACTTTGGAAAAAGGCTGATGGAACAGCAATTCTGGCAGTCGGTTCATGGTCGGATAAACCGGAAACTGTTCATCTGATTCTGCCGGAACCCTTCAGCGGACGGGATTTGAACCAACCGGAAATTCCCGGATTCCAGACAGCTGGAAGTTATCCCGCAGAAACAGCTTTTGAAATTTCTCCGAAACAAGGAATGTTATTCATCATAAAATAAAAAGAAACAGGAGTTGGAAATGAAAAATATTTTTCCGGAAAATCAAGTTAACTACATCTTGCGGATGTATCTTCCGCACTGGAACTATGAAGAGATCCGGGATGAAATCATCCGTTTCTGTAAGGAAAGCGGCACCGAACACGTGATGCTGTTCACCGATGCCCAGCATATGGTCTGGAATCAGCTGACGATTGAAGAAGCAAAAAAAGAGGCTGCCAATATTGCCAGAGCGATCAAAGACCTGGGAGAACATGGAATCAAAGTCGGAATCAATTCTTCTTACAATATGGTACAGTCAAAATTCGACCACAGGGAACACAATTCCCAGTACAAACACTGGGTCACTCATGCGGATGGAAACTGTCCCCACACATCGCCCTGTCTGCTGGATCCGGCTCTGAAAGATTATCTCACAGAATTTTACGGAATCCTTGCTTCTACAGATGCGGAATATATTCATGTTGACGATGACCACCGTTATATTGATGCGGGCAAAGCCAATACTTACGGCTGTATGTGTGATCTTCATATCAGTGAATTTTCCAAACTCACCGGGAAAGAATGGACAAGAGCAGCACTTCATTATGCGGTATATCACGACCCGGAAGTCCGCCGTGAATGGGCAAAATTCCTGAAAAAAGGATTGGAAGATATTGCAGAAGTCATTGAGAAAGCTGTCCACAATGTCAATCCGGAAATGCGTGTCGGCGTTATGGTTCCATGCCTTCACGCTCTTGCAGCATACGATTATGAATTGCCGAAAATGCTGAAACTGTTCCAGCCAACCGGAAAATTTCTGGTCCGGCCCTGCATCGGACCTTACAGTGATTTTGACCGCAATCAGATTGTTCCCGGTTTATTCTATATGGAAACGATCAATCACATCATCGGCGATGCTGCAGAGTACACGCCGGAAGTTGAAACAACACCGTTTTCCCGTATGCATAAGAGCATCACGAGTATCCATTTCACAATTTCTCAGGGGATTATCAACCGGATGCCAAACCCTGCGATCTCCGCTTGCGGATATGTTGGAAACTCTCCGTACTTTGAACCGGAAATTGCCAAAATGCTTGCAAAACAGCGTCCGTTTTTTGAAAGTCTCCTGAAAATTGCACCGGAACGGGGAACGAAAAAAGGGATCGGCATGAAGTTTTCACCGCACTCTGTGATTGCATCACCTGTACCGAGAGACAGTTTTGTTCAGCTTGCATGGCCTTCTTTCACCCTGCATGATTTTCTCTCCAGCAACGGATTGAGCGTTACTTATGATGATTCCGATATTCTTTTCCTTGCCGGAGATACTGTTTATGCGCTCTCTGAAGAAGAGATCATGGATTATCTCAAGAACAAGCATCTGGTATTGGATGCAGAGGCGGCTACGGCATTCGTTACCCGCGGATATCAGGAATATATCGGCTGCCGTGTTGTGGAAACCACGGATCCTGTCAGAGCAGAATATTTCTCAAATCCGGATTATTGCGGAATTTATACAGGCACATATTCTCCGCTCAAAGATACTCCGCTTACGGATATAAAAAAGATCGTTGATACGGATTCCAAAGCAGAAATTCTTTCTGTCATCACAGATCACGATATGAACGTTCTCAGTCCTGCCGTTACTCTGTTTGAACATAAGCTGGGCAAAAAAGTTGCGGTTATGAACTACGCTCTTCCTGCGGCAAATCCCACCAGACGGCATTTGATCTGTTATCAGAAACAGGTTCAGCTGCAGAATCTGTTCCGGACATTGGCACCCATGGCGGTTCCTGTCACGGTAACGGATCCCACCTGTTTCATGGTTCAGTATTTTGATGATAATAAACACGCCTTTGTATCATTCATCAACCCGTCTTATGATGTTGCGGAAGAGATTACTGTAACCTTTGCTGATCCGGATCTGGATATTGCCAACGGAGTATATATCCGTGAAGACGGAGAAATACGGCCACTTTCAGAAATTGCGGAACAGGTTGGTGAAAATCAGTGGAAATTCCGGAGATTCATCCCGATTTTCCGTATTTTTGCTGTTCAGATTCCCAAAAAATCATAATAAATCCAGAGTTGCAGTAAGGATTATATGGGGCTTTGGCAAAAAGCCCCTTGAATTTTACTTTTTCATGTTGTAAATTATATCCGGAATTCACTCTAAAGGAGGTTTCAGGATGAAGGTATTTCTTTTATGCGCCATGTTATTTGTTTTTACGGAAAATCTCTTGATTGCCGCATCCAAGGCAAAAACAGGAGGATGCTGTCCAATCCGCGGTCCAATGATTGTACGGGTTCCCGGACAGAACGGGAATGGAAAGCAGACAACCATTTCCAATTCAAATTCCAACAGCAGGGAAGAACGGAAAGAATTTCTGGAAAAGAAGTTGCGCCGGGAAAACCCCGGAACGAAAAAATATACGGAATACAAGCAGGAACGGGAAAGACTTGCATTGGATGAAGTGCATGAATCTCAAAGATTCTTCCTGAGCCGGCTTGACAAAAAGAATAAAAGAATTTCCAAAACAGAACGGGAACGTGACTTTCTGCTGAAAAGTGAAGCTGATTATCTGAAGCCTGCATTGGAAAAAATCAAAAAATTCCCGTTTGCCGATAAGCTCAAAGAAATATATCCTGTTGTCAAGGACATCAAATCGGGAAAAATCAAATTTGAAAATTGCCAGGGAAGGTCCGAAAGCAGGATCCTGAAAAAGATTCAGGAAGTACAGCGGGATATGCTGAAAGATTATCACAAAGATTTCCTGAGAAAGAATTTTTAAGGAAAATTTTTCCCTTCTTCCCCGATTACAAATCAACCTTTATTGGGAACAGAGCTATTATCATCAGCAATCTCTATTCAGCCAAATTTTGCCGGACTTTTGAAAATACCTCTCACAATAAAAAGTTTCCTGTCATTTCTCGGGTGATCCGGACTTTTTTTCCGGACGGCAATTCCGTGACTTCGCCGTAATCTTTATCCAGATCACAGACTGCCCATTTCCGCAAAACGGTTCCGTTGGAGAGCTTCCGTTTTGAATAACCTTTCCGGTAGATATCGCTGAGTTCGGCAGTTGTCAGGAAATAAACGCCACGTTTTGAAAGCATGGAAAGAAGCCGATCCAATTCTTTCAGCCGTTTTTCAGCAATAGATTCCGGGAAAACACTGTAATTGATCCGGTGCGGCTGAATAATGGCAGGGTCTTTGTATTTGGAAAAATTGTTTTCACAGGCGGCAAACGCTTCTTCTGCAGAGGTTCCTGCATCGTGGGGTTCAAACCAGACATTGCGGGTCATATAGACAATATTTTTTTCCACATCGTAATCTCCGCATCTGGCGGCGGGGTCCTGAAAATTCCACGGTTTTGTTGTGTAATAAACGATTTCGCCGTTATTGAGACGGAAGTTCGTCAGACATGCCGTGGTTGCTCCGGCTTCAGCCCAGAGGCGGATCGTCCAGGGATAGGCATCACTGGTAACAGCTGCGGAAGGACGATATCCGAAAAGCCGTTCAAACCGGGCGAACCCTTCTTTGATAAAGGCTTCAGCCTCTGCTTCAGTATAACCGTCATATTCCGGCAAATGATACGGCAGGGAAAAGTTGTTCATCTCAAAAAGAGCTCTTGCCTGTTTTCCTTTCAGAGAATCTTCTTTCATGAGCTTGAGCCAGAGTTTTGCACTGATATGATGAAAAAACGCATGATATTCAGGATGCCAGACATCTCTGGAAATTCCTTCTTTCCAGGTTTTTACCACATCTGTTCCATCCCATCCCGGCGGAAAACCATGTTCCACAGAAATATCTTTATATTCTGTAAAATCATTGGCACGGATTGCTTTATAATCCGGATTTCCCATGCAGGTAAAGGCTGTAAAGACAGGTTTCAAACCATCCGCGCCGCGATGTTTTTCCAGAACGGAAAAAAGAGCGAGCATTTCTTTCCGGCTTTCCAGTTTCGGATAATAGGGTCTGGAACCCACAATTTTGTCAAACGCCTCTTTCTGCTCCCAGTTCGGAAGATTTTGTGCCGAACCCCAGTCATCACTTTCAAAAACCACTGCCGGGAAACGGTCAATATCAAAATCAAATTTCCGTACAGTTTTCATTTTGGTGGTTTTACTCATCTGCTTCTGTCCTTTTTTTTTTCAATAATTCTGCAAACTGCAATATCTCCCGGTTCTACTGAAACAGTAATTTTTCCATCTTTTACAGGAAGATTCTTTTCAGAGAACAGCTCTTTGACAGATGCGGCTTCAAGGTCTTTCAAATCAATAACGACTCTGGACTTTTTCAGTTTGTCAAAAACAGGAGCCCTTGTCGGATATTTCTTCACACCATCGTTGTTGATCAGATAAATCCACCAGCCATCTGCTGTTTTATTGATGCCGTACTGAATATTTCCGCTCACTTTTACGGGAAGAGCCTGATCAACAAGCCGTTCGAGAATCCATTCTGCATAAGGATACTTTGTTTTTCCGCGCAGCATATTGGACATTGCCTGCCTTGCAAGGGGCTTAAATTCTTCATCGAAACAGGGAGCAAACCATCTGGGAGTACCGATAATGAAACAGCCATCTCCATATTTTTTCCGTAAAATCAGCGGATTGTTATTTTTATCTTCCAGCAGAACTTTCACCCCGCGTCCGGTCGTGACAGTGTCCAGAAGATATTTCTCTGATTCCACAGTTTTTCCGGTTAATTTCACACCGGTTATCCCGGGATTCCATTTTTCCAGCTGTTTCGCACAGACAACCAGAGTTCCGCCTTTTTTGACATATTCAGTCAAGAGTTTGATCCGTGCTGGAGTTTCTTCATATTCACCGGCGAGAATTGCAGCTTTGTAAGAATTAAGTGTGGAAGCGAACTGAAGATCATCATGAGAATCGGGAGTGAGCATATCAAAGCCATCGCCATACTTGCCATTGCGGAGAGAATATTCGCCACCGGGAAGATATGGGGCGGAAGGCAGAATGGATGCCATGAACCCATTGAACATGAAATCGGAATGTTTGATCGGAACATTGGGGAGGAACCGGAAGGAATTTCCCAGATCACGCCAGGTTCCTCTGTTTCTGCCGGTAAGAATTGCCACCGGAGTATAGGGAGTTCCGCGATCCGGATTCTTCCGGGTGAAATTGAAAAAGTCGATATACATCTGTCCTTCTGCGGCAGGTTTCCAGCGGTCTGCGCCTTTTTTACTGTAATCAAAGAAATTCCGGTCAGCATCTTCCCGCTGCATATAGTTTGCACCGGAAAAATAGGAGAGATAAAAGACTCGTCTTCTGAGAGAGAGGGAGAGCCCGCAATCAGGACCTGTTTTCGGACTGATCTGCCAGGCGGTACATTCACTGTCAACAACCCGTTTCCCGTTATAATCAATTCCGGTATAAAAGCTGGCGATATACCATGCCCAGCGGGTATCATACTGTCTTGCAGCTCCGCGGGTATGCATCATCTGCATCTGCCAGCGGACATTCGGACGGGAACTTTCCATGGCGAGAACGCCGACAGTACCTTTTCCCCATTCCGCAGCCAGATGCGCGATATTATCCACACCTTCCAGAACCATTTTCCCGGGATAGGGAAACACATAAGCGGAACGGTCAAAGTACGGCTTCAAACGTTTATCAATATAATCTTTGGACGTTTTGAAATCCGGATTGTGGAGATACGTTTTTTCGATATTCTTATAATCATCTTTGCTCAGGACTTTCTGAAAATTGCGGTGTTTGCTGTAGGACTGGATGTTAAGTGCATTATTGCCCCATTCTCCGGCAAACATGGTTCCTGCATACTGGGGATATTTCTGATTCCACTTGCTGAATGCTTTCATATCGTGATCAAAAGAATCAAAATAAAACAGTCTGGCATAAGAGGGTCTTGCACCGAGTGCCCGGGTAAGACGCATCGTATTCAGGAAAAACGGACGTGTCGGCTGAACAATACCTTTCGGAACAAAGTTATCGTATTTGTAACGCCATACGCCGTCTTTTCCTTTTTCGAGCATGGCAGGGTACGCCATGGAGGGGAGAATTGCGGCAGCATCATTGAAAGCGGGCAGTTCCATAGTTTTCCGCATTGCAGGAGACATCCCGGAGGTCGGCTGGAATGTAACGCCGCGCAAGTTATCTTCATATTCCTGCCGGGATTTTCCAGACGGCTGATAGAGAGAAACCGGAACAATCGGCCAGAAATCCCGGTCCATGAACTTTTTCGGAACCCACTGATCAGACACTTTGAAATCTTCTCTTGTGATCAGCTCATCACCGGCGGCAAGGAACGGAACAGCTATCATTCCGGCGGCAAGAACAGATATCATTTTCCTTTTCATATTCATACCTCTATTGTAAAAAGTTCTCCATCAGATGTTTTTTCATATTTTCATAAGAACAATGGGATTTCCGATGCTGAAACGGCAGTTTCCCTGTTTCAAGAAAACGTTCTGCATTTTTCCGGTTCAGTGCGCCCTTTGCATTGATAAACTGTCCATGAAATCCCTGGTCCCAATAGATTTCTGTTGTGGTAATCTCCAGATTACGATGGAATTCTTCCGGGAAAAATTTCAGAAAACGCGGTTCGGAAAGAAGCCAGGAACCAGTATAAAGAGTATCCAGCTGAGGATAAGCAAGTTGGGATTCGTGCATAATGATCATGAAATTTTCCGCAACATATTCCGGATCGCTCAGAAATGATTTTGGTTTCAACGCGTTCCACATGTGGAACACGCACCAGTTCGGCGGAACATCCTTTCTCGGAGGATCCCAGCGCAGAGACATTCCCGGCACAAACTTCGGATTCTGAGCAAAAGCCGCTTCTGCATTTTTTGAGGCAAATTCCGGAATGATCTTTGCATATTTTTCTCCGGCTTTTTCAAAATCAAGATCAGCCTCTTTCAAAAATTCGAGTACCTCTTCCGGAAAATCCCGCAGTTCACTGGAACCATTCCGTATAATAAAACTCATAATGGAACGGCGTCCAAGAATTTCCGAGTAAGACGTTTCCGGATGATCCTGTTTGTACCGACGGGTATATTTTAACAGGAAATCAAATAATTCCCTGCAAACCTCCAAATATTCCTGTTCTGTATAAAGCATTTTTTTACCTTTCAACTTACCTGATGCGGATGATGTCCCGGGTCAACCTGATACTGAGCCGTTCCCGTTTTTTCATATTCTCTGATCTTCATATCCCAGATAATGTGGCGAATATGCATGGAAAAGACAATGAAAATGATTTCCGTATAATATTCTTTCTGCGAAATTGCAGGGTTCCAGGAAGCATGTGCGGCACAAAGAATTGTATTCAGAGAATCTCTGGTGTGAGAAATATGCCAGGTCGTCTCCAACATTCCCATGAGCTTTTCTTTTTCTGCCATATTTCCCAGACTTTCGATGACAGGAGAATCTTTCCATGGACAGGTGAGAACATCAAATTTTTCTTTTTTGAAGAATTTTGCTGTTGGCCATGCCGGAGTTTCTCTGTTTTTGAAATCATAAAAATACTGCCAGTCAGCAATGATAATATCTTTCGGAAGTTCTTTGTAAAGCGTGCTGAGATGATGTTTTTTTGCGGCACAGGCAATATATCCCTGCCAGCGTTCATCTTCCATTTCCAGCAGCATGTCATGCCACATGATAAGCCGGGTTTTCCGTTTTTTAAAGAGATCATGAAAATAAAGAATATGCTCCCTGATCAAATCTTTCAGTTCGTGTTTCCGGCACTCAAAACAACTGCCGGCATCATGAGCTTCATCGCAACCTATATGGAAAAACGGCGGTTTCTCAAAGAATTCATAAAGTTCCAGAACAATATCCGTGAGGAGCTGCCGTGTCGCAGGGTTTGTCAGACACCAGGTCCAGCCTTCCGGTTCAAACAACGGCTGCAATTCCGGTTGATAATCCAGAATTGCGTGTTTTGCCGTAATGCTGCGTGCTCCCGCCGCATGTCCGAGCAGATTGAATTGCGGAATCAAAGTGATTCCAAGTTCTTTGCCGAGTTTGATCAGACGTTTCAGTTCTTTTTTATCCAGTTTCCGGTCTCCCCAACAGATTTCCGGATGGGATTCAAAGGGGAAATTTCCCCAGCACTCTATAACCGCATAATTGTATTTATAATAAGCAGCCAGACGGATTTGTTTTTCAACATCCCAGAGCGGAGTTTCCGGGAAAATACAAATATGGAGTCCCCGGAATGGCATTGCCGGATAGTCTTTGATCCTGCACGGGACCAGAATATATCCCGTGACTTTTTCTGTTCCCCGGATCGCCTCTGCAAGCTGACGCAGCGTTTTGAATGCGTTTGCAACGCCCTGCCAATTTTTTGCTGTGATATTCAGCTGTTCGGCAGAAATATCAATCTGATATGCCTCCGGTTTGCATTTTTTTGCGGCAGCACTTTCCTTTACGGTAAGTTCCGGTGCAATGTTCCAATATTGTTTGCACAAGGCTGTCAGTTTTTGACGGATGCCTGTTTTTACGGTTACTTCGACAGTTACCGGGCAGCCATCTTTCAACAGAAATTCCGCACCATCCCGGAAATTGATTGATTGCGGACGGGGAGTCAGTCGTCTTGTCAGAATTTCAATCTCTTCAGCAGTCATTTTATCTTTTCCTTTTTGATTATCAGAAAACATCCGCTGCCGGAAAAACAAACGATTTATCGTTGATTGCAGCGGAAATTTCCATTTTTGAATGATCGTTTTTTACAAAATTCACCATGACTTTATTGGAATCATGTCCCCCGTGTTTCGGAGTAAAAGCGGAAACCGGATGGGCGGGATCAGAAGAATATGCTTCGTACAGCACCTCTCCCCGGTAAAGGAAATAAACATCTCCCTCAAACTGCCATTGATATTCGGGATCAGCAAAGAGTTTCCACCAGTTTTTACCGGAACGGATACATTTCCCCGGAAAACTCCGTCCATGACTGTAAATTGTCATGATCGTTCCGGCAATCACTTCTTCGTCTGTCCCTGCCTTTCCTTTTCCCTGCAGGAAAGAGAGGCGGATTTTCTCCGGATCCAACCGGAACACTTTCCGTTTCGGAAAATCTTCGATCCTGATTTCATTGGAACAGTCAGACTCATAAACTCTCCATCCGAGCCGCTGGTAAACACCCGGTTTTTCCGTGTAGAGCGGCATGAATCCGCTGCAATCCTTTTTTCTGCAGTAATCTATCACAAATTTCTGTAATTCATGAGCATAGCCTTTTCCCCGGTAATCGGGATCAACTGCCACGTCACTCACGCCAAAACATTCGATTATCCCATCGTCAAGCAGAAACGGATATCCATGCAAACCGATACATCCGATCAGCTGACCATCCTGCCGTGCCGTAAAAAGCCGGAGATCGTAGGGAAATGATCTCATTCCCTGCTTCAGGCGCGGTTCCCAGAATTCCGGGAAACAGCGCATGAGCAGAGGAACCAGTTCATCGAACCGGGATAATGAATATCTTGTAATGAATTTCCCCATGAAGAATTCCGGTTTATTTCACGATTTTTTCTGCGGCGGCAGCAAGCTTTTTGAATGTCTGCGGCAGCGCCTTATAAGCCTTTGCGTGATCCGGTGCATACTTCTTGAGCGGTGTTTCGTAGAACTTATCCTGAATCTTTTTCTTTTCTGGATCAAGCTGCTCATACGGCGGAGTCCAGGGGGTGCGATCATCTTTTTTGACTTTATCCATGATCCATGATTCAAGAACCTTGAATTCCGGCAGGTAAATTCCACGGAACAGTTCACTGATATAACTGCGGCAGTAATTGTTTTCCGCATTTCCTTTGAGGGTCTTCTCAAAGTCCGGATAGGTTTCATGCTTTTGCTGAAGCAATGCAAGCGCATCATTCAGAGAGAAATCTTCGTGGGCATCCAGAAGATCCGCTTCCAGTTCCATTGTTGTACGGAAATTCTTGAGGAGATTTTTCAAATCTTCCGCCTTGCAGATACCGTTTCGCCAATCTTCCATGGCAAGGAAGATTGAGGCAATGGCATATCCCTGAAGTCTGGAAATCATGGTTCTGCCGAGGTCGATGATATCTCTCCGCATGAAATCATCACTGATCTTGCCAACCATTTTTTCCAGCATACGGAAGATTTCAGGTACAGCTTTGATATCATCCCGGAACAGTTTTTTCAGATACTCATACCGGAACAGCGTTTCCCGGGTCAGATTTACATAACTGTTGAGCCCACTCAGCAGACGGAACGTAAGATCAGCGAAAGAGCCGAATTTATACATCTTGGTCTGCGCTCCGTTCCATCCCATTTTTCTGATGAGCGGCATGGCTTTCTGCCAGATTTCATACATGTCATCAGTATGATTGAGATAACGTTTGTCACAGAATTTCGGCAGGAATTCATCAATTTTGTATTCGCCGGGATCCCATGCAAGAGAGGGCCAGAAATCAAGCATCAGAGTGTCTGTATGAGAACATTCCGGCCAATAGACCAGCCCTTTGCACATGGGGTCCTCTGCTGCCAGCGGAAGCCTCTGTTCGATCTGGTCATAATTTCCGCGAAACTCTGTTGCAGGTTCATACGCATGGAAAATTCCATAGATCCACGGGAAACGACCTGTAATTCCCCAATTCATGAAATTGTTGACATCATCAGAGGTATCGGAGGTGTAATCGAAGATCAACGTATTTTGCGGATTGAGTTCATTGACCAGAGATTTCACCTCTTCCGAACTCCAGTACATGCTGAAATCCCAGGAGCCGATCAGAAGCGGTGCATGAGGATACTCTTCCCTCAGCTTGCTCATGATACGGCGGTAGGTGTAAAGCTTCATCTGATGATTGGATGCATGATCTTTGTAACACATGCGTTCCGCCAGACCGATGGTATGGAACATCGTGGGGGCACCGTATTCTTTGATATGCGTTTTTGTCAGATGATAGTACATATCGAGATTTTTATCTTCGCGGATATCCCAGACAAGTCCGGTCTCTTCCTTGTAGCCTTCCGTTGTCTGCGGAATGAAGTCCGGTTTGAAATGATTCAGAAAATCATAAGGTGTACGGCTGTACCAATGGGTCATTGTTCCCAGATCTTCCGGATGAATGATATCCCGTTCCCGTGCATAGGCAAGGATCTGTTTCCGGAGTTCTCCGCGATATTTCAATGGCCAGAACAGATTTCTGTCATCATAAGAACGGGGGGTGGATTCCGGAACTTCGCTGCCCGGATAGTTCACAACATCCGGGAATGCTTTCTGGAACAGGTCATCCAGACCGATACGGAGCATGAAGACGTTGAGACGTTTTTTCAGCATCCATGCGATTTCATGTTTCCACTCTTCCAATCCCCAATGTTCCGCCTGGAACCGATTCAGAGATCTGTGGGCAAAATAACGCAGTCCGCGATATTCAAACCGGGGACTTTCCAGAATATCAATGCAGTCGATATCCAGGTCTTTCACTTCCGGCACCACATCGCCATCCCAGAAATAACAGCACCCCGCAGCATATTCAAAGAAATGATAAACGCCATACATCAGTGCACGGGGACGTCCGCCGGCAATAAACAGATATTTCCGTCCGTTCTGTTCCGCTGAAATCAGCTGATAATCATCAGTATTGCTGCGGATTTCAAACTGTGAAATCACTTTTTCAATGATCTTTGCATGGGCAAAACTGTTGACGGCATCGGAACCGAGAACAACCAGATCGCTTTTTCCATCATCTTTTGCCGTGACAGAAAGTTTTTTGCCTGTGACTTTTTTCCAGAAAGATGCAAATTCTTCTGCAGCAATTTTATAAATGCCTTCATTTTTCGGCACCAGAATTTTCAACATTAGGAGTTCTCCTGATTTATGTTAAGTTTCAAATTCCTGATTTTTTTCTGCCTGTCTGTTTCAGATCAGGCAATACCTTTTCTGTTAATATAGTGAAGGAAAAATGTTTGTCAAGAATAAAAATAAAAAACCTGAAAATTTTTCGGATGTTTCCGGAAAATTTTCAGGCTTTTTGTTGTTTCACACAGAAAAAATTACCTGAGGCAATTTCAAAAGTCTTCAAAAATGTCTGAAAATTCTTGCAGAGATCTGAAAATGGAGCGTTTTCGGTGGTTACTCTTTGAGTAGCCACGCTCAAACTACCATTTCCATCTCATCAGCAATCTCTTTTCAGCCAAATTTTGCC
>JAFVTF010000086.1 GCA_017503375.1 Lentisphaeria bacterium | reverse complement strand
TACCCAAGAGAAAAATTTTTATTTCTTTTGAGAAATCGGTCGGTAATAACCAAAAATGCCTCCGTACACTCAGTACACTCCGTTTTCTCCGTACGAAAATGTGCTTTCAAATTTCAGGTTTTGCAACAGCCCCTTTTTCCTCTCCTCAAGTAACAACCTTTGTCTGGAACAGAGCTATAATAAAGAGAACGTTCAAGACGTCAAAATGAATTAATTGTCATGGGGCTGTTTTTCAACAGCCCCTGACTTTTTGGTGAGGGAGAAGAATTATTCGGGAAGCATTCCGGGTTCCAATCCCAAAGGAAGAGCTTCGGGACGGTCACAGGTTGTTTCAAGAATAATTTCTTTCTTTGCTTCACTGGATTTATCAAAGGCAAGCATGATTTCAAGGACATGATTTGCCAGCTGTCCGTTTGCGCGGTGATTGCGTCCGCTGCGGAGAGCATACGCCATATCTGCTGCTCCGATGGAACGGCTGTTTTCCGTATAACCGTGGGTCAGCGGAACTTCTTTCCAACCTTCATAACCGGGTTTGAAAACACGGACGGGACCATCGAATGTATTGGGGTCGGGAACCTGAAGGGAACCTTCTGTACCGTAAATTTCAATGGGTGCATGACCGTGCATGTAGCAGTCGAAACTGGAGATCATCGTGATGACCGCACCGCATTTGAACTTGATGATTCCGGTGAGATGGGTTGTAACATTGACAGGGTATTTGCCGAACGGCTGATACTTGTCTTTGTATTCATCCGCCACTTCCGGACCGTATGTTCTGCTTTCAAACCCCTTTGTTGTGACAGCGGTAACGCTTTCAGCAGGTCCGAGCATGTTCACGAGAGCGGTGATATAGTAGGGCCCCAGGTCGAGCATGGGACCTGCACCGTAATCATAGAAGAAGGGAGCCTGCGGCCATTTTTCGGGACCTCTTCCCAGAACCATAGCGGTTCCGGAGAGAGGTTTGCCGATCCAGCCGTCATCAATCAGCTTCCGTGCAGTCTGCTGTCCGCCGCCGAGGAAGGTATCAGGCGCGCAGCCGACGCGGAGTCCTTTTTCCTTTGCCAGAGCCATGACTTTTGCCGCATCGGCAGCATCTACTCCGAAGGGTTTTTCGGAGTAGGCATGTTTTCCGGCGTTGAGGGTGTCCATTGCAATTTTTGAATGAACCCGCGGCGGAGTCAAATTGAGAACGATTTCAATATCTTCTCTTGCCAGCAGTTCCTCATTTGTCATGTTGGGAACGCCGTAAAGTTCAGTTTTCTTTGCGGCGCGTTCCGGAATGATATCGGCACATGCAACGACTTCGATGATATTGAATTTCTGAGCTGCTTTGAAATATGTATCGGAAATCATTCCGCAGCCGATGATACCGACTTTCGTACGTTTCATTACTTATTGCCTTCTGCGAGTCCGTTTCCGGTCATGAATTTATAGCTTTCTTCAATAGCCTGCCACATTTCAACATTGCAGTAGTCAAGCTCCACAATAATCGCTTCAGCAGATGCAGGAGCATTTGCAACGAGATCTTTGATGGGAAGATCACCCTGTCCGAGCGGCATCAGTTCAACTTTGCGGTCGAGGATACCGTTGACCATTTTATCGCCGCTGACATCCTGCTTGACGAAACCGTCTTTCATGTGCATGGAGATGGTGGAATCTGCGAAAATCTTGAGCATATCGACCGGGTTTTCGGTTCCGCGGTTGGTGGACCAGAAGCAGTCAAGCTGGAATTTCAGATTCGGGCAGAGTTCTTTGTAGATTTCATATTTGATTCTGCCATCGAGTCTCTGGAATTCAAAATCATGGTTGTGCTGATAAAGAGTGAAGCCATTGGCAGCAAGGATTTCCTGCATTTTGTTGGTGTTTTCTGCAGTGCGCTTGATGGCATCCATGCTTTCAAAATCTGTAACCCAGTATCCGCAAACGATCTTGTTCAGACCGAGTGTGTGAGCCGTTTCCATGACTTCTCCGAGGATTTTTGGATCTCTTGCCCAGGGAGTGTGGGAGGAAACCATCTTGAGTCCGAGATCATCAAGAACTTTTTTGAATTCGCTGGGACGGATGTTCCAGAGTCCGGCGGGTTCCACATACTTGTAGCCGATATCTGCAACGCGTTTCAGAACGCTCACAAAATCATAGCCTACTTTTTCACGGAGAGAATAAAGTTGTACACCAATCGGTTTCATTTGAAGAAACTCCTCTTTTCGGGTTGACTTTTTATTAATACGGTGGTATGTTATCTTCGGTTAAAATAGCATTGCATTCTGAAAATGCAATTGACGAAAACTATTTTTTATTAACGGAAAGTATAATATGCTCAGTCATTTAAAAAAAATGAATATGATCGGTTTTTTCAAAGCGCCTGCCAATGAAAAAATCAATCCCGGAAAGGCTTTGGAAAATATGGAATATCTGGAGCTTGTTTCCGGAGGGCATACTCTGTTTTCCGGACCCGATGGAAAAAATACTCTTTACGGGCGCGGCTCTCTTTTCTGGCACAAGGCAGGGGAGAATACCATTTACCGTTATCATGGAGATGATCCCTATTCCTGTTATGTGTTTCAATTTGAAGTTGCAAAGGAAAAACGGCCTTGTCCGCGGGTGACTGTCCCGCTTCATACAGAGCAGCTGATGGGGTTCGCTGAAGATGTTTTCCGCCGTTATCATGCCGGAGAACAGGAAAATATGTTCTTCGGTGCAATGGTTTATTCTACTTTATTATGGTATGCCTGCGGTCCCCAGCGGAACCCCGGAGAGCGGTATCCGGATTCCTTAAAGTTCGCATTGGATTTTATGCAGAATCATTTCGACAGCTGTTTGCATCTGGATGAAATTGCAGCGGCTGCGGGAATCAGTCAGCCATATCTTTTTTCCGTGTTCAAACGTTATCTGAAAGTTTCTCCGCACCAATATTTATTGAGTTTGCGGATCTCCCGTGCAAAACAGCTCCTGGCATCCGGTGAATCTGCAATCAAAGAGATCGCTTCCGATTGCGGGTTTGAATCTCTGGAAGTCTTCTACCGTCAATTTATGAAACAGGAAAGTTCCACCCCGGCAGCTTACCGGAAACGGTTCAGTCCGTTGGATATGAATTGAAGCTTATTGATGGGGCATTTTTCCTGCAAAGAAAACGAGCGTTGGAAAACGTTGATTTTTCGCCATAGACGAGCTTTCCTGAGCGAAGCAGTTCTGAAACAGTCCGGCTGAAATGTCCGCTGTATGGTTTCATTTTCAATGCGGCGGCAATATAATCTCTGGTTTTCGGTCCGGACTTGAGAAGCTCAAGGATTTTTTCTGCCAGGGTTCCTTTTCTTCTTCTGCGGAAAACGGGAGCAATGCTTTCCCGTTCGATCAGACGGAACGGAAAATAGATATCGGAGACCTGTTCCCCTCTGCAGAGACCGGAAAGAAGATTTACTGCCGCCTCACTCAGTTGTGTATAGTCTATTGCCATTCCTGTAATTGGCGGATTGAAATAGGGCAGGACTTCTTTCTGTTCCCATCCCACTACACTGATTCGTTCCGGAACTTTCAATTTCAATTTTTCGATTAGAGTAAGAGTATTTCTGACCGCCCCTTCATCAACAGCAATCAGTGCCGTTACGCCATTGGATACCGCTAGTTTCAGTAATTCCATGTTTTTATCGACGGAATTCTCTTTCATCCCAAAAATGCAATATGATTCCGGATGCTGGATCCCTTTTGATTTCAAATACTGAAAAAATCCCAGATATCGTGTCCGCCGTTGTTCGATTTCCCTTTGATCCGGAGCCAACAAAAAGATTCTGCGGTGTCCCAGAGAGTATAACTTTTCCAATAGGATTTTCATAGATTTTTCACTGTCCATATTGACATGTGCCAGTAATCCATCCGGATTATAAAATGCCGGATTCGCATTGATTCTGACCAGCGGCAGCTGAAAATGTTCAAACCATTCAGCTGTCAATTCCGGTTCCCATGAGATACTGATTCCACCATCGATTATTCTGCTCAGCAACATTTCAAGATCGTTTTCCAGAACGATTTCCATGCGGATGTTCTGTTGATTGAGCACATAAACCAATGCATTGAGCAAGGCTGAAACATATCCATCCAAACGGAATCGCCATGGAGAGGGCAGAATCAAGGCAACTCGCTGGAGTTTCCCGTGCATCAAATGATAATTCAGTTTCCGTGCCTGTTCCACTACTTTCTGACGGAGAAATTCTGATACATGCGAATGATTATTCATCACCTTTGACACCGTTGATTGAGAACATCCGGCAGCTCGGGCAACATCAGTGGATGTAATTTTTTTCCCGGAACTCATATTTCTTTGCCTTTTATTATATTTGCCTTTTTTCGTATAAGATACATTTTCTTTTTTATTTTTCAATGTAAGATAAGGAAAATTATTCTTTTTTATTCCTTATTTTTTATCACTGAAATATTGTATTTCAAATGGTTGGAATATATATTCAGTACAGAAAAAGAAATGATTCAACGGAAAGGGAAATGCTATGATCCGCATAGGAATGTTTCTTCCGCCGGAACCGGATCGCAGGTGGAATCTGGCTGCCCAGGCAGGCGTAACTTATGCAATTTGCAAGTTTGACCGGAAATACCGGGCTGATGATTTGGATTCGCTGGCTGCCGGAAAGAAAAATTTTGCAGATGCCGGATTTGAATTGGCAGCAATGGAAGGCGATCAATTCGATATGTCCCGGATTAAACTCGGATTGCCGGGCCGAGATGACGATCTTGAAAAATATTGCCGTATGCTGGAAAATATGGGGAAGCTGGAAATTCCTGTGCTCTGTTACAATTTTATGGCAGGAATCGGCTGGTACCGGTCGAAAAACGATGTCCCTTGTCGCGGAGGGGCTTTGACAAGCCGATGGTCCCGGAGTGAAGTCCCGGAAGAACCTTTGAAATTCAGTCATGAAAAGCTCTGGGAGAATTACACTTATTTTCTGAATGCAGTCATGCCGACCGCAAAACGTGCCGGAGTACAACTGTGTCTGCATCCGGATGATCCGCCTGTTCCGGAATTAAAAGGTTATCCGCGTATCATTACCAATGCCGATGCTTACCGGAAGATGCTGAAACTGACAGAAAACGGTAATTCGGGGATCACGTTCTGTGCAGCCACGTTCCGGGCAATGGGGGAAGATGATCTTTCCCTCCTGCGCGAATGGCAGGAGAAGATCCCTTTTGTTCACATGCGGGATAATCGACAGGATGCGGATGGGTTTACGGAAACATTCCATGATTGCGGACCTGCAAATCTGGTGGAACGGTTCCGGGTTTTAAGCGAGTTCAAACATGATGTTCTGGTACGTCCTGACCATGCACCCACCATGGATGGGGAAGATAATTCCGAACCGGGATATGCTGCATTTGGACGGATTATGGCAATCGAATATTTCAAGGGGATTCTTGATGCCCTTGATATAGAGTATAGATAATAACATAGAGAGATTGGAAATGAAAGCTCCTGTATATTTAGTTCCGTTTTCTCACCTTGATCTGTTCTGGGCGGGAAATCGGGAAGAGTGTCTTACCCGCGGAATTGAAGTGATCCGTACCGCATTGCGTCTGCTCCGGAAATATCCGGAGTATCGTTTTTTGATCGAATCGGCAAACTTTCTGGAATTTTTCTGCGAAAGCTGTCCGGAAGATGTGGAAGAATTGAAGAAATTCGCTGCTGAAGGCCGCCTCGAAGCTGTTCCCATGCGAAGTATCGTTTACACCCATCTTCCATCCGGCGAAACCATGATCCGGAATTATTTGCGCGGACATCAGATCGTTCAGGAAAATCTCGGCGTTTGCGGAAAAATCGCAACGTTTTCCGATATTCCGGGTGTGACTCCGCAGTTACCGCAGATCGTTGCGAAATGCGGGTTTTCCGGCTTGTTTCTTTCCCATGGAACGCCGCCGCATACCGATTGCGTGGAATATATTGCCCTGGACGAGACAGCAATTCCAACTTATGCTCCGATCCATTACGGTAGAACACGGCACCTTTTTGCGGGATCTGAAAATTATGCAACCATGTGTGCGAATGAAGAAAAGGTGGAAGCTGAACTCGGCGGCGTTGATTATCCGCAGCTTTGTCAATTCGGAGCAGATTTGATGGTTCTGAACGAAAATGTTCCGGAAAATTTTGCCCGTTGGAACCAGGATGGACACCGTCCGTTTTATTTTTCCACACTCACAGAATATTTCAGTAAACATTTCAAGACGAAAGGAAATATTTCCGGAGAGATCCCTTCTTTATGGCCAAATGTGGAAAGTTCCTGGCCCGATCTCTGGCCTGCAGACCGTGAAGCAGAAGCAGCTCTTTTCAATGCAGAATATTTTTATGCACAAATGCCGCAAATCCGGAAGACAGAGATACTGAGAACCGCATGGGACTGGCTGTTGGATGCTATGGATCATAACCAGAACGGAATCGGCGGAGAGGTTGCCGATCAGGAAAAGAAAGCTTTGAAACAAGCTGCCCGGATGTGTGCAGAACGATTGGCTCGTGATGCCGCAGTCCGATTGGCTTCTGCTGTTGGAACACCACGCAAAGGCGCATTCCCCATTGTTCTCTTCAACCGTCTTTCCTGGAAACGGAAAGAACTTGTTCGGGCACGGACTTGTATTTACGGCAATTCCGGTATGAAATCTCCCGGGCTTACAGAGAACAATTTCCGTCTGATTGATTCAAATGGAAAAGAACTGCCGTTCAGTTTGATCAAGCATCTTCAGGGGGCTGCGGATTCCATTGAAATTGAATTTACTGCTGAAGTTCCGGCGTTCGGGGCGGCATATTATTATCTGGAACAGGGCGAACCGGACACATTCAAAATCCCATTTGAAATCGAAGATCCGCGCATGGCGGAAAAAAATCGTCCGGATGGCTATACAAATACTCCGATCAGAATAAAAAATGCGTACTGGAGTCTGGAAATCGATCGTATCACCGGGGAACTGACAGTCTTTGGTTCTGATGGAAAAAAATATATCGAACATGCCGGGATCATTGGATTGGAAGAGCGGCGCGGGGATTATATCACCAGTATGGATCTGAGCGGACGTAAGTTTCCTGCCGCGATCAATTTTATTTCCCCGGTTCATGTTTCTCCCGTTTCTTCGGAAATCGAACTTTCCGGAACGGTTTACGGTTTGGGTTTTTCCCAGAAGATCAAACTTCCGTCCGATTCTCCGCAAATTCAAATCTCCAATAAAATCCAGTGGAAAACCGGGAATTATGTCCGTCTTGAACAGACATTCCCATTTTCCGGAGAACATGACGGGGAAATCTGTTACGGCGTTCCGTTCGGAATGGTCAAATATCCGGAAACGATTTATAAAAACGGCTTGGATTTTGGTACGATTGTAACACCGGAACGGGGAAATGATCCGGATTCTCAGGTTCGGAAAATCAGGTTGGCATCTCTTTTTGTTTCGGCAAATGATCTGACCATTACAAGCGATCACCGGATGTGGGAGTTTGAGGATCATGAAATCCGGAATTGCATGGTACGCGGAATCGGCTGGTGCAGCGGTGCATATGAAGTTCTGGAGGATGGTTCCCGGAAATCCGTTCAGCGTCCGCCGGATGGGGAATATGTATGCAATTATGTAATAACGCCGGGAACGAATCCGAAAGCCGGCTGGGAAGCTGCTGCACCGCTTTATCCAGTAGGAATCGGTTATTCAAATCCGGATGCAGATGAACTGAAATTGCTTCAGCTTCCGGCAACGGATGGAACAAGTGTCATTGGCGGAAATGTGAAATTATCCGAGGATGGTACCGGAGTTATTGTCCGGTTGTTTGAATCGACAGGGAACTCTGCTGAGATACTGCTCCCTGATGGAAAATGGTATGAGACTGACATGCTGGAACGGAATCCGGTATCGGCTGAAAAAATATTAAGGTTCAACCCGTTTGAGATCAAAACGCTGTTCCGTTCATTTTTGTGATGTTTTTTAAATATTTTTTTGAAAAATTGCTTGATATTTGGGAATATTGCGTATATAGTACAACTGCGAACAAAATAATACGATTTTTTGCAGGAAGGGCATTTTATGAAGTTGACAGCGAAAATTCCGAAAGGGAAACGGATTGTTTCTGAAATCAGGAAAAAAATTGAAACCGGCGTTTTACAGGCAGGAGAACGGCTTTCAACTGTCCGGGAAATGACAAAGATTTTTGATACATCTTCCTCCGTTGTGCAGAATGCCATGCAGAGTCTGGTAAAAGATTCTTATATTGAATGCAGAGGTCATTCCGGTTATTATGTCCGCAAAATAGCCTGTCCGGATGACAACGGGAATTTTCAGAAGAAGAAAACCGAACGAAATAATACAATTCCTTTTATCGTAATCCACCACAATGATCTTGTCTGGCGCAGAAATTACGATGAATATGATGAAATCCGCCGTCAGCAGATTAAACTTGAACTGGAATTAAGCCGGAAAGATCCAACTTTTACTTTCGGAATCGAACAATCTTTTATTCTGGAACGCTATATAGAACAGGAACCCGGAGATAAAGAATATATTCAGCAGCTGATCAATGAGGGCAGGCTGGAACCAAACGGCGCATTCTGTATTCAGGATTTGAACATGGTTTCCGGGGAGGCCATTCTCATGTGCCATCTTTACGGAAAAAAGTATTATAAAGAGGTCTGGGGCTGTGATGCCAGAGTGGCCAGTTTGACGGATGCGTTCGGGTCCAGTGCTCAGATGCCGCAGATACTTTCCCTTGCCGGATTTCTTTATCTGATCCCCGGAAGACTCAATAACCGTGATCAGAAAGTTCTTCCGTTCCCTGCAGATGGTATTTTCCGCTGGGTCGGACTGGATGGAACACCGTTCATTGTGACAGCCAGAGAAGGCCGTTTTACCGGTCATGGAATCTGGAATGATACCGGATTGGTTTGCAGGGACAAGAATACCAGAGTGTCGGAAGACCTTGCCGCAGCTCAGACTGACCCCGCTGATTTTCTGCTTATTTATACCACAGAAGAAGCCTTGATTACAGAGCAGATTTCCGGAATTATTGACACCTTGAACCGGACCGGAAAACGGAAAATCGCGTTCCGTAATGCGGAATCTTTCTTCGATGCCGCAGAAAAAGATGATGTCCCCCATATTTACGGAGAATTCAACCCTGTCTTTACCGGATGTTATGCCACGCGCATCAGCGTCAAACACGATAACCGCAAAGCGGAAAATCAGCTTTTTGAATCAGAATTCCTCAACCTTTACAAAAAGGGGAAAGAAAAAGATTTTACCAATATCTGGAAACAGCTTTTTCTTGTCGGGTTCCACGATTCCATTTGCGGGTGTCACTCCGATCATGCAAACAAACAGATACGGGAAAAACTGGATTATATTTTGAAAGCATCAGCTCCCGCAAAACCGGATTTGAAAAACGGAAAATTCACCGTTGCGGCAATGAATCAGAAAACCGGAATTCAGCTGGCATCAGCTTTGGTTCCTCCGGCTGGAATTCCTTCTCAGAAATATGGCGATTCCTATTTGTTTGAGTTCAATGGCTCATTTTCTGCCAGGACTTTCACTGCGGCAAAGAAAACTCCCGCCGCAGCAAAGAAATGTTCTGCACGGTTTGAAACCGATTATTATAAAGCAGATTTTTCCGGAGGAATTGCCCGCATTGAAAATAAATATGGTAAAAATGTTTTCGGCAATGATTTCGGAGAACTGGTTTTGCGTCCGGATTATGGAACCATGTGGCAGGAAGAATATCTGGGCTCTTCAATCGTCAAACGGGAACATACGGAAGAAAAACTTGTTTCCTGTGAAGAAGGTCCTGTCTTCTTCAGAGTCGTGACGGAAGGCTTTATCAAAGACGGTCCTGCTGAGGATGGCAATCCTGGAAATCATTGGCCCGGATTTGAAAGCCTTTCTTTCCGGAAAGAGTATCTCTTTCCCAAACATGCCGATCACTTCAACCTGAAATTGACCATTGATTTTCATGGGTGCAATACAAAAACGATGATCTGTTTTCCGACGACGGTTGACTGTCATACAGCCCATCCGGTTTATCAGATTCCATTCGGTTCCATGGAACGGAAACCCTATTTTGAAATTCCCCATGAAGAAGTCGATACCGCTGAATATCTGAAGCATAATATGGATTATGAAACGGCAAAAGGCGATTGGCCCGCTCTGAACTGGGTTGATTATTGCGACTGGAATGGAGGTTTGACAGTCGCCAATAACGGAACCCCCGGACATCAGCTGAAAAGCGGAAATATCATGGTTGCACTTCTCCGCAGCGGAACCAGAATCCTTGACGGAAATCTGATGCCGGAAAAAGGCAGTTTTGAAAACGGTATCCATGAATATGATTTTGCATTCCGTGCCCATGAACCGCATAAGATTTGCGAGGCAGAACAGCTTGGACAGCTCTTGAATCATCCCGCACGTGCAGTTGCAGAACATATTCCGGATGGTACTTTCCTTGCTTTTTCGGAAGAAAATCTGGCGGTTTCTGCGATCCGGCGCTGTAACGATGGAATCCTTATCCGTGTATATGAGACTTTGGGGCGTTATACTACCGCATCCATCAGCGGTTCTCTGACGGAAAACAAGCAGATCTTCGCGGCGCAGGCAGATGGCTCCGGGCTGGAAGAGGAAAAAATGTCAGAATTATTTTTCAAACCCTGTGAAATCAGAACTTTTGTTTTAAGAAAACAGCTCTCCCGTTGAAAAATCTTTTTCCCGGAGGTATTTTGATTTTTACGATGTAAAAATCAAAATGCCATCTTAAAGTTGAAATAGCAGAAGGATTTACCAACCTGTATGGGGAACAACGCTTTTTTGAAAAACTTTTATATCCGTTACAAAATATTCTGCATCGGAACTGTTGAACATGAGAATTGCATCTTCCAATTCTTTTGGAAACTTGATGGTGCAGCCGGCTTTCTTCCATTCATTTCCAACGTCAAGAAATACCGGCTTCCCGACAACTCCGGAATAGTATACTTCGCCTTTTGAATAACGCAATACCGCTTTTGCTTTTTTGGGAAAAACCCCTTTTTTTGCCGCTTTATAACGGAAGGTTACTACGATCTCTTTGCCAAGACAATGTTCTTTGGAAAGAGAGAGCCATGCAGAACATTTTTTTGATATGGAAACAGCTTTTTCTTTGTTTCCGGCATCCTTGATTGCCACATTCTGCTGAAGATCAATATCTGCCAGATTTTCCGGAGATATCTCTACCAGGTAAAGAAATTTATCTCCAAACAAGGCTGAAACCAGACTCAAAAGAAAAAGTATTATCAGTTTTTTCATAATATTTCCTTCCTGTAATTATTTCCATTTTCCGATGAGAACCGCACAGTCATGGGCCGGCAGTTCAAAGGTGTTGTTGAGAACAGGCTTTCCGGTTTCCGCATTTTTCAAATCTTTCACCGGAAGCCTGGACAGATCCAGTTTGACGCCGGCTTTTTCTCCGAGATTTCCTGCAAGCAGCATAATATTGCCATTTTTATGCTTCAATGCGGTGATCCGGACATGCGCCGGTGTGCATCTGACAGGATTCTTTTCCGGCATGTAACCCGGAAAATGCTCCACCTCTTTTGTGCCGTATCCGAATTTCCGGATCAGGAACTGCATATTATTGAAGACCGGAGACGCCTGTTCCTCCCGGCTTCCGGGGTCCGTAAAGTTTATCATGTCAAAAGCAAAACCGACAGCATAAAGCGATCTGTGCTGACGGAGCCGTTCAGCTTTAGAACCACCGGTATTGACAATTCCCAGAGGAACGACTCCTGCCTGTGTTCCCAGTGACTGAACGTAATGGAACGATTCCGGGAACCGTTTCTGCCAGAGCTGACGTCCGAATTTCATTTCCCAGTTGAGAGCCCTTGAGGCAAGCCCGATGACAGGAATGATATTTGCATCTGTCATGTGAATTTCCACCCAGGGATAATCCGGCGCACCGGGAAGAAAACGTTTTTCCTGTGCAGCCAGACGAACCGCACGTTTCATCATTTCCCGCAGCGTGAAAATATCTCCGGTCATACTGTAATTTCCCGGAGAAATCTCTCTTGCACCATGGAAAACAGAGAATGATCCGAGCGGATACATATTGTCAAAGTAAAGTCCGGCACATTTCGGGAATCTGCGAAGATATTCCCGTGCTTCAAACAGCATCTTGTCCGTATAGGACTTTACCGGACGGCGGCTGTAAAGACTGTCGTCGGAATTACGGAATCCGGTGCCAAGCCATTCATCATCATATGTTTCTGTTTCAGCCCATGCGCGGAATCCGGCTCTCGGGTTGAGATAAAGCGTAAGGTATTTGTTCCGGGAGAATATTGCCGAATGACGCATTCTGTCGGAAAGACTGCCGGAATCAGATTGAAATTCCAGTTTCTGCCATTTTTCATTGGTCATGTCGTGTTTTTTCATGAATGCTGCAATCCGGGCGTTGATTTGTGCTGTGGTTTCATTCGCTGATTTCCCGCTGTAAATGTAATCCATGAAAGAATAATCGTTATGATAGGGCGTGTAGACCATTCCCATCCGGGCATTGGTGAAATTGTGCTTGAGATGGATCATGAGATTGTACATATATGTATTGGGCAGAACCGCATTCCAGAAGATTCCGCACCATTGACGGGCACTTTCCGGACGGGGTTTCACCGGTGTCGGCTGGAAGCCGCAGACATATTCAAACGGTTTCAAAAGGGTGTCTTTTGCCAGATGCAGACGGAGGATTACACTCTTCTCTTTCCGGATCAGTTCATGGGTAACGGGTGATTTTACTCTGTCAAACAGCGGCGGCGTCATATTGGAAAAGTGGCAGAATCCCTTGAATGTTTCCCCGAACCAGATATAGAACGGGAACCGGAGTGTATTTCTGACATAGCTCCAGACGGTATTTTTTCCCCGGGGGATCCAGTCGGATGGATTGCTGCGGATTCCGTTGGCTGTATGATGGTAAAGTTTTGCATATTCTTCTTTGAGGGGAATATCTATATATAGAGAACTGCACTTTCTGCCGGAATCGGGGATGAACTTTAAAGTCGTCTTGCAAACTCCGTCAAATTCATATTCATGGCGGACTTCCAATTTGACACCGTCAGCCTTGTGTTCAGATGTCCGCACAACCAGATCCGCAGAACGTTCAATCCATTTTTCAGAAACTTTGCTGAATTTTTTTCCGTCAATATAAAGCGCAACAGGTGCTGCCAGAATATCTTTGTTTTGAGCAAACACTTTATCCCAGAAAACTCCGCCTGCCTGATATCCGGTCAGCAGGGCATGAACCTGATTTCCCCGGCTCTTCAGCGGCTTGAACGGCGGCGGTACGGAACGGTCCAGACCGATATCATTATATTCCCAGCGGAAATTCCGAACGAAGAAATCTTTTGTCAAAACCTCTTTTTTGCCGTTTTTCCGGTAAATTTCTGCGGAAACAAGATACTTTCCAAGAGTCAGTTCCGGAAGAGTCCAATCGGCATCGTAATAGTTTGCAAGTCTTTTTACGGCATTTTTTTCACTGACAACTGTTTTATCATCGTTGATGACTTTAAAACGGATCTCCTTGATGTCTGCCATTTTTTTTCCGTTACGGCATGTCACTTGTGCGATAATCCGTTTTTGTGACGGAGAATACCCGAAATTCATTGTAACCGGCGGATCCGGATCATGGAACACTTTTCCTTTGGAGATGTTCCAGCTGAATGTGCGGGAATAAATTGTTTTATTGTTTACAGGGTCGGTGACAGTGATTTCCATGTGTCTGTCCTGAGCGCCGCCCACCATAAAATACTGTGTGAGCTTCTGCGTTTTTTCCGGCTGAATATCCAGTTTTCTGTTCAATGTATGAGGCACTTCAACGGAACGGATCATCAAATCAACCTGAGCTGTCTGTTTTTTGAAGGAGTTGTTGCGGAGCTGCATATTGAGTCTTGCTGAAACATCATGAGCCCAGCTGTGACAGATTACCATGGGGCTTGATTTGACGAATTGCAACTTAAGAAAACCTTTTTCCGGCACAGAAGTTCTTTCTTCCGGATTTTGCCATTGACGGATGACCTGCATGGAGAACTCTTCATTGTCGGGCGCGTTCTTCCGTCCGAACGCGCTCCAGGGAAGGGCTATTTCAGTCAGCCAGCATGTTCGCCCGGTGACGCCGGGCATGGTTTGTGTTTTTCCGCTTTCCATGGAACGGAACAGAGTTCCTGCAGGGAAATTATTCTGTTCATCGGCGGAGAAACTGTAGGAGATTTTTTTGTTTCCCGGCAGAATGAATAACAATTCTGTTTTATCTTTCGGGGAAATTTTCTGCGGTTCCGGCGGAAGCTGACTTGTCTGACAGAAATAGAAATATTTGCTGTCATAACCATAAAAAATGGAATTGATCCGTTTGCTTTTCATGCCGTCGACGGATGAGGTGAAATTGTGGTCAACAGCACAATGTTCCCATTCTTTGAGAGAAAAGTTTCCGTCAATGACGGGCATTGTTTTTACAGGTGCCAATGTTTGTACTGCTGTGTTTTTATCTTGCGCAGAGAGAAGAATACACCAGGTTCCGCAAAAGAATAACATCAGTTTTTTTAACATATCATTCTCCTTGAATCAAGTCAATCCCAGTCCGGTTTTATAAACTGGAAAAACCGCATATTTTTCTGTTTTTTATTATACCGTGAAATATAGTGTTTTTTTATTGATTTTTCCAGTACGATATCGTAAAAAAATGTAAATATTTGCTAATTATTATTGTTGTTGATTTTGTTTACTGTAAGGTCGGCAAATCTTCTAACCGGAGATGTTTTTTTTGATTTTGTATCGCAAAAATCGGAATATCGCAGAAGGTTTTCAATCCTCCTCCGTATGCTGAAGGACAGAATGGGATAATGGGAAAAACGATCTTTATCGGGAAATACACATAAAAAAGCTGCCTCGATTGATATATGAGGCAGCTTTTTTGAGTTCTGATTTATTTTTCCAGATTGATGTAATCCACAGCAATCCGGACCATTTCATCCATGAGGATATCTTTCTTTTTATCCGTTGCTTTGGTCTCATCATTCTTATTGAGCTGTGCTTCCTGTTCATCAATGATCCTTTTCTGATCCTGATACTCTTTCCAGCGAACGTCGATATTCAGGGAAAGGAACTTCTTTTCCTGATTCTTGCGGTAACGTTCAATATCCTTCTGAAGCTTTTTGAAATCTTCATTTTTTGCGATCCGGTCAGCTGATTTTTTCTTAAGAACTGCAATTTTCGGAGAAAGACTGTTATTTTCAATTTTAATTGCAGGACGGATTTCATCCCAGGGGAGCGGATTATCCAGACTGTCTTCTCCGGCTTTGATGGCTTCTGTAAAGGATGGCACAATAATATCCGGAATGATTCCCCGCAGCTGAGTGGAATGTCCGTTGATTCGGTAGAACTTGGATTTTGTCAGCTTGAGTGCACCGCCTTTGAACTTCAAACCGAGATAGCGGAAATATTCATTGATATCAACGATGGTCTGAACGGTTCCTTTCCCATGCGTTTTTGTATCTCCGGCAATAAGTCCGCGTCCATAATCCTGAATTGCTCCGGCAAAAATTTCGGAAGCCGATGCACTGAATTTGTTTGTCACAACGAGCAGCGGTCCTGCATATTCCACTTTCCCGCCGTCGAAGTCACGTTCAATATCCACATCTCCATTTGCATCAAGAACTTGCACGACAGGACCTTTGGGGATAAACAATCCGGTCAGCTGAATGGCTTCCGCAAGACTGCCGCCTCCGTTGAATCTCAAGTCCATTACAAGAGCATCAATTTCCCCTTTTGCGCGGATTTCCCTCAAAAGACGCTGTACATCACGGGTGGAACTCTTGTAGTTTCTGTTGCCTGCACGGAGCGCTTCAAAGTCGCAATAGAATGAGGGCAGGGTGATAATTGCGATTCTGCGATTTTTTCCGGTTGTATCTTTGAGTTCGCGGACTTCTGCCTTTGCCTCAGCTTCTTTCAGTTCGATTTCTTCCCGGACCAAACGTACAGTTTTGGGTGTTCCGCCTGCGCCGTCTTTGGCATCCAGAGCTGTGATGACAACTTCTGTTCCGACTGGTCCGCGGATAAGAGAAACAACTTTGTGGAGAGGCATATCAATCACATCCACCGGTTCCTGATTCCCCTGAGCCACTGCGATAATACGGTCTTCCGCATGAAGCTGTCCATTTTTCATAGCCGGGCCGCCGGGCATGATTTTGACGATTTTGGTTGAGCCGTCATCAGCAGGCGAAAGCACCGCACCGATACCGCAGAGAGAGAGACTCATATTGATGTTGAAATCCTCTTCCGTTGCGGGAGCCATATATTCCGTATGGGGGTCATACAATCCGGAAAGTGCGTTCAGATAATGTTCAATGACGGTAATGGAATTTGCGCTTTCTTCTTCCGTAATAAAAAGCTGAATTCTTTTTTTGACTTGTTCAAGCGGAGACGCTTTTTTCCAATTTGTTTTCGGTTTTTCGGGTGTTTTTGCTGTTTTTTCTTTTTCAATTTTGTCAATAATCTTCAAAAGAATCACATCATTGGTCAGCTTTTTGCGCCAGATATCTTTCAATGCCGCATCATTTTCAGGCCAGTCTGCTTTTGTCCGGTCAAGTTCAAGCATTTCATCCTTTTTCAGCTGATCGTCCGATATATTGAATCTGTTCACAAAATCCCTGTACTGTCCCAACTGATGCAGGTAGTATTTGTAAACAACAAAGGCAAACTGCGGGGAGCCGGAAAGAACATCGTTCAGAATACGCGGTGCCATCGGTTCCCATTCCCGGATTTTTTCTTTCGTGAAAAACATGTGAAGGGGGTCCAGTTTTTTCAAATAGGCATGAAAGAATTTGACAGAGGTCTCTCTGCTGATTTCCCTTTTCTGGTAGTGCATTTTTGTCAGAACCGATGATGCCACCTGAGCAACAGCTGTACTTTCCAGATTGACCTTCAATGCAGGTTGTTTGGATTTAACTGTTTTCGGCACTCCGGGTGCTGCATTGCAGCCGATCTGATAATAGAACAACGCAGCAAAAAGAATTAGCAGAAAAGATAATGACTTTATAAAATTTTTGTTTTTCATGGCAATGTAAACTCTTTCTTTTTTGTTTCTGAACCCGTCCCGGTATTCCGGAACAGGAAAACTCTGTAATAAACGCATTATAAGACAAAAAGTGTCTCGAAAAGGTTCTGAAATATATCACAAAAATATCAGATTGTCAATGCCGGAAAAGAAAAATTATTACCTCGGTTATTTTTTCTTGTCCGGAATTTGTTCCGCCACCAGTCCGGCAAGGGCGAACAATGCCACCACGTTGGGAAGAACCATCAATTGATTGAACATATCCTGCAATTCCCAGACAAGATCATTTTTAACCATCGTTCCCAGCATGATGAAGCAGAGGGAGAGAATAGAGTATATGACAGTTGCTTTTTTCCCGAAAAGGTAATGAAAATTGATTTTTCCGAAATAGTTCCAGCTCAGAATGGTGGAGAAGGCGAAAAAGAGCAGACAGACCGCGATAAAAATATTTCCGGTTACAGTGGAACTGACGGATGAAACCGCATATTGCATCAAATTTGTTTTTGTGAGACCGGCATTGTTCAGGAGGGCATGATAGGTTTCTCCGGTCGCATTTGCAAGAGGGCCGTCACCGGTGTAAATCGTGGAAATTACGATCAGTGCTGTCATCGTCAGAACAATAAACGTATCAATGAAGACCCCGATCATTGCAACAGTTCCCTGGTCGTGCGGTTTTTCCACATTAGCAACAGCATGTGCATGAGGGGTTGAACCCATCCCGGCTTCATTGGAAAATAAACCGCGTTTGACACCCTGACTGATTGCTGTTTTCAACGCATATCCGAATCCTCCGCCGATCATGGCTTCCGGCATAAACGCATATTTGAATATACAGCCGAAGGTTTCCGGAATATATTGATATCTGGCAACAAGAACCGCCAGACCACCGGCAAGATAAAGCAATGCCATCACAGGAACAAGCTTTTCTGTGACACTTGCCAGACGGGAAATCCCTCCGATGAAAATAATTCCGGCAAGAACCGTCAACACAATTCCGATTCCCCATGCCGGAATATGGAATGCATTCTGGCAGGTTTCCCCGATGGAATTCGCCTGAACCATACACCCCATGAAACCGAGAGAAATCGTCAGGGCAACTGCAAACATTCCTGCAAGAAACGTTCCGAACTTATCCGGAAATGCCCGCTTGATATAATAAACCGGGCCGCCGTGAATTGTTCCGTCTGATTCTGTGATACGTGTCGCCCGGGCAAGAACAGCTTCTGCATAAATGGTTGCCATCCCGAAAAATGCAATAAGCCACATCCAGAAAATTGCTCCCGGTCCGCCAGTGAGAATTGCTCCGGAGGCTCCCACAATATTTCCGGTCCCCACTTGAGCGGCAATCGCTGTGGCAAGTGCCTGATACGGACTCAATTCATGTTTTTCCTGTTTTCCGTTGGATAATTTCCCGAATGCACGGCGGAAACCCTCTCCGAAACAGCGGATTTGAATAAATCTTGTTTTGAACGTAAAGAAAATTCCGACTCCGACCAGAAGTATGATCAAAACATAATCGGAGAGACAGCTGTTGATGAGGGATATGGTATTTTGGATCTGTTCCATGGGGGCGCCTTTTTGCTGTGTTCATGTAAACTGGAGAACGAAAAAATGATGACGTAATTTAGTTCATTTTCCTTTTTTTTCAAGCAGCTGCAGAAAGAAAATGAAAGAATTGGTCCGGACATAAAAAAACGCAACGGATTGAGATAAATCCAGTTGCGCTTTTTCTGAAAATCCCGGATACCTGTTCAAACGTTAACAGCTTTACAGGGAAACCGGAAATATCACGGAATCAATCTTCGGACTGATCTCTGCGGAAATCTTTGCGGAACCCGCCGTTACCTCTGCGGAAATCTTTGCGGAACCCGCCGCGGTCATTGTTTCTGAAATCTCTGCGCGGACGGTCCTCTCTGGGGCGTGCTTCATTGACAACAAGTCTTCTTCCGCCCTGTTCTGAACCATTGAGCGCTGCAATTGCTGCATTTGCTTCCTCTGCTTCAGGCATTTCCACAAAACCGAATCCTCTGGGACGGTTCGTTTCCCGGTCCATAGCAAGATTTGCATTGGCAACGGTTCCAAAGGTTTCAAAAAGAGCCTGAAGCTCTTCCGCCGTCATTGCATACGGCATGTTTCCGACATAAATTTTCATAAAGCCTTTCCGGATCGTCTCTGGCGATCCTGATAATTGCACCCTCATATTGATTTTCCGGTTGCTTACTTTAATTTTGTTTTTGAAAGAACCACAAAAAACGTTCTATCTTAACCGGAAACTTGGCGAGGGCATTGCCTGAATTGTCGGAAAAAGACTTGTGGGGACGACAGGGGAATCATCCTGAAGGATTCGGTTGATACGGCAAAAACGTACAACCGTAACTCGAAAACTCATCCTGTTAAATACCAAAAAACAGCACATCTGATGAACCATTCACCGGATGAATTAAGTATTCCGATGTCAATCGGAACAATCAATCGCAACTTTTGTAAGTTACAGCATTTCAAAAGAAAAAGCAAGCGGAAAATCAGAAAAAGAAGAAAAAAATGCAAAAAAATACTGTTTTTTTTAATTTGGGAGGTGAAAAATCAAATTTATGCGCTATATTAACTGAAAATTTTTTATAAATTTCATTAACAGGAGGAATTTTTATCATGCAAGTCCCGCTGCTTGATTTGAAGGGGCAGTTCGCTGCTATGAAACCCGAAATTATGGCTGCTATTGAACAGCTTTGTGACAGTCAGATGTTCGTTCTCGGTGCCGCTGTTTCCAAATTTGAAGATGAAATCTCTCAATATTGCGGAGCCGCTGCTTCCTGCGGTGTCTCTTCCGGTTCCGATGCTCTCCTTCTCGCCCTGATGGCTGAAGGTATCGGGGAAGGGGATGAAGTCATTACTACTCCGTTCACTTTCTTCGCGACAGTCGGTGCAATCGCACGCGTCGGCGCAAAACCTGTTTTTGCTGATATTGATCCCGTTACATTCAATATCGATCCTGCTGAAATTGAAAAGAAGATCACTCCGAAAACAAAGGCGATCATTCCCGTTCACCTTTTCGGTCAGATGGCTGATATGGGCCCGATCATGGCTCTTGCAAAAGCTCATAATCTCTGCGTGATCGAAGATGCCGCTCAGGCTATCGGTTCTGAATACAAAGGAGCAAAAGCCGGAACATTCGGAAAATACGGCTGCTTCTCTTTCTTCCCCAGTAAGAACCTCGGCGGATTCGGCGACGGCGGCATCATTACAACTGATTCTGCAGAATCTCTGGAACGTCTCAAAATCTTCCGTAACCATGGAATGAACCCGAAATATTATCACAAATTCATCGGTGGAAATTTCCGTCTGGATGCGATTCAGGCAGTTGTCCTTTCCATCAAGTTGAAATATCTTGACAGCTGGCACACCGCACGCGAAAATAATGCGGCTGAATATGTCGAAATGTTCAGCGCATCCAGCGCAGCAGACAAAATCGTTCTGCCTGCAAAGGCTGATTACGCAACCCGTCACATCTACAACCAGTTCTCCATCCGCGTCAAAGATGGAAAACGTGATATGGTCCGCGATGCTTTGGTGAAGGCAGGTATCGGCTGTGATATCTACTATCCTCTCCCGCTTCATATTCAGGAATGTTTTGCTGATCTCGGCGGAAAAATCGGGGATTATCCCAACGCAGAAGCAGCTGCTGAATCCGTTCTTGCTCTTCCCATCTATCCGGAATCCACCACGGAAATGCGTGAATACGTTGTTTCCACAATCGCACAGGCTCTTGCATAAACGATGAAGAAAGAAGACCCCGTTGAATATCAGGCTTCTACTTACTGGAGGCTCCTGAAATATGCAAAACCGTACTCGCTCCGTTTGACGGTCGGGATCCTTGCCGGATTCCTGATCGGCGGTTCTCTGTTCGGCAGTTTCATGATGCTTCCAAGTCTTTTCAGCGGGATCGAATTCACATCCAGCGGAGATGCCAGGTTCGATAAAGAAGCAAAAGAAATTTATCAGGCTGTGGAATCTGCTAAAACCGATAAGGAAAAACTTGCCGCGATCAAGGACAAGCTGAAAGCTCCCGAAGGAGAATCCAAAGTCGGACAGGAAGTTGAAAAAATCAATAAAACCCTGCGGAAATTCGGAATCCATTTTCTGAAAGTCGTTTACGATAAGGGAAATGTGGTTGTTTCAACAGAAGAAAAAACGTACCTGACTTTTCCCGCTGAAACCGCAGCCGGAAAGATGACCTGGCAGTTCTTTTCCGTCTTCTGTATTGCGTTCGTTCTGCTCTGGGCTTTGAAAAATATTGCTACCTATATCAATCATTACTGTATGCGCTGGGTTGGACAGAAAGTTGTGGCGGATATGCGGGAAGAGATCTTCCGAAAGCTGATCAATCAGTCTACCAGCTTTTACGGTAAAATGGATGTCGGTCAGCTGATTGCCAGATGTACTAACGATATCGGAGCAATAGAATCCAGTGTGGCTCATGTGATTGCAGATGCCACCAGATGTCCGATAGAAATCCTCGCCTGTGCCGCAGCCGTTGTTTATGCCGGTGTACAGTACGGCAGCTGGACTTTGCCGCTGATCCTCTTTATCGGTTTGCCGATTTGTATTGTTCCTTTGATTTTACTGGGACGCCAGATCCGGAAGATTTACCGGAAATCCTATGAAGGCATCGCAGTGGTCTATTCCCGGATGCATGAAGTCTTTACAGGAATTAATGTCGTAAAGGCATATCATACAGAGGAACGGGAAAGCAAGCGGTTCAGTTATTCCAATAATCACTATGTGAAAACAGTTGTCCGCGCGATCCGTGCGCAGCTGCTGATGTCACCGCTGATGGAAACGGTTTCTGTTGCGTGTACCCTTGTGTTTCTGATTTACAGTTACAGTCAGGAAGTTCCTTTATCTTCGCTGGCACAGATGCTTGCGCCCTGTTTGCTGGCATACCGTCCGATTAAAGATTTGGCGAAGGTTGCAACCTATATTCAGCGGAGTATGGCGGCGGCAGACCGTTATTTCCAGATTATTGATATGGATACTTCCGTGAAAGAAAAAGAAAATCCGGAACCTCTGAAGACTTTTGAAGACCGGATTTCTTTCAAGGATGTGACATTCTCTTATGATGAGCGCAAAATTCTGGACGGGATTACTTTTGATATCCCCAAAGGTTCTGTTGTTGCAGTTGTCGGGCCTACAGGTTCCGGAAAAACCACGATCGCCAACCTTATTGCCCGTTTTTATGATTGTACCTCCGGAGAAATTCTGATTGACGGCAAGAATGTGAAAGATGTTTCCATTGCCGATTTGCGCCAGATGATCGGAGTGGTCTCTCAGGAAGCTATTCTGTTTAATGATTCGATCGCAGATAATATTTCCTACGGTATGCCGGAGGCAACAATGGAACAGATCATTTATGCGGCAAAGCAAGCCAATGCACATGACTTTATTGTTGACGGACGTCATCCGGAAGGATATGATACTCTGGCAGGAGAAAAAGGATTCCGTCTGAGCGGCGGTGAAAAACAGCGAATCTCCATTGCCCGTGCAATTCTGCGGAATCCTCCGATTCTGATTCTGGATGAAGCAACAAGTGCTCTGGATACTGTTACGGAACGTCTGGTTCAGGACGCCTTGAATAACGTGATGGCAGAAAGAACTGTCTTTGCAATTGCTCACCGTCTGAGTACCATCCGGAACGCTGATAAGATCCTTGTCATAGACAATGGAAAGATTGTGGAAAGTGGAAATCATGATGAATTGATAGCGAAAGGCGGCCGTTACAAGCAGCTTTGTGACACTCAATTCAAGTAAAGAACAGCATATTTTCTTTCAATCCGCTTGAAAGATTGAAAAAAAATGCTATATTACAGGAATATTAAAAGAACACCGCAAACAAAACGGGATATAACAATTATGGCACTCTTCAGTAAGAAACCTAAATTTTCGACGTTGAACCTGACTCCGCGTGCGAAAGAACCGGAATCCGTGAAACGTAAAGATATTCCAGAAGGCCTTTGGGAAAAGTGCCGCAACTGCGATGCAACTATTTTTACCAAGCAGAAAGAAGCAAATCTTTATATTTGCCCCAGCTGCGGTTATCATAACCCCATGCCTTCCAATAAACGGATTGCTCTTCTGACTGATCCGGACAGTTTTCAGGAATTGGATGCCAATCTGGAATCCATTGATACCCTGAAGTTTGAAGGAGTTGCCTCCTATACGGATAAACTTGTTTCCAACAAGAAAAAAACCGGAATGGTGGATGCTGTTGTCAGCGGCCGTGCCAAACTGAATGGTATTGATTATGCTCTGGCAGTGATGGATTTCCGTTTCCTCGGAGCAAGCATGGGTGCCGTCGTCGGTGAAAAAATCACACGTATTGTGGAATATGCAACCGCGAATAAATTACCTGCTGTGCTTGTGACCGCTTCCGGCGGTGCGCGTATGTATGAAGGTATGATCAGTTTGATGCAGATGGCAAAGACCAGCGGAGCATTGCATCGTCATAAAGAAGCAGGACTTCCCTGTATTATCATTATGACACATCCCACCACCGCTGGTGTTACCGCAAGTTTTGCCTCTCTGGGAGACTTGATCCTTGCAGAACCGGGAGCATTGATCGGCTTTGCCGGACCCCGTGTGATCAAGGATACAACACAGGCTAAACTGCCTGAAGGATTCCAGACAGCTGAGTTCCTTTTGAAGAAAGGTCTCATCGACAGAATCATTGACAGAAAAAATCTTCGGGAAGAATTAAGTTTGTGCCTTGAATATTTCAAAAAAGCGGCTATAGTATAAGCTGTCATTGAAAAACGTAATTTTCCGCCGCTGGACCTTATGCGCCGGAACTCCTCGAACGGGTCAGACGGGGAACCGAGCAGCCATAAGAGATGGTTCCGGGTGCTGTAAGTCATCTGGCGGCGGTTTTTTTATCAATTTTAACGCCTCAATTCCTGAGGCGTTCTTAATTTAAGGATATTGCAATCATGAAACGTCTTGGAAACAGAACCTTTGATGCCCTCCGTAAGGTAAAGATCACTCCGAATTTTCTTGCTCATCCCGAAGGCTCCGCTTTGATTGAAATGGGCGGCACCAAGGTGATTTGTGCTGTGACCATTGAACCCGGCGTTCCCGGATGGATGCGTGCTCAGGGGGTTCCCGGCGGATGGGTTACAAGCGAATATGGATTGCTGCCTGCATCTACGACGGGAAGAAATCAGCGGGAAGCTGTCAAGGGGAAACAGAGCGGAAGAACCATGGAAATCCAGCGCTTGATCGGCAGAAGTTTCCGTTCCGTGATTGACTTGAAACAGCTCGGACAGCATACGGTTTATATTGATTGCGACGTGATCGATGCCGATGGCGGAACCCGTTGTGCCAGTATTACCGGAGCTTCTGTTGCACTGCAGCTCGCTTTCCGTAAGATGGTGGAAAAGAAGATGATTCCCCGTTTCCCCATGAAAGAAAATGTGGCAGCTGTCAGTGTCGGAATGAAAAACGGGGAATGGATGCTTGACCTTTGTTATGAAGAAGATTCCGCAGCCGATGTGGATATGAATATTGTCATGACAGAATCCGGAAAGCTGATTGAAGTTCAGGGAACCGCAGAAGAAGAACCCTTCAGCCGTTCTGATCTCAACAAAATGCTGGATTTAGCGGAAGGTGGCTTGAAGACTCTGTTTGAAATTCAGCGGAAAGTCATCGGAGATGAACCGATCAAGAATAATACTCCGTTCGGAAATCTCGGTGATGCCCTCGCCGGTTTGAAAGTTTGATTGCTGACTGACAGGAGTTTCCCTTATGCCGGAGCAGGATGACAGAAACAATCTGGATTACATCAGCACCTCCGGCTTTTTTACTTTTTCTGCCATCGGTGTGCTGCTTTATTCTGTTTTTTATGGAAATTTTGCAGAACTTATCCCAGTATTCCTGATTTTCTTTTTCGCAATGATGCTCGGTTCCTGTTTCGGGAAAAAAACTGACAGTTTACCGGTCCGTTATTGTGAACTTCTGTTTGGATTCGCCGCACTGTTTTTCTTCCGGGAATCGGAATGTTTTGCTTTGATCAGCGGTTTTCTCGCCGGGTGTATTTCAACAGAAGCATTCGGAAGAATTCCTTCAGCAGAAAAAAGAAAAATATATTATCGTCATTACCTGTATTCCGGAATTTTTGCAGTTTTTCTCTTTTATTGGATCGGTTTCTGGGTCATTCCTGTTGCGGCATTTTCTCATGCCGTTACTGTATTGTTCCGAAAAAAGAAAAAACTGATCAATTTATGTGCCTGTCTTTTTCTCTTTTTGCTGCTTCCGTCGCTCTATTATCTTTCCGGAAGGTTTCAGAAAGAACGTCCTGTTCCAAAACGCGCTAACATTCCGGAATCTGTAAGAGTCGGTACAGCGATCTCACAAACATCTGATGCTTCTGATGGAATTTTCTTCATTTATCCTTCCGGCAGTAAATCGGAACTGGTGAAAGTCTTCACAAATTACGAGCCGTATAAATCAAAGGCAAGACCCCTTCCTTATGACTCCTTTGGAAATATTATGAGTGATGTTCAGAAATCTGATGAACGCCCTTCCGATGCGATTATAGAATTAAATCCGGGAAATTCCACTTTGATGGGAAGAGAATTTATCGGACATCTGAAAGAGAAATTGAGAACTGAATGTAAAGTGATTTATTTCCTGCCGGATAATGATCCTGTTCAGGTTGCGGCTTTGCGGGCTGCATTGGCAAAAGAATTCCGTTATACCAGAACCGCCGGAGCCATCGCAATGGTATTGGCATCTGACAAACCTCTGGATATTCCGGAAACACAGCAGAGAGAACGCATCCTGGAAGAACTGCTCTATCCCTCAGAATTTGAAAAACTGACGGACGGAATGTCCAGAAAAACGGTAATTCCTTCTTATTATGGCTATGCATGGGAACGCTGGATGATGGGACGATCCGGCAATCTCATTCAGAAACTTTATGCGAAATATCTGCCTCTGTCTTCAACGGTCTTTTGTTCTCTTCTTGCAGGATTGATCATTCTTTATATTGTGCTGCGTTATACAATGGCTTATATTCCCGGAATGGGACTGCGGCTGACTGTATACCGTGACTGTGTTCTGATTTTTTCTGTGCCGGGAATTCTGCTGTTTGCCAAAAGTCTGACGCTTTCCAGCGAACCGATCGCTTATATGGGGGTATTGGCAGTCTTTGCTTTAGCTGCCTCATCGGGAACAAAGATTCCGGTTAAGTTTGCACCCTGCGTCGTTTTTTGCGCATTGGCATTGATCGCGGTTTCCTGTTTTGTCATGCGTTGTCCGTATGCATTGTTTTATGTTCACATTCTCATGCTTACTGCCGCCGCTGGAGCATTGTTCCCGCTTATGCTGCAGGGAAGTCTGGAAAAATATAAAACCGGAACAAACGGGGAAATAAATTTATTCCCGGTCGTCTGTTCCGGTCTGATAACAACCGCCGTTTTACTGGCGGTCATGCCTGATCATTTATACTTCGGCAGCATGTTGCCGTGAGCCTTGATCAAATCATCGCAAAGTTTTACGATATCGTCAATGCTGAGTTCGGCGGCTGTGTGGGGATCCAGCATGGCTGCCTGATAGATCCGTTCTTTTTTCAGGGTTAAAGCCGCTTCAATAGTGAGCAGCTGCGGATTGATATTTGTCATATTCATTGCAGCACACTGTGTCGGAAGTGCACCGACATAAGTTCCTTGAATTCCGTTTCTGTCAACGAGACAGGGGACTTCCACGACAGCATCAGCGGGCAGGTTTGTGATGAAACCGTTGTTCAGCACGTTTCCGCCGATCCTGTAAGGCTTGTCTGTAACGATCGCTTCCATGATTCCGGAACCGTATTCATGAGAAAGTTTGTGAGAAAGTTTCGGATCGTTGCGGAGTTCGTCATACTGTTTTTTCCACCCTTCGATCTGGTTGATACATCTGCGGGGATATTCATCCAGCGGAATATTCCATTCGTCGATGAGTTCCGGATAATTGTTTTTGATCCAGAAAGGAGCATATTCAGCATTGTGTTCACTGGATTCTGTAACATAATAGCCGAACCGTTTCATCATTTCCAGACGGATCATATTGCCGGATTTTTCTTCTTTCTTTGCAGCCTTGCGCCATGCTTTCACTTTTTTATCGGAGATCTTCTTGATTTCCGGATAGAGATCTTTACCGTCTTCTGTGAGTTCCAGCAGCCATGCCATGTGGTTGATTCCGGCGATCTTGGACTGAATCTTTGCCAGCCGTTCCGGGGAGTGGTCCAGCTCAAGAGAACCGAGCAGACTTTCCACACAAACCTGAACACTGTGGCAAAGACCGACCGTTTTGACATTCGTTCCTTTCAGCATTGCGCCTGTGAGCATTGCCATGGGATTGGTATAGTTAAGCAGCCATGCATTCGGGGCGACAGCTTCGATATCCCTTGCAAAATCAAACATGACCGGGATGGTTCTCAGTGCGCGGAAAATTCCGCCGATTCCAAGTGTATCGGCAATGGTCTGACGGAGTCCGTATTTTTTCGGGATTTCAAAGTCAATGATTGTGGAGGGATCATAGCCACCGACCTGAATGGCATTGACAATAAAATCTGTATTTTTCAGTGCAGCTTTCCGGTTGGAAACTCCCAGATGTGTAGTGATTTTTGCACGTCCGTTATTGACATTTTTATTGATGACGTTAAGAATATATTCAGATTCTTCCAGGCGTTCTTTGTTGATGTCATAAAGCGCAATGTGAGAATCTTTCAGAGCTTCTCTGCACATGCAGTCACCAAGAACATTTCTTGCAAAAACGGTGCTTCCCGCACCCATGAATGTAATTTTCGGCATAAATCCTCCTTTAGGTTGATTATGTAATATATAAGTTTGCAATAAAATTACAAGCAAGTGTGAAAAAATAATACATTGTTTTCCTGAAAAACGGCTTGCCTTTTGTCTTTTTGGTGATATAGTTCATCGTTACCTGATAAATCAATCCAGGAAAGGAATTTTTTTATGACACCAGCAGAAGTAATGGCTCTCTTCAAAGAGAACGGAAGACGGACAGTTTTCATCGGCACCGAAAAAGCCGGAGTTATTGTTGCACTCGATCAGGAAGGCAGACTTTTTTACGTTTATAACGGCGAAGTCGTCAGCCGTGTCAACGATGAAGCAATCAAAGGTATCACCAATCGTTCCGGTTATCTGAATCCCGGCGGCGATGGCCTCTGGCCCGCACCGGAAGGAACCTGTTTCGGATATGAATATGCAACCGGAAACTGGAGAGTTCCCCCCAGTTTGACCAATGCCAGATTCATGGTACTTGAACAGTCTGCAAATTCTGTCACCATCGAAGCGGAAATCGATCTTGCCAATGCTTCCATGAAGGCAATTCCCACCATCTTCCGCAGAACAATCACTGTTTCTGAAGAAAATGGAAAAGCTGTTGTAATCCAGAAAGAACAGATCGAATATATCGGAGCTGCAACATTGAATGCTGATGAAGCTCTGCTGGCTCCCTGGTCTCTCTGTCAGTTCGATACTCCAAAAGGAACCTATGCACGGTTCCAGGCAGGTTTGCCGATCCGTAACTTCTATGGCGAAAGTGCTGAGTTCCGCGTGGAAGAAAACGGCATTGCCAAGATGTACAACACAGAAAAACAGAGATGGCAGGTTGCTTTGAACAAAGATTATGAATGGATCGAGCTCATTCTGCCTGCAAAGAATCTGAAAGTCCGCCGTACAGCAGAAGCTCTGCCTGCCGGACAGAATTATATTGATATTGCGGATGCTCCTGTGGACCGGAAACCCGATGGCGATCCGGTCAAATACAGCTTCTACAGCGATCCTTCCGGATTTATGGAAATCGAAGCTGCAGGCGGCTGTACATTCCCGCTGACTCCCGGAACCGTTCTGGAAGTCGTGATACGCACCGAACTCAGTGCTGCAGAATAATCAGAAATAATAGAAAATATGTTTGATTTTCTATTTTGAGTGTTTATATTACTGCAAAAAGTTTTAGGATGAGCAAAAAAACTGGAAGGATTAAGATCACAATTTAAAATTACAGAATAGACAAAAGGCATCTGACATAAAACGTCCGTCTCTGAACTACCACTTCAAAATCTGACGTTACACAAACAAACACACATTTTTGTTCAGGTGTGCCTATGCGATAAAGCATGGCACATTTTGAATGTGTGTGTTTGGCGTTGTGGTAGACGTAGAGACGGGCACATTTCAGAATGTGCCTTTTTCTTTCGGGAGAAAAAAATGTTAAATCGTCTGTCTATTATTGCTTCAAAAATTTATCAAAGAATCAAAAATCTTGTTTGTTACTTGCTGAAGGATCCCTTGTTATATTGGAGTCTTTTTCTGGTATTATGTGTGTTCTTTGATTTATGGTCAGGTTTTTTTGGTTTCAAGAGTGTTGTAGGGCATCGCTTAAGATTGCTATATACTATGACTTTGTATTCAGTAGGATGTTTCAGTATTGTATATTTACTGGGACGTCGTTATTGGCTTTTATTTTCTTCCGTCATTATTTTTTCTTTGATTTTTTCTGGAGGACAATTAATTTCTTTATATTACTATAAGCTTCCATTATCCGGAGACATGCTAATGATGATTCTTGCCAGTTCTCCACAGGAAATGAATATCTTTGTAAAGGAACTGTTTTTTAAGCCGCTATTTATTACAAGTATAGTCTTATACGCAATATTGATTCTTATTATTTGGTTCCTGATAAAATGGACAAGAGGACGGTTAACTGATTCTACATATTCTCTTAGTTTTTTTATTCGCGGAACAGCATTGTTTTTTCTTTGTCTGTTTTGCTCTGTCTTGATATTTTCCAATTACCAATTTATTCAGATTTCTCAGTTCAACTTTTGGAAACAGATTTATTCTAAATTTGAAGAATATAAAAGGTTGGTTCAGTTTGTTAAAAGTGATAATGTAATCAAAAGCAGAATATCTTACAATGAAGCAGAACCTCCAATCATTTGTATTGTAATAGGGGAATCCGCTACTCGGGATGCTTGGTCTCTTTATGGTTATGAGCGAACAACAACACCTTTTATAGATTCTATCAAACACGAACTCCTGGTTTTCGATGCAAGAGCTTCTGCTTTACATACAACTGTAGCTATGAAATATTTTTTAACGGATGCCTCGCCTGAAAAAACAAATGAAATGAAATACTGCCTTCCCAAGATTTTAAAATCGTCTGGGTATAAAACAGTTCTGCTGTCAAATCAGTCTCACTGGGGACAGTTTGATGGACCCATAACGATGCTTTTTTCTCCTTGCTCAGAAAAATTTTATATAAGACATGATAGTCAAACAAAAGGAATAAAACAAAAAAAAACATATGATAGTGATTTATTACCCTACTTTTTCCAATACTTGCAATCAGGGCAGAATGAACCGTTAGTAATATTTATGCATCTGGCAGGGAGTCATTTCCCATGGAGAGACGCAGTACCACAAGAAAAGCAAGTCTATAAACAGGCTGAGTTAGCTATCAATGAAACAAAAGAAACCTTGCGTAATTCATATGACAACTCAATTTTATTTACAGACAGTATTCTTAAGGAAATCATAGAGAATCTGAAAAACAGTAACAGAACTGCATGTTTATTTTATTTTTCTGATCATGGGGATTCTCCAAGTTCAGGTAGAGAACGCGATGTTACTTCAAATGAAATTTGGAATATCCCTGCAATAATTTGGGGAAATAAATTCTTTTGGAGGGATTATCCGGATGTAAAAGAATATCTGTCTGAAAAACAGAATAAAAATATTCGTGCAGATCATTTTTTTGATATAGTCTTAAAACTTGCAGGGGTTGAAATAATCAAACAATAAAGATTAGCTCTGTTCCCAATAAAGGTTGATTTGTGATCGGGGAAGAAGGGAAAAAATTTTGAGGAAATTTCTTCCCTTCTTCCCCGAACCCCATCATCCTTTTTCAAACCTTTTTGCGGCATTCCGATTTTTTGCAACGCAAAAATCAAAATGCCATCATAAAATCAAATAGAATAGTAGTAAATATTTTCCGACCTGTATAGGAAACCGAACCGTTGTAAAAAACTCCAATCTGATATTACTGACAGAAATCCACATTTTTTTGACTCTGTTACTAATATGGGGTGATAAATTCTTCTATTTCACTCAAAAGATGGCATTTTGATTTTTGTTATCAAAAATCAGAATGCCGCAAAAAGGTTTGGAAAAAAGGGGTGGAGTTTGAGGAGGGGAAAAAGGACCTTTCCTCAAAAGGGCTTTTTCCCCTCCTCAAG
>JAFVTF010000085.1 GCA_017503375.1 Lentisphaeria bacterium | reverse complement strand
TTAAAACAACCGTTACCCAAGAGAAAAATTTTTATTTCTTTTGAGAAATCGGTCGGTAATAACCAAAAATGCCTCCGTACACTCAGTACACTCCGTTTTCTCCGTACGAAAATGTGCTTTCAAATTTCAGGTTTTGCAACCGCCCCATCTTAAAGTAGAAATAGCAGAAGGATTTACCAACCTGTATGGGGAACAGCGCTTTTCGTTTTTGAACCCAGGGCAGCGCGATCCTTCAGACCGCTCCGTCAGAGCCGTTGCACCTTCAGTGCTGTTTGAATGATTTTTCTTTCAGAACCATTATCACTCCGGTATCTCTTGTTTGCTGTATTTGACAAAATCACTTTTTCAAAAATCAATTTTCTCCCGCTCAAAAAGTGTAAAAATACCTGTTTTTTGAAAATTATGGGATATCTATGCAAAAAAATAAAAAAAAGTTTATGCAAACATTTGCATAATGAAAAAATGATGCTATTTTATGATAGAGCCGGGGAAGAGAATGTTTTCTCTGAAACTGGAGAATTCGGAGGTTTCTGATATCATGAAAAAGCGGATCACGGTCAAAGACATTGCAGAACGCGCAGGCGTGAATTACGCCACGGTGTCCCGCGCACTGAATCCGGCAACTGCTTCCATGATCAGCGAAAAAGTCCGGAATAATATTCAGGCTATTGCCGATGAACTTGGATACCGCCCCAGCTATTCCGGAAAATCCATTGTTACTGGAAAGACCTACAAAATCGGCATGATCCTTGGCAGTATGAAACAGGATTTTTCAGCTCATGACTGGGCGAGGATCATGTGCGGTCTTACTGCTGAGATCCAGAAACACGGGTATGCACTGACTCTTTTATATGCCAACGGTTCTGAAACAATGGACACTCAAGTGTTGAATTTTCTGATGTCCGGGGTAGCGGATGGTTATGTGACTGGCCCTTCCATGGTGAAGGGGAAAGTCACGGAGATGTTGGACAAATTAAAAGTTCCGTTATGGGTTGTTTCCGAGTCCGGGCAAGTGGTTGAGAAAGTGAATCATATCCAGCGTGATGATATGGATTCATTCTGTGAGGTTTGGCGCAATGTTCCGAAGAATTGTTTGAAGAAGATGATTTATTTCAGTGAATTTTCTAAAGAAAAACAGCTTCGTCTGCAAGAGATCGAACGTGCCGGACAAATGGTCTATCCTGACGGTGAATACTGTATGAAGGGGATGTTTTACAATCATGATATGAAAAATACTGCATTGCAATACCGTTTTGCGCTGCAGCATTTGATGAAAAATCTGGATGAATTAAAGAAATATAAATTCATCTGGTGTGATTCCGACTTGAGTGCGGTAGCTGTTTATGATGTTCTTACGGAAGCCGGAGTGAAAGTCGGGAAAGATGTTTTTCTTGTTGGCTATGGAGATCTGGAAATGTATAATGAGCATTTTTCCGATCCGGTATTATCGACGATTTCAGCGGATGCGGAACAGATCGGTCATGTGATGGGAAAAGCTCTGATGGATCAGCTTGCCGGCAAGAAAGTAAACCGGATCGTTACAAAAACGATTTTTGTTTCGCGGGAAACGTTTCCGGTGAAATGAACCGGAATTTTTTATAAAGAAAAAAAAGTAAAAAAAAAGTAAAGCAAAGGTTCAGGCATGTACTCTGCATGTTCTGTATTTTTGCAAATGTAAAAAAACGAAAGGAGTTTCAAAATGAAACGAAGTTGTTTTACTCTCATCGAGCTTCTTGTTGTGATTGCGATCATTGCAATTCTTGCAGGAATGCTGCTGCCGGCATTAAACAGTGCAAGAGAAAAAGGAAGAGCCTCCGCTTGTACCAACAAATTGAAACAGCTCGCATCGATGCAATTCATGTATCTGGGTGATTCTGATGATCGTTTCCAGTGGGGGCATGATCAGGATGGAGTTGCCCGCTCTTGGGCGCATCGTCTGATGTTGAGTGGATATCTGAATATGTCCGTAAAAGCGGAACCCATCCGTTGTGACAGCTTGTTTTCGAAAGTCCCATACAAAGAAGATTTTCAGCCATCTTTTTCAGATGCAGGCGACTGGACCGTTCGTCATACTTATTCTGTTACCGGAACTCTTTTCGGCGGGATAAAGTCTAAATCATCTTATGGTTCGTGGTTGGCGGACAAATATGATTTACCTGCAAAACTTACAGAAATCCGCTCTGCCTCTTCTGCGTTTCTGATGTCTGAAAGAGTTAATACGCCTGATGGTGTCAAATATAACCCGCACCCTATGGTTTATTATCCTGGTCGCTCATTCATGTTAACTGATGGACCTGACTTTTTCTACCACCCGATTCATAACGTGATTCATGGAAGCGGTTTCAATGTTGCCTTTGTTGATGGACATGTTAAGATGATGAAGCCGATCCAGCTTGAAGTGATAGGGATGTTTAAATGCAGAGATTAATTGCTCTCAAGTAAGGTTAGAAAATATGAAAAAATTTGCTTTATTGGCATGGAGCATTTGTGCAATGCTCCATGCAGGGGATCCTGTTGTCGAATGGAGCTTTGATGAATCCATTCATGCGGACCGCGGAGGAACCGGAGTTGCGCAGGATATCGCCTCCAAAAAAGGGGCTGCGGGCGTGAAAGCTGTCATCAGAGGAACCAAAAAAACACGCGGTTTCCTTGTGGATGGAATTCAGGGAAAGGCTTACAAAATCCACCATGATCCTGTAACAAAAAAACCGGTGACACTTTCTTACAGACCTGTTCCAGCACTGAATTCCCTCGCCGGAGCAGTCTCTTTCTGGATCAAGCCGGAATGGGATGGAAAAGAGAATGTTCAGAGAATCTTTTACAGCGCAGACAGCGGAAAACACCGTCTGATCGTCTTCCGTCTTCCCAATGTGCCTCACCTTACGTTCTACTATGGAAAGTTGAACGGACAGGGTGTTACAAGTCTTCCGATTGATATTTCAAACTGGAAGAAAGGGGAGTGGCATCACATTGTCGTAACATGGGATAAAAATTCCATGCATGTGTTTGCTGACGGAAAGAAATCTGTTCTTCCCATGAAAGCAATTTTTTCAGAACCGTTCAAAAAAGTGATTATCGGAGAAAATTGGGGCAGTAAATCCGGTGAAACAGTTATTGATGAACTTGCAGTCTTCAATACAAAATTGAGTGATGCGGAAGCCGGTGCGCTTTACAATGCCATGTCCCGTCAATTGATGAAAACTCAATCTAAAGCTCCCGTTATTGTGAAACTCAGTTCTGCGACTCCTGTGATTGATGGAAAAGTCTCTGAGGGGGAATACGCTTTTTCCGCTTCCGGAATGAGAAATATCCGGAATAATACAACTTTCGCTGCACAGCAGAGCCGCTGTTTTCTGAGTTATGACAATGATAACCTCTACTGGGCGGTTGTCGGTCCCGGAAATCAGATTCAGGCGGAAGCCAAACAGCGTGATGGATTCAGTCCCATGGATGATTCCGTGGAATTCTGGCTGAAATTCCCCGGGGAAGAGGATTTTTATCAATTCATGATCAATTCCGGTGGAAACATTTTTGACCGGAAAGGCTCCAATGTAAAATGGAATGCCTCCGGAATCCGGACAGCCAGCAAAGTCAACGGAAATGTCTGGACAATGGAGTGTGTGATCCCGTGGAAAAATTTCCCGTTCAAGGCCGCTCCCGGAAACAAATTCCGATTTGACTTTTGCCGCTCCTACATGAAGAGTTCCATGTTTACAGCCTTTGGGAGCGGAGCACATGCGTATGGAATCATCCCGAATTTTGCAGAGGCGGAACTTGCACCGGAAGCCCCTGTCCTCAATCTCGGATTCTTCGGAAATCTTCCGAAAGGAGAGATCGACTGCAATGTTCTGATCCGTTCAAAACAGGGAGACAAAGTAAAAGTTTCCTTCAATGCCGGACGCGGACTTTATCCGCTGGACTATAACAGAACGTTCCAGCTGGCTCCCGGAAAAAATTTCCAGTTCCCGGTAAAAAACAAAAATATTCCCTTGAATACGACGATTGATATTCTGGTCGAATCAGAAAAATATGGAATTCTTTATTCCAACTCATTTCCTTACATAGAACTTCAGGAAATCAAATTTGACACTCTTTATACCAATATCAAAGAACAGAAAATTTATTTCCGGTTTCAGAATTTGAAATTGTTCGGAACAAAGTATACCTTCGCATTTGAGATTCAGGGTAAAAACGGAGAAATACTGCTCAAGCGACAGGGAAAAATTCCGAATAATCAGACGAATACGGAACTTTCTTTTGATATTTCTTCTTTGCCCTATGGTGCTTTCAAATTGAATTATTCCATTCTTGATCCTCAGGGAAATGTTATCCTGAAAGATTATGAACTCTACGGAAAGTACCGGGAAGACCAGTGGCGGAACAATGACGGTTTGGAAGATACTGTTCCTCCGCCATGGACTCCCCTGAAAGCCTCAGCCGACACCTTTGAATGTTGGGGCAGAACAATCACGTTCGGAAAAAATTCTTTCCTCAGCTCCATCAAATCTCAGGGATTGGAACTCCTTTCCGGTCCGGTGGAATTGATCTTGAACGGAAAGAAAGTTGCCTTTACTTCCAAACTGGTCAACGATAGCGTTTCATTCAAGGAATATGAATTGAGTTCAGTCGGCTGCACTCCGGCTCTGAAACTCCGCATCAAGGCTGAATTCGATGGTGTTCTGTGGTGCAATCTTGTTTCCGGACAGGGAAAGATCGATTCCCTGAAACTTCAGATTCCGTTGAAACGGGAATATGCGGCAGGTTTTGATGACTGCAGTTCTATTTTTGAAAAAACGGATCTTTCTGCTATGAGGGGAGGCCGTTTTGTGGTCGATTCCGTCTTGAAGCCCTATTGGTGGTGCGGAAATTCCAAACTCGGACTCATGGGAGGTTTAACTTCCCAGCGCGGCAGATATCTGAAAAATAAACCGCAATCCATGTCTGTGACGATCCGTAAAAACACCGTTATGTTGGAAATGATGTTTGTTGATACTGCTCTGAACGTCAAGGGCTCCAGAAAATTTTCCTTCTATCTCCAGCCGACACCGGTCAAACCCAAAAATTATGCGATGGCAAAGCTCCGGAATGACCGGAACTCCTGGACATGGATTGGTGATGTTTTCACTCATTTTGCCTATAGCAGGAATGGATTCTGGAAAGAGGATGGCATTGAAAAATATCATGGTTACGAGACCAGGGATCCCAACTGGAAAAATTTCTGGTACATGGCAGCCAAAGGGGTTTCTCCCTATACTCCGGAATGGGGCTGGTTCAGTCATCTCTGGCATGACTGCAATCCGGGATTTGCAATCTACCAGTTTGACTCCTCAATTAAAACCAAAGCCAGCCGGAATCGCGGAGTCTTTGCTTACGGATGCATGAATTCAAGATCCTTCATGGAATTTAAGTTTGATCTGGAAAAAGAACGCCTGAAACGGCCGGAAATCGTCAACTTGTATTACGATCTTGCCTGGCCGAAACCGTGCTGCAATACTCAGCATGGCTGTGTTTGGAAAGATGAGTTCGGATATATCCACCATGAGTATGACCTTCTTCCGTTGCGTGAATATTATTTGAGAACATACCGCTGGATGAAGAAAAAGAATCCGGATTCCATTATGACCGGACACATTATTTCCACCAGATTGCCCTGTGATTCGTTCTTTGATATGCTCTGGCTCGGAGAAGCGTATGACCAGAAGATTGCAAAATCCGGAGGTTACTACGATGTCCTGACTCCCGAAGTTACCAGAATCTCTTATGCGGACCGTTCCAACGAAATGACGATTGCTTTGATCGCTCAGTTCGGACGCGCCTTGCAATTGTTCGCACCGGACAGATATGCGACATTCAACCCGAAAGCTCCTGAAAATCAGAAGGCGTTCAAACACTATTATGCCTATATCTTCCTGCATAATATGAACTCCTCCATGACTTATGAGGATGAAGCCTATTTGAAGGCTCAGGATAAGCTCGGATGGGGCAGCGGAAAGATCCGGTTCTTCGGATATTGGGAATCAGATTCTCCCATGAAAACGATCCCCGCCGGGAAGCGTTATCTTGCCTCCGGTTATGCCGGAAACGGAAACTTTTTCGCCATTGTATTGAATGATACCGATAAACCTGTTGAATTAACAGTAAATATCGACTTCAAACGCGCCGGTGTCCGGTCCGGAATGACCGGCATTGAGATCATTACTGGTGAGCGATTCCCGTTTGTAAACGGCTCTCAGAAAATAAAGTTCGGTGCAAGAGAAGCTAAAATGATCATGTTCACTGACAAGTAAATACAGGATTCTTAATATCAGATTGGGGTTCTTCCCAATCTGATATATTTGTATTTTCTGTGAATGATGCTATATTGCAGAGATAGATATAGAAAGGAATTGTATTATGAAAGATAACCCTCTTTGGATATGGCGGGCAGGGGAAACTCTGACCCATGAATTCGTCCGCTTCAAACGGACTTTTACAAGCAATACTGAATCCGTGGAAATCAAACTTTCCGCAGATACCGATTTTGTCGCGTTTCTTGACGGAAAAGAGATCATGCGCGGACAGTTCAGCGATTATCCGGAGGAAAAAACTTTTTCTTCTGTCAATCTCAATTTGAATGAAGGCGAACACACACTCGAAGTTTCCGTTTATTACTGCGGAATTGAATTTCAGACTTATATCGCTGCACCTCCCGGATTCTGGGCGGAAATCAAGCTGAAATCCGGCTCCATCATTTCCGATGAACAGTGGCTTTGCAGAAGAGAAACCGCTTATCTCAGAGACCGGATCGATAAAGTTACCCCTCAGATGGGATTCGCTGTCGGTTACGATGCCCGGTTGGAAGATTCCCCCGAACCATGGGAAAATGCTGTCCCGGCAGAACAGCGTCCGCAGCCCTCAGCGCGCCCCGTTCCTCTGTTGGAAAATGGTGCAATCGTTCCCGGAAAATTGGTGAATCAGGGATATTTCCGCCGGAATAACCATGATTGCGCTTATGCATTAAGCTGTGCAACTGATTCTCTGTTCGCCATGCAGCCGCATCAGGTATTGGAAGGAGATTTTTCCACTTCTTTCGCTGCGCCCGGACCGGAGGCTCCCTGGAAATTCAAATCCCTGCCTTCCGGATTCGACGGCTATTTCCTGACCATTGATCTCGGACAGGAAATTGTTGGTTTGGAACAGTTTGAATGGGAGCTTCCCGCCGGAACGATCGTTGATATTGCATACGGCGAACATTTGACAGATTGCCGTGTCCGCTGTGAGATCAGCGACCGTTTTTTTGCCGACCGTTATATTGCCAAAGGCGGGAGACAGACTTATATCATGCCGCGCCGTGTCGGATTGCGGTATATGGAACTGCATATTATTCCGACTGCCGGAGATGTTGTGATTTATGCTGCTGACTTGCGTCCGCGCCGGGTTGTTCTGCCTCCGCCGTCGGTGTTTTCCTGCGATGACGACAAACTTATGGCAATGTGCCGGAACTCTGTACGGACTCTGGAGCTTTGCATGCATGAACATTACGAGGATTGTCCGTGGCGGGAACAGGCATTGTATGCCTACGACTCCCGGAATCAGATTTTGTACGGAGATTATATCTGGGACAATTACCGTTTTGTTGCTGCATCGCTGGAACTGCTGGGAAAAGGATTGCGTGAAGAAGGCGTTTTGACACTTTGTGCTCCGGCAAAAATCGGACCCCCGATTGGTATTTTCAGTTTTGCCTGGATCATGGAGATCTGCGAATATGTTCTTTATTCCGGCGATCGCTCTCTGCTGGATCGGATGGAATCCGTTTGCCGGGTGATCATTGATCGTGTTTTGACCCGTTTTGATGCAGACAGCGGATTATATGCCACTCCGCCGGAAAAGGGGTTATGGCATTTCTATGAATGGCGGATTGGAATTTGCGGAGATGGTGCAACCCCCGGAAAACCGGATGCTCTTTACAATTTATATTTTCTTGAAACCCTGGATCAGTTTGCGAAAACAACCGGTGATTCTGCCCTTCAGTCAAAAGCTGATGCGTTGCGGGGTGCGATATTCAAGGCATATTACAATCCGGAACGGGGATGTATGATGACGTATGACGGAAAGCCGGAGACGTTTGAAATTACACAGGTGCTTGCGCTTTATAATGGCTGTATTCCGGAATCTGAACGTCAGAAAGTCATTAACGGACTGGTGAAGAATGAACATGTGGAAATCTCTTCCAGTTCGATCCGTTATTACTTTGCGGCGTTGACAAAAGAAGGCCCTGCGGCCCGGAAACTTCTTGCGGAAAAACTTTGGAATCACTTCGGCAGAATGGTTCAGGGAAATTCCACTACGATGTGGGAAACGGAGATAGGGGAAGATGATTTTGAAAAAGCCGGAAGTCTCTGTCACGGATGGAGCGCACTGCCTGTCTGGTATTTCTATGCGTTGAAACTCGGATTGAAACCTTTGACATCCGGCTGGAAAACGTTTGAAATTGCTCCGGTGGAATTCAGCGGGAATTTTGCGTATGGAGAAGTTCCTGTTCCGGATGGAAAAATCTCACTCCGGATCGAACGGAAAGAAGGCGGATTGGTACTGGAATGTACCGGACCGGAATCGTTGAGCCCGGTATTCCGTCCCTGGGCTCCGGAAGAATATATCAGTGCAGCGTGGAATGGAAGAAATATGATGTAATTGCTTTTTCTTTCAAAGAGTTGAATATACAGCGTTTGGAAAATGCGGGTATCTGAAAAAAAACGTCAGATATTGACGATATTTTCAGAAAGAGGCAATTTCAAAAGTCTTCAAAAATGTCTGAAAATTCTTGCTGTGATCAGAAAATGGAGCGTTTTCGGTGGTTACTCGTTGAGCAGCCACGCTCAAACTGCCATTTCCATCTCATCAGCAATCTCTTTTCAGCCAAATTTTGCCGGACTTTTGAAATTATCTCTATCTTTTTTGGAATTTTTCGCAGTCGTCCATAGCTTCCACCACGGAACCGGAAAGCTCACACCGGATTACAAAAGCGTTCCGGATGGCAAACTTGCAGTCTTTGCAGAATCGTCTGTCTGATTGGTTCAGGGAGACTTCCGGTTTTTCAATGGTTTCTCCACCCAGCAGAGCTGAGAGTGCAGAAAGTTTATCCTGTTTTTCTTCCTGCTCATTTTCCTGTTGAACATCCGCAATCTTGCCGTTGCACAAGGCACATACAAGAATTTCACCTTTCTTTGTCCAGCCATCCATTTCTGTAATTTGCTTGACAAATGTCATTTCTTTGCAATGCGGACATACCAGCTTGTCACCTTTTTTTACCATAAAGCCAAGACCCTTTCTTTGAAATATTCGGGGATACATTACACTTTTTTTTCAAAAATGCAAGAGAATGGATGTTGATAAATTTGAAAATTACATCAAGTGGTGTATATTAAAACGATAATAAGGAATTCTTTTCTGTTTTATTGAAAGGATTCTTTACCCCCCAATTGAATTTTGTGGAGAGAAACATTATGCTTGAGAAAAAGTTCGTTATCCGTAACACTGCAGGAATTCACTGCCGTCCGTCCAGCGTTATTATCTCCGGAAAAGAAAAGTTTCCGGGAGTGTCGTTCAAAGTGACAGCTGAAAACGGAACGACAGATTTGAATGGGATTCTTGAATTGCTTGCATTGGGATTGCAGTGCGGAGACGAGATAACCCTGCAGGTGTCAGGCGGCGATGAAGCAGGTGCTCTTGAGACGATTGGAGCCCTTTTTGAGAAGGAATTTGATTTTCCCGATGCCTGATTCCCTTATTTTCAAGGAATAGGACGTTATGCGAATTATTATTGTTGGAGCCGGTGAGCTTGGCTGTTTGCTGGCTGCCAGATTGTGTGCCCGGAATGAACATGATATTACCGTGATAGATGCGTCCGGTGAACAGTTCGACCGTTTACGGGAAAAGCTGGATTTGATGCTGATTGAAGGTCCCGCAACAGATATTTCCCTGTTGAAAAGAGCGGGAATTGAAACAGCAGATATCGTATTTGCAGTCAGCGGTGATGAAAATGCGAATATGGTGGTCTGTCAGATCGCCCGTTCCTTTGGCGTGACAAATACGATTTGCCGTGTTTATTCTTTATCAGCATTTTCGGATGAGGACGGAATCACGCCCGGCACGTTTGGAATCGGGAAAGTTTTTTCTTCACCGGATGAATGTGCCAAGAAGGTGATGGATGTGCTTCATAACCGGAATGTTCTTGAAAAAATCCGGTTTTCCAATCCGTCCGCATTGATGGAGGTTATTGATATAACTCCATCCAGTATGCTCGCGGGAGTCCGGATCAAAGATTTTCCCGGGACAGATGTTCTCCGTCAGGTTCGGCTTGCCGCACTTGTACGGGAACAGCGTTTTATTATTCCGCATGGAGACACCATTATTGTTCCGGGGGATAGGATTTACGTTGCCGGTTCCAATGAGAAACTTGATGATTTTGTAAAATTGGTTTCCGAAGAGAGTTCTCTCATTAAACGTGTGGTGATTTCCGGAGCTTCAAAAGCCGGAGAAACGCTTGCGAAACAGCTGCTTTCAGCGGGATATGAAATCCGTTTTGTTGAGAAAGATCAGGCACGCGGAGAACATTTGCTGGATATTCTTCCGCCGGGATTGATTGTGATCCATGGAGATCCCACGGATGAAGAAGTCATGGAAGAAGCCGGAATTTCCAATTGTGATGCATTTGTCAGCGTTGATGAAAATGATGAAAGCGGTATCCTTTCCTGTATTATGGCGAAACGTCTCGGTGCCAGAAAAGTGATAGCAGTCACCCATAAACCGGAATATATTTCAATTGTTCCTGCAATGGAAGTGATTGATTGCGGATTCAACTCCACTCTGGTTTCCGTCAATGCGCTTTTCCGGCTGATGGGGAACGGAACTTATCAGATCGATGCAAAGCTGCAGCGGTTCCATGCAAACTTGAAAGAATTCAAAGTGTCTGAACGGTCCAGACTCTGCGGATCTTCTCTTGCAGAATGCAATCTGCCGCCGTCTACGGTATTTGCTTTGCTGTTCCGCGGTGATGAAGTGATTACTCCTTCCGGAACGACAGTGTTTCAGCCCGGGGATATTGCAGTTGCGATTACAACTCCAGAGACGGCAAAAGCTCTGGAACCTTATTTTCAGCGGTAAGGAGTTCTGGCAATGAATTACCGGGCAATTTTTTATCTTTTCAGTTTACTCCTGCTTGTATTGGGCTGTGCCATGGCAACAGCTGTGCCTGTTGCATGGCTGATGGAAGATGGGATAGAAGTCATCTCAAAATTCGCTGCTTCCGCATTGGTTGTTTGTGTATTTTCCTCCCTCGTGTTTTTCAAGACGCGGCGCAGAAAGAATGAGCCGGAGTTCAAGACCGGAGCAAGAGAAGGTTTTCTGGCAGTATTTTTATCATGGATGGGAGCATCTCTGATCGGAGCGATTCCTTTTATGGCAATCGGGGGGATGAGATTTGCTGATTCTTTTTTTGAATCTGCTTCCGGCTTGACCACTACGGGAGCAAGCGTGATTGAATCTGCCATTGTTCTTGCTTCGGGCGATACTCTGGATGGCGGTTTGGAATCGTTACCGGAGAGTCTGCTTTATTGGCGCAGTCTGCTGAACTGGCTCGGCGGTGTGGGTATCGTTGTCTTTGTTCTGCTGATTATGCCCCTTTTGAATCCGGGACAGAGCGGACAGCAGTTGTATAATGCGGAAGTCCCCGGGTTGAAAACAAGTTCTGATCAGGCAACACCCCGGCTTGCAAGTTCTGTCAGAATCATTCTTTTCGTTTACCTTATGTTTACGATGCTTTCCACCTTCTGTTATCTGGTTGGCGGAATGACATTTTTTGATGCTGTATGTCATGCATTTTCTACGGTTTCCACGGGAGGATTTTCTACAAAAACGGCAAGTATCAGTGCCTATAAAAGTCCTTTTCTGCAATGGTCCTGTATTGTTTTCATGCTGCTTTCCGCATGCAACTTCACGTTGATTGTAAAACTGTTCGTTTCCCGTTCATTCCAGTATTTCAAGGATGAGGAGTATAAATTTTTCTTCTGGCTGACAGTTATTTCCACCTTGATCGTTGCTGTTCTGCTGTATGTGAAATGTCCTCAGGGGATTCAGGGGACAGATGGCGGGACGATTCCCCGGACTGTCGAAGGTTATTTACGGGCGGCGGCGTTCCAGGTGTCTTCCATTATTACGACAACCGGCTTTGCCACCTCTGATTATACAGCTTGGGGGATTCCGGCTGCACTGATAGTGTTGTTCCTTCTGATGTTTCCCTGCGGCTGCGGAGGTTCCACTGCCGGCGGAATGAAATGTGTCCGGGTTTATTTGGTCTTCAAACTGGTCCTTTCAGAAATCCGGCATTGTGTGTTTCCGAGAGCGTTGACTGACATCCGTTTGAATGGAGAACGGATGGAGGCGTCTGTTATCAGTAAAATGATGGCATTCCTTTTTCTTTTTCTGATAATCTTCCTGTTTGTGGGTGCGGCTCTTCCATTCCTTTGCGATATGGATATGGTTACAGCATTTACGTCGTCGATTGCATGCTTGAGCAATATCGGACCCGGTATGGGAAAAGTTTCGCCGAACTTTACCTATGCGTGGATGTCTGACAGTGCTAAATATCTTTTATCATTTACGATGATAGCCGGACGTTTGGAGCTTTACACCTGCCTGGTGATTCTGCTGCCGTCATTCTGGAAACGGTAAAATTTATTCGACCCGGACTTTCAGGGAGCCTTTTGCAAGCCGGGCAGTCAAAAGAGTATCTTTCGGAGCATCTTCAGGAGCCCGGATCGCTTTCCCATCTTTATCCAGTAAAATAGAATACCCTCTGTTCAAGATGGATTCCGGATTCAGTTTCTGCAGAGAGTCTGTTCTGTGTTCCAAACGGATTTCAGCATTCTGAAACGCCTGCTGCAAAGCAAGTTCCATATCCCGCACCATCAAATCAACGGTTTGAGTGCGTTCCATGATGAGCTGGACCGGTCTGGTCAAAGCTCTTGCGGAAAGCGCTGCCTGCAAACGGGATGAAGCCCGTTCTGCGGCGTATGCCATGGCGTTCCGCAAACGGTTTTCTCCGGTTGCAATATCACGTTTCAAGGCATAAAGATCGGGGAGAATCATTTCTGCTGCTGCTGTCGGAGTAGGTGCCCGTAAATCTGCAACAAGGTCCGAAATGGAAATATCAATTTCATGCCCGACAGCACTGACAACCGGTTTTTCGCTGGCGGCAATCGCCCTGGCAAGGACTTCCTCATTGAACGGCCAGAGATCTTCAATACTTCCTCCGCCTCTGGTCAGAAGAATCACATTCACCGGTTTGACCCGGTTGAAAAAATCAACCCCTTGTGCCAGATAACGTTCCGCACCTTTCCCCTGAACGGGTGCGGGAAAAACGCGGATACGCAATTCCGGGAAACGGTCCAGTGCAACCCGGATGAAATCGTGGATCGCAGCACCTTCCGGAGAGGTGATCACCCCGATACAGCGGGGTATGAACGGCAGCTGTTTTTTCCGGGCCTGATCGAACAAACCTTCTTCTGCCAGACGTTTTTTCATTTCCTCAAAACGCTGCTGAAGCGTTCCTGTTCCGACGGGCAGAAGTTCCCGCAAACTCAGCTGACATTCTCCGCGCTGGGAATAAAAAGAGATTTTACCGGAGGCTTCCACCTGCATTCCATTTTCGATTCCGAGAGCCAGACACTTTTGCGCTCCCGAGAAATATATAGCTTTGATCTGGGCGTGTTCATCTTTCAAGGTGAGGTAAACATGACCGGAACGGTGAATTGTGATGCCGCTGATTTCTCCGATGACCCGGACAGGCAGAAAGGTGTTTTCCAGCAGATCTTTGAGCGCTGTATTCAAGTCCGAGACGGACCACACCGGAATATTTGCCTCCGGCATTTCATTTCCCTCCGCCCAATAACAGGATCGGGAGTTCCATGACTCGTCCGGCGAATTTTGTGATATAGGGATACAGCATCAGCATTCCGAAGATCAGGAGAACCATTGCCCCTTTGAAAATTTCGGAGCCGGTCTTTCTCAAATCAACAAACTGACTCAGAATATTCCATCCATCCAGCCCCGGAACCGGCAGCATGTTGAAGATGAAAAGAATCAGATTATAAACGCCGATCACAAAGACATAGCTGATCAGTAAAGGTGGTGCAGGGGTGAAGAGTGCAAGCAGCGGATAAATAAGAATCGCCAGCACAAACAGCACAAAATTCATAAGAGGGCCCGCCAGAGCCGTCAGAATTCTGCCCCGTTTGGTCAGATTGTAAGGATTTACCGGAACTCCGCCCCAGGCGATTCCGATAAAAAGAAACATAATGATGGATATGATGCCCATCTGTTTTAACGGATTCAGGGTGAGGTGTCCGCGCATGGCTGCTGTTGGATCACCGCACCAGAGGGCGACCTGTGCATGAAAGTATTCATGCAGACAGATCGCCGGAATCACAGCCAGTGTTACCATAACGAATAACACCGGATTGGAAAAAAGAGTTGCGGCAAAAATCAAGCTTTGACTTCCCAATACTGGTAGATCGGTTCTTCGTAGGGATGATTCGCTTTCAATGCATCAATCACGCCCTGGATGCAATCATCGGCGCAGAGCATTTCAACTTTCCATTCTTCATCCTGTTCCGGAGCTTCGGAACCTTCTTCGATAAAGCGGTACTGGCTGAAGCCCTTGATCTGCCAGCAGCAGCTGTCGCAGCTTCCGATTTTTCCGGCTCCGGCTGCAAACATGATTCCCTTGAGTTCATCCAGATGGGTTTCCGGAACATAAAATTCGATTTTGTACATTTTTTCAAACCTTCTCTTTTTTTGTTATCGATCTGCCAGATTTCATTAAACCAAACAGAAATCTCAAATCAAATGACAATTTAATCCAATTTTTTCATTTGTAAAGCGGCAAAATGAAAAAAAACTCCACTTTTTTTCAGTTTTTCAATATTTTTCCGGGCGGGAAATGCTCTTTGCCCAACCGGAAAGGGAATTATCTCTTGCTCCCATGACAACAGTCGTATCTCCCCGACGGAGATTTCTGCTGAGCCACTCCTCTGCTTCCGGACGGACTGCAAAGTATTGAATCCGGTCGGAAAGTTCTCCGGCATAACCTGCTGCCACTTCTTCGGAAGTCGGCGTGAAACTGGCTGTTCCACCTGCATAGTAAACCGGAAGAAATGCAAATACATCCTGTTCTCTCAAAGTTTCTTTCAGCATGACAAGCAATTCATCCCGCATAAAACGCATGGGCGCAAAACCATGGGGCTGGAAAATGGCAAGAACGCGCCCATCCGTAATTTCCTGAGCTGCACGGATGCAGGATTGAATCTTTTCCACATTATGGGCGTAATCATCATAAACACGGATTCCGGAAAGAGTTGTTCCGGCAAAATCAAATCTGCGCCAGACCCCGGAAAAACAGGCTGCGGCTTCTACAGCTTTTTCACGTTCAATCCCGAGCAGTTCCAGCATACAGATCACAGCGGCGGCATTGGCTGCATTATGAATCCCCGGCGCAGGAAGTTTGATTGGATATCCACCGATTTTTGCCGTGACTTCTCCCGCTGAAGCCTGATAATCTGTGACTTTCAGAACCGGATGTCCGCCCATCTGATCCGGTGCATCTGACATCGTGCTGAAAAGTTTCACCTGCAAATGTTTTACACAATCTTCTCCGAGTGCTTCATACACTTCGCAGGACATGACAGCGGTTTCTTTTGTCGCGGAAAGAAATGTTTGAAAAACCTGAATAAGCTCTTCTTTGGAATAGTGGTCTGTTCCGATATTCAGAACCAATGCGTGAGCAGCTGAATAGTTCAAAAGACTTTTATCGCTTTCATCAGCTTCAAGGACGCAGAGTTCACCGGTTCCTCTATGATAATTCCCGGCAGAAGCAGGACCGGTAAAACAGTTGGAGAGACCGCCGCCGATCATGGATGGCGATTTTCCGCAAGCGTTCAACGCTTCCGCCAGCCATGCTGTCACGCTGGTTTTTCCGCAACTGCCTGTGACAGCGAGGATCTGTTTCCCGGAACGTTCCACCAGAAGTTTCATAGCTTCGGAACGGTGCAGCCGGGGAATTCCTTTTCCCTTTGCAAAGTCCGGATTATCTTCTTCAATGGCAGTGGAATAGATCAACGCCTGCGGTTTTTCCGGTTCATCCATTCTGGAACCGTCCTGAGGATAAATTTTCACTCCGCAATTTTTCAAAGCTCCGATGATCCTCTGATTTTCAGGCGCATTTGCACCGCGGTCGCTGCCGCTGGTTTTGATTCCGAGCGATGCTGCCATTTGAGCCAATGCGCTCATTCCGATTCCGCCGACTCCGACGAAGTGAATAGATTCCGGTATCTGTTCCATATTTGAAGCTTCCTTTTTCCGTGGTGAGACAATCTGTTTTGCACTAATATAATCCCCTGCCGGAAAAAATCAAGCTGCCGCGTTATAATATTTGAATCGTCAGCGGGAATCCATCCGGATGTTGCGGGATAACAGTCAAATCAGGAATCGCAGAGACGTTCTCAATGTTCCCCGCCGGAGCTTCAAAGCCGGAGGCATAAAGTTCCACATTTTCAGCAGAAAGCTCCGTTCCTGAGAATATCAGATTGAAAAAACATTGTCCACCTTGAGGAATTTCCGCAGAGAAATACCGTGCAGTCCGTTCCGGTTGGAGATCCGGATTTTTATTCTCACCGCAACCGGGAAAGTTGAAAAAGTGTTCCTGATAAGGGACTTGCCAGCAACTGTAACACCTCCAGCCATTATTCCGCGAACAGAAGAGTCGGATGGATCGAACATTGTCAAAATTGTTGCCCTTGAGTTTGAAATACAGTTTGAACCCCCGCATTTTATAAGGAGCGCGGATTCCGAAATCCAAACCGAAAGAGTTTTCTTCCTTGTACTCTTTCAGCAAAATCTGTTCAAGAACCGGAATTTGATAAATTTCAGCAACTCCGGGGAATTTCGATGCCGGTCGAACGACAGAAAATTGTTTTGCAACGGATTTTTTGATCATGAACTTTTCATAAGGCAGACAGGGATTATTCTTTAACCCGTCAAAAACTTTCACTTCATGCGGTGTCATCCAGATTGTTTCTCCGGCGCGGAATGTCTGATAATGAGGATAGTTTTGAATCCAGAAAGGTACATCGTCAGGCAGAGTAAAACGCTGCGGGATGGGAGACGCATTTCGTAAAGCCAAAAGAATCTTTCCATTTTTTGCGGGATGGATAAAACCGTAAACCTCTCCGGAAGAAGGAGAACCGCCAACCATCCTGGATTGTCCTGTCAGGATTTTTTTTGCATTTTTCCGGGCAAAATTCAAAATATCCCTGAAGATTTCAACCTGCCATTTTTCCAGAGATTCAGGCTGGATCGTCAATGGAATGTAAGATGCTCCCCGCATGAATGCCCATAAACAGGTATTGCTCCAGACAGACGGCGTTTCCACAAACGGATTTCTGAGAGCATGGGCAAATTCATGATTGTCATAAGCATCCAGAGGATAAGCCGATTTGTCCCGTTGATGCTGGGCATAATACATGGCATCGCGCTGGGTCGTTGCCGCATCGCGCTGGGTGATTGATGGAAAACAGGCGTATTCCGAATCTCCGGAATCTGTGAGAAATGTATGATTGGAACGGGTGAGCCACCATGGGGAAGGCCACCAGCCGTTCCGGGTCAGAACATTCGGATTCGTCTTTCTCATGGCGGCAGAAATTCTGCTCATGACATCAATAGAGGCTTCCCGGACATGATCGCATGTCGGATATTTTTCTGAAAAATCCTGATTCGTCGCACTGTCGTTTTCCCAGTCCATTTTGAAATGAACTGCGCCATATTTTTCCGAAGCAAGTTCACAAAAACGTTCGGTCAGAAGTCTTTCCAATTTATGATCCATCATTACTGCATAATTTTCTCCGGAATAAGTGGAACTTTGACCGGAACCGACAGAGAGTCCTTTTTTTTCCAGAAATTCTCTCGCCATACCCATGGGGCCGTTATGAGAGACCCACAGAGAAAGTTCCGAACCGTGTTTCCGGAACTCATCGGCTATTTTTTTCAAAGCCTTTTCGCCGCCGAATTCTTTTTTTGCTTTGAAGCAGCTTTGACGATCCTGCCATCCGGCATCAAGTGTATAAACATCCGGTCTCAATCCCATTTTGGAAAACGCATTGACAAGACTTAAATAGTTGTTCTTATCAACTTTATATTCCATATTTCCCAAATAAGGATCACTCCAGAAGGAGCAGAATGAGACAAGGAAATTTTTCAGAACGGGAAGCCGGATCCCCGAAAGATACTCCATGAATTCCTGCCGGGGATTTTCTGAGATGCCGATGACTGCGGGAACACATTTAATGGTATTTCCGTTCCAGACCGGGTGATGGCGCAGTTCCCATGCAATCTTATTTCCGGGTCCGGAGATGATTCTGTTGAATGCTGCCGGATGTTCCAAACCGGTGAACAGGTCATCTCCGATCAAAGGATAACCGCAACCGGGAGTGATTCCTGCACCTTCTTCTTCCGCAGCAGAGGAAACCGTTCGTCCATCGGTGATCATGTACCCGCACATCTTCAGTCCGGGGGCAATTTGTTTTTGAGAATCAACAATGACAAAATCAGGTGTCGGAAGTGTTTTTTTTGTTGAAATAACAACGCTTTTCCGGATCAAAGAGGCTCCGCAAGGTTCCACAGTCACCTGAAAATCAATCCCGTTATCAGAATAGCAGACTTTACAACCACCGTTTTCTGTCTTTTGAGCCGCACCTTTTTGAGTTGCTGCTTTGATGCATTTCCCCTGTATGGAAACCGTAACAGCCGGAAAATCAAATTTCCGTTTCTTTCCGATGGCTGTAACGATTTCAAGAGAATGATTTCCGAGAATAATTTTTGCGTATTTCAAAACGTACCTCCATGTTATCTCCGGATTTCTGAAATATACACTGCTTTTTTATTTTTCCAATACTTTGATCTTTAAATCAGAAATATTGATAACAGCCCCTTTTTCCGCGCAAATAGAGGGCAGGGCAGTATAAATATCTCTCCAACGCAGATTGCCAGTCAGCACAAGTTCAACAGTTTTTACTTGCGGTTTTTCGGAAACTTCAACAGAGACACTGTCTTTTCTTCCGCGCAGACGGATGCTTTTTGCGTGTTCCGGTGCGTAGAAAGATGTTCTGATTCGGATTTTTCCTTTTCCCCATGCCTTGAACGAAACGGAAAGTTTCGCGCCGTATTTGACGTTGAAATCTTTCAGACAAATCAGTTGGACTTCCTGATTTACTGCATTGATTTTGAGAACCCCGTTTTCTGCTTTTGCAAGCTGTCCGGCTTTCGCAATCGCGGGAAGTGATTGTCTCCAGAAAACCGGCATTCCTTTTTTATCGACTTTTTTGAAATTTCCGTTGAGTTCCGGCTCTTTTCCGGCAATACCGGGCAAATGGATCCGGCCCATACGGTAAATACTGTCGGAGTAAGGAACGTTCGGGATGACATTGCTCCAGGAAACATTTTCAGCTTTCGACGTTGTGCCGTTCTGAATTCTGCGAGTACGGATGAAGTTTCCGTAAAATTCTGCGCCGGGAGTCAAGCCGATTTCTTTCATCGGGATTTGGATCGTAAAGACCCAGGAATCCTGTTTCAGTTCATTTTTCAGAACTTTTACCGGGAAAATATGATCGGTGTGAATGACTTGACCATCACGTTCAATAGAATATCCTGCGTAGGATTCTCCTTTCGTGGAAACTGCAATCTGGTAATAAGGCCGATCCGTTTGTTTTGCAAAAAACATTTCCACATTATTGAACCACATATTTGCATTGCGATTCTGCCAGCCGAAGGAGGATTTTTCTTCAAAACGGATGAACAGATCTTTACCATTGCTGATCATTTTAATTTTGGGAGAATCTGCAGCTGTTAATTTTTCTGCGGTATTGTTTTTCATCCACAAATCAGTTCCGACAGTGAACTGCCAATCACGTTCTGAAGGGATCTCTTTGCTTCCGATCACTGCGATTCCTGTACTGGGAGGGGGAAGTTTTTCAAGACTGAGACGTTTGTCGAAATCTTTTCTTCCTTCGAGTGTCTGCTTCCAAACCGTATTCACAAAGGCTTCGACACGTATTTTGGCATCAGGATCTTTTACTTGTTTCTGAGCCTGTTTGATATAACCGTCAAGCCGTTTGATCCGTTCCGGTGTTCCCAAAGCCCAGTTGACCGACTGAGTGTGAAGTTTCTGTTTTGTTTTGGGATAATTGCGCGGATTCAGAACGATCTTTTCCATTTCTGTAAAGAATGCTTTCATGGGAGCCGCTGCTTCGGCATACATCATGTTGTAATATTCATCAATAACTTTTTCAGTATCGTAATTTGGATCCCAAATCGTCCGCATGATGAGATAGGCTTCCAGTATGTTGATGTCATAATGGATTTGCAGAAAACATCCCTGCATTCCGTTTTTGACATGCTGTTTATAGAATGCCGCTGTATCTTTCGGGGAGAAATGCGGGAAGAATTTATACTTGTAAACCCGCATTGCCCGTTCTGCCGGATTGATATAATGTTCCCATGTATAAAGATAACGGTTTTTTCTCTCTTTTCTGATCCAGTCATTGTATGCCTGAGACTGCCAGCGGTAAGTTTTACCTTTCGGAGACCATTCATCCCGTTGAATGACCATGCAGACAGCGATTCCGGGATCAAGTTTTACGATTTTCGGATCAGGATAACGCAAATGCTGATGATAAGCGAAAATAATCAGCCCCATATTGGGATCGCGTTTTTTCATTTCACGGAACAGTTTGTTTGCAAAATCATAATGAATATAATTGAACCGGAAACGTTTTTCCACTTGAGGGAATCTGCTTTCGCAAGTATCACATTCACACCAGTTCGCTCCATCTTGTTCTCCAAAAGGATAAATGAAAGGACAATCCTCCATACGCGGGAATACAATGTGGGTTCCCGGTTGAGGTTTTCCTTTGTACAATGCAAACGCTTCATCGGCAAAATGAGGAATGATATCCGGATTTGACATGCACATCTGAGCCGGAACCGGATCGTTCTGGTCAAGATAAAGCCGTTTTACATTCACATCAACCATTTTCGTGCGTTTATATTTTGCAAAATATTCCGGGCGTTTTTCTACAAATGCGTTGGGTTTGTGTCTGGTTTTTCCCCAGTAACGGTAGCCGAGACTGAACGCATTGTGGTTGATGTAACCGTAAAGTTTGTTACAGCGCATGCGTAACTGATACAATCTGTCGTTTGAATGAACGTAACGCATCCCCTCTTCAGCCGGAGCATATTTCCGTTCAAACGGCTTGACTTTAAGCGTTTTCCGCTTCTTCATGCCAATTCCAAGATCACCTCTGCCGTAAAAACGGACTCCGGCACAATATTCCAGAAAATCATAAACAGCATAAAGAGTGGAGTGATAATTGAATTCCGGTTTCGGATAAGTATTCTGATTTTTATAATCCACTTTTCCAAAATCCGGAGAATCATTCCCTTTGAGAACAATCTGTTCCGGCGTGACAGAAACACTGTATGCTTCGCGTTTGAATTCTCCTTTTTTTGCGCCGCCGAGAATGATCGGGAATTTTCCCGTTGCTTTTTTAACGATCGGCAGCTCCGCCCCGGTCATGAGTTTGATCACATGCCGGAGTTCATACGCCGCAAATTGAACCGCGCGGGTTGGTTTCTCTCCGGTAATGATTTCTGCTTTCGGAATGCCGTTTTCCACAATGATGATCCCATTTGCCTCAGCAGAGAACAGAACAACTATAAAAAGCAGCGTGATTGTAAAAATTTTCTTCATATCATGAACTCCCGTAATAAATTATTTGAATTTGTACGGAATTTTAGTTTGATAAGACATCGTAGCCGGAAATTCTTCGTATCTGAAGTGATTGACAGAACCGTCAGCCATGAGAGAGTTCGTTTTGAAGGAATGTCTCTGATCAAAGTTGAACGTGAGATTGCGAAACGGATCTGAAGAGTGAGAACCATAGCCCATTGCTTTGTTCATAGAATCTCCGATCACCAGCATTTCTGACGGATATTTGATTTGAGATTCCTTATACTGCTGAGAGCCGAGTGCTCTCCACACAAGTCTTCCTCCGGGACCATAATTGTTCATCGCATAAACACAGTTCTGGACACTTGGATATTTTCTGCCGATGGGAGCAACCGTCGGGCAGATAAAAATAGAATTGTTTGTAAAGGCATCTCCAGTTTGTGTCGTCATAACAGTTCCGCCTTTTGCATTGTTTTCTCCAACATAGTTTTTCAATAGAGAAGGCCACCAGGTTGAATTTGTACCATCAAAATCCATATAATCTGTTTTTTGAGAGAAATCGCCACCTGTTTTCAGAAAGATCCCTGTATTCTGCGGCAGCATGTAAGAATCGTAATCAATGGAATACTGCTTGGCTCCGGTTCCCATCTGTTTCAGGTTGGAAGTGCAGTTGCTGGCTCTTCCTTTTTCTCTTGCAGAATTCAATGCGGGCAGGAGCATTCCCGCAAGAATGGCGATGATCGCGATCACAACAAGCAATTCGATCAACGTAAAGTTTAACTTTTCCGTTTTCATACAAAACCTCCTTTTGACAGCCTCTGCATCCAGACAGAAAACCGCCCTGTTACATTTTTTTTTTGATAATTTTTTTCTTTCAGTTTTTCAGCAATCACTGTCTGCTGAACACAGGTTTCAGGAAATGAATCTCCTTATTTCATTTACCTGTTTGATTGTTATGTTCGTAGTAATAACGTACTTTTTTATGGATCAGATCTATCACTTCCGGACCGCGTCTGCCTTCCAGATAATAATAGAATTCCCAGCCGAGAAAATTGAGAAACGCTTCAGCTTGTATATCTGTGCAGATATCCGGTAACTGTACATTGTTGTTCAGTAAAGATTTCCGCAGATTTTCCGGTGCCATGGAGGAACAGTTTTTTCTGATGGTATAAAAAATTCCCTGTTCTTCTGCTTTCTTCTGAATTTTTTCTGATAAAAGCATTTTGACCAGTCTCAAATATTCTTCCGGATAAAGTGTATCTTTGCTTATATGGACAAAATGAGCTGTAATGCAAGGTTTTTCTCCATATGGATATGGTAATACGTTTACCATTTCAGCGGAAAAATCTTTCAATGTGTTGCTTTGTACTTCCATCGCAGAGATATTGTGGTTCAGCAGCAGTTCAAATAATTGCTGTTTGTCAAGAACTTTACCGTGATACCAGAGCAGCTTTCCAGCACGATACAACCGTTTTGTCCGTTCAAAAACAGAAAGCATCAGCTCTGCATCTTCTTTTGTAAAATCATCCGTTCCGATTTTGTTTGTATCAATATTCATTCCGGAAAGCAGCATTTTACTGGAACGGATAATATAACCTTGTTTTGTTGCGGGAAGATTTTCCACATATTCAAGAATATTTTCATCGGGAGCAGGGAAATGACATTCCGGCTGAACCAGAAGCAAAGATGCATTATATCCGTAAGGAAGGTATCCGGGAAAATTATTTTCATCGAAAACACAATCTCCAAACAGATTCGGAAGAAAGTCTCTGACACATTCCGGGGAAAGTCCTTCGTTATCCGGTTCAATGACACTGCGGACGAAAGAGAACCCGCCGAATACTGCACCGTAACTGCAGCAATCCTTCTCTGAATGATTGATCTGATAATTTACATCAAGTTCGATATCGGGATTTTCGGCAGAAAAGTTCTGGAAGAAATCATTCCAGAAAATCAACTGATTAGGGGAATTGTCTTCCACGAGAATCTTCAGCGTCTTTGCACCCCGATATCGTCCGAAAATCCGGTCTCCGGAATAATGGTATTTATTGATGATCTCCATTTTGTATGTGGAATAGATGCCGTCACCGACTTTTGCTTCCACCATTCCTTCGTTTTTCAGGAGATCAACAGCTTTGGATGCGATATTGATGCTGACCGAATATTTTTCAGCAAGGACTTTCAGCTTGGGCAGTTTCTTCCCCCGGGGCCATTTCCCGTTATGAAATTCCTGTACAAGAATATCGAATAATTGTTGATGTTTTGCCTTAAGCATTACCTGCCTCCTGATGATCTCCGGAAGTAATATAATATTATAAATTGAAATTGTCAAGTAATATAATATTATTTTTTAGAATTAATTCAAAAAAATACTGTTTCCCGATAATTCCACCCTGTGTTTAAGGCTTCTTCATGAAGTTTTTATAAATAATGTAGCAAGAAAAAGCAAAAAGCAACTTGATATTTTCATAACAAGTGTTATGTTATTCTTTGTTAAAAATTTTACAATCCGGAAAATTTTTCATGAACAAGCTTGAGAAAAATGCATTTTTGCTGATACGCCGCGGAATTGCCGGCACACGGGCTGAACTTGCCCGGGAGTTGGCAGTCAGCCGTCCGACGGCTTCTACTGTTGTGGAAAAATTGCTGGAACAGGAGCTTGTTTGTGAACGCGGAAAAGGAAAATCAACAGGCGGAACCACCCCGATCCTGCTGACTGTTAATCCCAAGTCTGCATACTATATAGGGATAGATTTGGGATATACAGACCGGATGTCCGCAGTTCTGATAGATCATGCCGGGACGATTATTTCGGATGCGGAAACGGAATTTTCCCGTTCAGATCTCCGGGATTTGGCTGAAAAAGCCTCTTTTCTGATCAAAAAAGTTTCCGGACGGAAAAAGATCAGCGGTGTGGCTGTTGCTCTTTCCGGGATCGTGGATGAAAAAACAATGTCCGTAACCAAAAGTATCAATCCGTTTCATTGCGGACAGGTCGTTCCGGAACTGCTGGAGCGTGTAACGGGATATCCGGTGTCGATCTGGAACCGTTCCCGTGCGGCTGCTGTTTCCGAAGCGTTTGGCGGTGCAGGGGATAAGGAATCTGATTTTGCCCTGATCTCATTGGGAGCCAGTATCGGTTCCGCTTTCTGGAGCGACGGCAGGATTTTTGACGGGCGTCATTCGTCTGCCGGTGAGATCAGAAATCTGCGGTTGAGCTGCGGGCTGCGGTTTGAAGATGCGTTATCTCTGACCCGGATTCAAGGGTGCGGAATTGATAATGTATTGGAGTTGTGCGCAGACGGTTTGAGTCAGGTGATATCCATTATGGATTTGGAATTGCTGATTCTTTCCGGAAGATTTGCTGATTTCAGTCCGGATTTTCCGGAAAAACTGGAAAAAATATTGCAGAGAGAATATTCTGTCCGGGTCCGTTCAGCCAGGTATGGCAGGAACAGTGCGGCGCGTGGAGCTGCGTTCCGGATGGGAGAAATGATGATTTTACAACCTTAAAACTATACAGAAGGAGAAGATGCAATGAACTTGATGATTTGCAAAAACAAACAGGAATGCGGTTCAGAAGCCGCAAAATTCGGCGCGGAACGGATCCGTCAGGCAATCGCAGAAAAAGGAGAATGCCGCATTATTCTCGCAACCGGTGCAAGCCAGTTTGAAATGCAGGAAGCTCTTTTGAAGGAAGAAGGAATCGACTGGACAAAGGTCACCATGTTCCACCTTGATGAATATGTCGGTCTTCCTGTGACCCATCCCGCAAGTTTCCGGAAGTATCTGACCGAACGTTTTGTGGAAAAACTGCCTGTCAAGATGAAAGAAGTCAATCTGGTCAACGGCGAAGCTGCAGATCTTCGCGCATTCTGTGATGAACTGGGTGCAAAACTTCAGGAAAAACCCATTGACGTTGCATTCATCGGCATCGGCGAAAACGGACACATCGCATTCAACGATCCCCCGGCTGATTTTGACACCGAAACACCCTATCTCGTTGTGAATCTCGACGAAGTCTGCCGCAAACAGCAGCTCGGCGAAGGCTGGTTCCCGACCCTCGAAGATGTGCCCAAGCAGGCAATCTCCATGAGTGTCCGCCAGATCATGAAGAGTAAGACAATCGTCAATACTGTTCCCGATGCACGCAAGGCTTATGCAATGAAGATCACCTTTGAAGGCGAACTCTGCCCGGCTCACCCGGCTTCCGTGATCCGTCTCCACAAGGATTGCCGTACATTCTGCGACGTTCCCGCAGCTGCAGAACTCAGCAAATTCACCCGGGATCTCTGTACAAAGAAATAATAAGGTGACTGGTTATGGCAAACGATATCCGTTATGCTGACCTTCAGATCAATGGTTATATGGGAGTGGATTTTTCCGCTCCCGACCTGACAGAAGATCAGTTTTTGAAAACCGCCGACCACATTTTTGAGTCCGGAACCTATTTGTTTCTGCCGACGATCGTGACCAGTTCCCGTGAGGTTTACCTGCGGAATCTTGGAATCATGTATAATGCGGCAGAAAAACGCGGTCTGCTGAAGCAGATTCCGGGTGCGCATCTGGAAGGCCCATTCATTTCTCCGAAACCGGGTGCTGTCGGTGCTCACATTCCGGAATTCGTTCTGGCTCCCGATGCAGCATTCTTTGATGATATCATGGATCGTTCCAATGGTTATGTCAAATTGCTGACTGTTGCAGCTGAAATTCCCGGAATGCCGGAGTTTATTTCCCATGTTGCCGCAAAAGGCGTGGTTGTCTCCTGCGGACACCAGCTGGCTGAACTGGAAGATATGGAACGTGCCGCTAAAGCCGGGGCAAAACTTCTGACTCACCTTGGCAATGGCTGTCCGAACATGATCAACCGTCACAAAAACATGATCTGGTCCGGAATGGCTTGTGATGATCTTACCGCAATGATCATTACGGATGGACACCATCTTCCTGCCGAAGTCGTCAAATGCATTGTTCGCGCAAAAGGCGTTGATAATGTGATCGTTACAAGTGATGCGGCTCCGATTGCCGGTTTCCAGCCGGGACGTTACAACTGCTGGAACAACGATGCGATTCTGGAACCCAACGGAAAATTCCATAATCCGGAAAAAGGCTGTCTTGTGGGTTCTTCTTATTCCCAGAAGAAATGCGCGGATTTCCTGCGGACATTGGATTTCCTTACGGAAGAAGATGTGGTTAAAATGACCAGTCTGAATCCTCTGAAGATGATTGGAATGGCATAAAGCCGTATTTGAAATTCAGGAATGGAACGGATCTCTCAGCTGACCGTTCCATTTTTTTTGTGTGTTTTTCAGGAATTTTCGGGGATGAAAATGATAATTTTACCGCTTCCGCCCGGCTTTTTTTCAGAAGTTTCCGTTCTTTGATTAAAAAATAATAAAATTTTCCGATATTCTAACGCTTTTCTTGTATTTTTGATTGGAAAAGTGAACGAAATGGATGTAAATTACTGCGATAGTAAATTTATATCCGGAAGGTGTTCAGCGTGAAAACTTCAGATACGATAGAGATATTGGTTTCAACAGTCAGTCTAGGCTGTGTGAAAAATTTTGTTGATACAGAAGTTGCGGCAGGGTCTCTGCTGCGGATGGGGATCGGTTTGACCGGCGATGATGCCGAGGCAAATGTGATGCTCATCAATACTTGTGCTTTTATTGAAAGTGCCAGAGCGGAATCGTTTCAGACCCTTGATTATGCAGTTGCCTGGAAAGAGCAGAAACCCGGACGGAAAATTGTAGTTGCCGGATGTCTTGTGGAATGGAAAGGGATCACCGATGTGAAAAAGGCATATCCGCAGGTTGATCTCTGGACCCGTGTTGATTCTGTTGCCGCAATGGGCGAAAAAATTCTTGGATTGTTCACCGGAAAGAAGAATGTTGAACCGAAAGGAAAACCGACCTATCTCTATGATGATAAAACTGACCGGCTTTTATTGACACCCGGACATTACGGTTATCTGAAGATTTGTGACGGATGCAACAACTGCTGTACGTATTGTGCGATTCCCTCCATTCGCGGAGATTTGCGGAGCCGGACGGAAAAATCTGTTATCAGAGAAGCTCAAAGTCTTCTTGATAACGGTGTAAAAGAATTGATTGTGGTTGCACAGGATATCGGTGCATTCGGAATGGAACGCGGAGAAAAAGATTCTCTGGCGAAACTGGTGGAAAAACTGGATCGTCTGGAAGGTGATTTTCTGTTGCGACTGCTCTATCTGCATCCGGCAAGAGTGACGGACCGGCTGTGCGGTGTTCTTTCAGACTGCCGTCATTTGGCACGCTGTATTGAAATGCCGTTGCAGCATATATCCGATTCCGTACTGCTGCGGATGGGACGTAAGATTGGAGAGGCGGAAACCCGGAAAGCGGTGGAGATGATTTCCCGTTCCGGCTGTGCGATCCGGACGACGTTTATGCTGGGTTTCCCCGGAGAAACTGCAGAAGATTTCCGGAAACTTTATGATTTTACAGAAGAACAGCGTTTTGCGCGGATGGGAGCGTTTGTTTATTCTCCGGAACTGGGAACTCCTGCAGCGGAAATGCCGGATCAGGTTCCTGCCGCAACGGCGAAACGCAGATATGGGAAATTGATGCGTCTCCAGCAGGAGATTTCTTATGAGGCGAATAAGGCATTGGTCGGCGGATTGGTCAAAGTGATTTTTGATCAGGCTCCCGTCAGGGGGATAGCTCAAGCCCGGACCGTGTTTGATGCCCCGGATATTGATAATGAAGTAATTGTCCGCAAATGTCCTGCGGGGATTGATGCTGGGACGATTGCAGAGGTGCTTGTAAAAGATGCTGATGCTTACGGGCTGAAGGCTGTGTTTCATCAAGGAGGGAAAGCATGAAGTTGCTGAGTTACAGAATGATTCCGAATTATTTCACGATGAGCCGGATCGTATTGATTTTTGTGTTTGTGATACTTGCAAACATCCGTTCAGATATGCCGGGATTTTTTATTCCTCAGGTCAGTCAATGCGTAGCGGAAGTTTGTCATATTGTTGCATATATTGTTGTAATTCTTGCAGCCTTGACAGATTTTTTTGATGGATTTCTTGCGAGAAAATTTCATTTGGAAAGTGATTTCGGCAGATTGATGGACCCTCTGGCGGATAAGATTTTTGTGGTGGGAACGTTTGTGACCATGGCAGAGTATCAGATGATGCCTGGCTGGATTATTATTGTGGTTCTGACCCGTGAATTTATGGTGACAGGTCTGCGTATGCTTGCAACCAAGAAGGGGATTGTGATTTCTGCGGACAAATGGGGTAAGTTGAAAACATGTCTTCAGATGGTGATGCTTGCAATCGGCGGATTCTCCTGGGCGTTTAAAAATTTTGTTGGATTTGATATTCAGGAATACTGGACAGCATGGTATATTCTGCTGTTGGTAATGACATTTGTGACGCTGGCATCCGGCGTTGGTTATTTCGTCAAGAATCAGAAAGTATTTGAGGATTGTGAGTGAATTTAGGACGGCGACAATCAGCTGCGGTACAGCCGGAAGAGGAGAAGACTCTTTCCGGGGCGTTTCTTGTCGGGTTTTCCGGCATGGGACAGACTGCAGCTGAGACCCGTGAGTATTTGGAAGAACTGTCTGAACTGGTCCATACTCTGGGGTATTCCACCTGCGGGGAATTGATTGCCAATGTCCGTGTTCCTGAAGCGAGATACTATGTGGGGAGCGGAAAAGCGGAGGAAATCCGTGATTCTGCCAATGCCGCCAATGCGGAGGTTGTGGTTTTTGATTCGGAGCTGAGTGCATCTCAGCAGAGAAATATGGAAAAACTGTGCGGGAAGAAAGTTCTTGACCGGCAGGAAGTGATCCTTGATATTTTTGCGGAACGTGCGATTACAAAAGAAGCCGTTCTGCAAGTGGAACTGGCAAGAAATAAATATTTTCTTCCCCGTTTGACCCGGGCATGGAGTCACCTGGCGCGTCAGCGCGGAGGTGTCGGCGGGACACGCGGAGAAGGGGAAAAGCAGCTGGAATATGACAAGCGTGCGGTTCGTCAGAAGATTACGAAACTGGAAGACGAGCTTGCGATTGTGCGGAAACAGCGGAATGAACAGCGGAAAGGCCGTGTCCGGGGCAGGGTTCCACAGGCGGCGATTGTTGGTTATACCAATGCCGGGAAATCCTCTCTGCTGAATAAATTGACGGGTGCTGATGCGTATGTGAAAGATCAGTTGTTTGCAACATTGGACCCGACGACCCGGCGTTTGCCCATGCCGAATTCTGCCACATTGCTGTTGACGGATACGGTAGGATTTGTACGGAAACTGCCTCATGCGCTGGTGGAGGCGTTCAAGTCCACTTTGGAAGAGGCTGTCCTGGCGGATTTTCTGGTTTTGGTTCTGGATGCCTCCAGTCCGAATGTGGAAAGTCACCGGGAAACGACGTTGGGTGTATTGGCTGAACTGGGAGCTGTAGACAAGCCGGTTTTAACGGTTTTTAATAAATGTGATCAGGAAGTTGATCCTGCGGTCATGGCGCGGTTGAAAGCAGCTGCGCCGAACGGAGTATCGGTTTCCTGTGCGACGGGTGAAGGGATTGATGAATTATTTGAAGCTCTTCAATCGTATATGAAAAAGTGTTCATCGATCCACGATCTGGCGATTCCGCCGGAACGTTCCGATCTGGTTTCACTGATTCATGCAAAAGGAAGTTTGATTTCAGGAGAATATCTTGATAACGGAATATATGTATGTGCTGCGGGACTGCCGGATTCCCTGTTGGAAAAGTTCCGTCCATACTTTTCAGAAGGAAAAATAACAACGGAGGTTGCAATATGAAAATGTCGAAAATGGCATGTTTGGGGGCATTGATTTTAATGCCGTTCCTGGGCTTTTCACAAGAGTCCGGAATTGATTTGTGGGATACATGGCGCTTGGGTTTTGAAAAATATGAAGCGGCAGAAAAAGCGTTTAAACAGAAGAATCTGGATGATGCCGCAAAATTATACCGGGAATCCCAGACCATTTTTCAGAAGATCAAGAAGGCATCCCCCGGGTGGAATGCTGAAGTCGTTGCATACCGTATCTCTCTCTGTACCAGAAAGATAAATGAGATTGACGCTCCCCGGCGCAGAGCTGTTACCGAAAGTCAGAGAAAGCATGAAATATCCAAGTTGACGAAGGATATTGAGCAGTTGAAAAAGCAGCTGCGGCAGACCCGTATTGAACTGATTGATGCCCGCAGTGCTGCAGACCGTAACGCTCTTTCTGAAAAACAGGTGAAGAAGCTGATGCAGGAAAACTCTGCGCTTGAAAAGACAATTGCCGCCAGAGAAGCAACCATTTCCTCTTTGAAGGCCGATCTCGTGAAAGCGGATAAATCAGAGCAGTACCAGAAGCAGTTGCTGAAAGCGAAAACTGACATAGAAAAATCCCGTCAGGAAGTTGCACGTCTGAGAAAAGATCTGGAAACAATGAGAAACCGTTCCCAGAAGTTCCAGGATCAGAGAAATCAGGCAGAGTCCAAGGTGTTCCGCTTGGAAGAACAGTTGAAAGAATTGAATGCGCGAAAGAAAGAAATTGAAGTTCTGACCGGAGAAAACAAAAAACTGGCGGAAATGCTCAATCAGACGGCACGGAATTTGAGAGAAGCAGACCAGAAAAACCTTGCAGCTCAAAAGAAGAATACTGCTTTGCAGGATAAGATCGATGCATTGGAAAGCGGAAAAATTCAATCTGCCTCTGAAAAGAAACTGCGGGAAGAACTGGCAAATGAAAAGAAAGCCTCTGCTGACATGACCGCTGCTGTTTCCAAGTCTTTGCAGGAAAACAAGAAAATGCTTGCAGAAGTGGAAAAACTCCGTGCGGAAAACCGAAAGCTGGTGCTTGATCTGGTAAAATCCACAGAGTCTGTTGCAAAACTTCATGCAGATTATAATTCTTTGATGAAGACTTCTGAAGAACAGAGGAGACAGATTATCACAGCACAGGTCCTGGCTGCAGAAAATGCAAAATTGAAAAAAGATGTCGATGAAATTGCAAAGAAATATGCAGAACTCCGGGAGCTTTCCAAAAAAGAAAATTCTGCAAAAATCAATGAGTTGACTCTTGCTCTTGATAATGCGCGTACAAATTTCAGATTTACAGAAGAACGGCTCCGCCGTGCTGAAGCCAGTCTGAAAGGTTCCTCTTCCAGACTTCAACAGACAATTGTCCGTCTGGAGGAAGAAAAAGCCGTTCTGCGTCAAACAGCGGTCCTTTCCAAACAGGAATTGGGAAATGTCAAGAGCGCTCTTGAAAAGCTGACAATTGAATATGAGGCATTAAAGGAAGAATTTGATTCTTTGAATACAACGAAGAGTTCTATTGCAGATAAGCCGGTCGATAAGACTCCATCTGCGCCGGTAAAGGTTGTTGAAAAGGTCATTGTCGAAAAGAAGGTGAAAGATCCTGCTGCTGAAAAAGAGTGGAAAGATAAAATTGCAAAGCTTTCTTCGGAGCTTAACCGCCTGAAGAAGGAAAATGCGAAATATCGTATTCAGTTTGCAACTTTTGAGAAACTGGAACAGGAAAATAAGGCATTGCTTGCGAGCCAGAAAAACAGTAATGATGCAATTGCCGCCGGCAATGCCGCAAAAATTGCAGATTTGGAAAAAATCCGGAAACTTTCTGATAAAATCAATCAATTGGAAACTGCTCTTACTGCAGCTCAGGAACAGAATCGCAAAAAGGATCAGAAAATTTCAGAAAACTCCAGAGATTTGAAAAATTCCGTGGCTCTTTTGAAGAAGCAGCTGATTACGGCTCAAGCTGCTGAAACAAAAGTCAGAAAAGAACTCGCTCTTTTGAAGATGGAATATTCCGATTTGGAAAAGAAAATTGCAGGTACTGTTTCTGCAAGTTCTCTCTCATCTGTAAAGAAGCTGAATGAAAAATTGAATTCAGATCTGGCTGCATTGCGCGCTGCAAAAGCTGAATCAGATGCCTCATTGAAGTCTGCTGAGGAATTGATAAAACTTCAAACCAAGCGTCTTGAAGATTATGCAAAAGAAATCAATCCCAATGCAAAAACTCAGATTTCCAAGTTGACCGCTGCTGTCGCAGAATTGCAGGAAGCCAAAATTCAGTACGAAACACTTCTGCGTCAATTGAAAGGAAAAGTTGAAACTCTGACAGAGGACAATAAGGAATTGCGTCTGGCAAATGTTTCTTTGCAGGCGCAGACTGCTGAATTGAAAGTCAAACCCGCTGAATATCAGAAAACAATCAAGGACCTTGAACAGCGGAACAGCAATCTTCAGACTCTTTATAAAAAGTATAATGCTGAAGCACAGAAACTTTCTTTAAAGGACAAGGATAATGAGAAAAAACTTCAGACTCTGAACAAAGAACTTCTGGAGAATCAGGCTCTTGTCCAGCGTTTCCGCAAGGAATTGAATGAGTGGGGAGATGTTCCTCAGACTGAAACAGGTGATATTGTCAAGAAAAATAAAGCAATTGATGAGCTGGTGGCTGAAACAGCAGACCTGAGAAAAGAGAGAGATGTGCTTACAACGGAATTGACAATTTCCAAAGATAATGTTGTTAAATATAAACGTTTGGCAACAGATATTGAAGCAAATCTCCAGATAACCAGAGCTGTTGTTGCAAGATTGAAAAATGCTCTTGCACGTCACACTTCAGCTGTGGAAGTTGAAAAACTGATCGAAGAACAATATAAGGTCAATTCCGGTGAATACGGTCCCGTTGCTTCTGTTTCTGAAATCCAAAAGGAAGTTAAAATTATCGAGGATGAAGAGAAACCGAAATTTACAGCTGAAGAACTTACCGCACGGAAAAAGGCTTACGAAGATCGCATGAAAAAAGGACTTGCAGCAGAAAAGAATAAGGATTATACAGAAGCTCTTATTCACTACTGGAAAGCAACGGAATTCAATCCGGAGAGTGCAGAACTTCAGAAGGCTCTTGCCAGAGTTTATCTTATCAAACGGGATTTTGTAAATGCAAGAGATCATTACAGGGATGCTGTTCAGAAATATAATCTGCCCAGAGACCCTGCATTTGAAGAACAGTTGCTGATCCTTGCTCAGGAATACTTTGATAACAGGGAAGTTCAAAAAAATCTTTCCCGTATGAAAAAAGATACATCGGAGAAAACGGAAGCCGGGGCTGAAGACAGAAAGAATGCTGCCCCCGAAAAGAAGTAAAACGCAACATTTTTTTGATTCAGAGGTATTATTTATGTTTGGACAGTTGGGTGAAATGGCAGGACTCATGAAACGTATGAGTGAAATGCAATCCAAAATGAAAAAGATCAAAAAAGATCTGGAAGAGTTGAGTGTGACAGGAAGCAGTTCCAATGGTGTCGTTCAAATCACGATTTCCGGTGATATGACAGCTGTCAGAAATGTTCATGTTTCAGAAACTCTTTCCCCTGCTGAAATGGAAATTGCCATTGGTGAAGCAGTGGCGAATGTGATCAATAACGCAAAAATGGAAAGTGCCAAACGTCTCTCCGAAGCTACCGGCGGCGTTGACCTTTCCTCATTGGGGCTGTAATGGATTCCAGACAGGAACATTCCAATGAACTTTACCCGGATGCATTTCTGATGCTGATCGAATTGCTCCGGGGGCTTCCCGGTGTGGGAAAACGTTCCGCTGAACGGATGGCTATGCAGCTTTACAAGTGGAACGATTCCCGCTTGAGTGCATTGTCAACAGTGCTGGGTGAGCTGCATGAAAGAATCGGAACATGCCGGGAATGCGGTGCCATGTCTTCCGGAAAAGATGCATTGTGTCCGGTTTGTGCTTCTCCGAAACGTGACAGGAGTGTGATCTGCGTTGTGGAAGATTTTACTCAGCTGCGGACAATCGAATCCGGAGGAACTTATCGCGGGCTTTATCATATCCTGGGCGGAAAACTGGCTCCTCTTGAAGGGCGGACTGCTGAGAGCCTGGCGATACCCGCTCTTTTGAAGCGGCTTTCTGATGGAACTGTTACGGAAGTGATATTAGCTCTTTGTCCGGATGTGGAAGGCAGGGCGACTGAAGTGTATCTTACCGGTATTTTGAAAGAGCATACCAACATCAGAATAAGCCGTCTGGCACAGGGGTTGCCTGCCGGAGCGGATATCAGTTTTGCCGATGCGGCAACGATTTCCGCAGCCTTAAGCGGACGCCGTCCAGTTGAGTAATTCGTAAGATGTCATCATAAAAAGCTGTATTTTTTGAAATTACCTCTTTTGACAAAAAAATACAGCTTTTTTTTATTCTCTCCTCTTGAAAAATTTTATAGAGGATGTATTTTACAACACAACTCAGATGAATCATGGTGAACCCCGTGAAATCCGGGGGCTGTCCCGCAACTGTAAATACCATTCAGGTATGAGTCAGAGCCCATACTTCTGAGACATAATCCTGTTAATTGTGCGAGAGACACAAGGGGTATTTAATGAAATCATTGTCTACACATTCCGTCCGCTGCGTCCGCAGATTCACCCTCATTGAATTACTGGTTGTTATTGCCATTATTGCCATTCTGGCAGGAATGCTTTTGCCTGCACTGAACAGTGCCAGAGAGAAAGGCAGAAGTGCTCAATGCACGAATAATTTGAAGCAGATCACAACTGCTTTCATGCTTTATTCCAACACTTATGACGACTGGATGGTTCCCATGGGAAATGACACGTATCGCTGGTGCGGAACGCTGGATGGAGATACCTATGCCGCAGAAGGCGGTTTGATGGAATTCCTTTCTAAAGGGATCCGGGCTTGTCCGACGTTACTGCAGAATTTTAAATCCGGAAATGCTGCAACGATGAATACCGGATGCGGCGGGTATGGATACAGTATAATGCTTGGCGGTGATTATGATGGATCTTCAGATGTTCCGCGATATAAATTGACTCAAGTTCAAGCTTCTTCAAGAACAGTTGCATTTTCTGATGCTGTAGGGTTCGATAGTGGATCAAAAAAATATATAGAGATGTTTTATATTCATCCTCCAAAGGCAGAAATGAATTTCGGTGGGTTCAGTTACGCCTATGAGTGTGCACCTGATATTCATTTCCGTCATAACAGACGGGCAAATATTGGATTTGTCGATGGTCATGCAAGATCTGAACGGTTGACTGTATCTCAATCAGGATGGTCGTTTTCTGCCGCAGAAAATCTGACAATTTATTTTGTCGGCTGGTTCGGAACCTCTCTGGAAGATGCACAAACCTATTTTACCTTGAAGAAGTGAGACACGAAGATGATGTTCGGATTACAAAAATTGACATTGCTGGATTATCCGGAAAAGGTGGCTTGCACTGTGTTTTGCAGCGGCTGTAATTTCCGTTGTCCGTTTTGTCATAATCCGGCATTGGCAACTGGAAATGAGAGTATTCTGGATTACAGTTTTTCCGATATTATTTCTTTTTTGGAAAGCAGAAACAAGAAACTTGATGGAATATGTATCACGGGCGGCGAACCTTTGTTGTATGAAGAAACCATTGAATTGGCTGAACGGGCGAAATATATGGGTTTTCTTGTGAAGATTGATACCAATGGTTCCAATCCGGAACGCCTCCGGACAGTCATTGAAAAAAGGATCGCGGATTATATTGCCATGGATATAAAAAACGCTCCGGAGAAGTATGAGATGACTTCCGGAAGTAAAATGCTGGAACAGGTGAAAGAGAGCGTATCTTATCTTTTGCAAGATAAGGTCGATTATGAATTCCGGACAACTGTGACCGGAAATTTGCATACAGCGGCAGATTTTGAAAAAATCGGAAAATGGATAGCCGGAGCAAAAAGATATTTTTTACAGAAGTTTGTTGATTCAGGCTCAATTTTGAATGGTAATAGCGAAGATTTTGAAGTGAGCCTTGAGAAGATGAAGGAATATCAGAAGATCGTCAGTGATTTTATTCCTTCGGTGATGTTGCGCGGAATTTAAGAAAATAAACATAAGGAGAAGAGAGAATGTATCAGGTTCAGAAACGTGACGGAAAAAACGTAGATTTTGATTTGAAAAAGATTTCAGATGCGATCAAAATGGCATTTGAAGCTCAGGAAAAACAGTACAATCCATCAATCATTGATTTTATTGCGCTGAAAGTAACGGCTGATTTTGAACCGAAGATCAAAGACAGTCTGATTGCTGTTGAAGAGATACAGGACAGTGTGGAATCAGTTCTTGTTCAGGCAGGATATGCAGATGTTGCAAAGGCTTATATTCTCTATCGCCGTCAGCGGGAAAAATTGCGTAATGCCCAGTCAACGATTCTTGACTTCAAGAAAACCGTCGATGATTATGTCAAGATCAATGACTGGCGTGTGAAAGAGAATTCTACCGTGACTTATTCTGTGGGCGGTCTGATCCTTTCCAACAGCGGAGCGATCACAGCCAATTATTGGCTTTCCGAGATTTATGATGATGAAATCAGTAATGCTCACCGGAATGCCGATATTCACATCCATGACCTTTCCATGCTGACCGGATATTGTGCCGGATGGTCTTTGAAGCAGTTGATCAAAGAAGGTTTGGGCGGAATTCCGGGAAAAATCACATCTGCTCCGGCATCTCACCTTGCCACGATCTGCAACCAGATGGTCAACTTTCTCGGAATTATGCAGAATGAATGGGCCGGAGCTCAGGCGTTCAGCAGTTTTGATACCTATCTTGCCCCCTTTGTTAAAGTTGATAAACTGGATTATAACCAGGTCAAGAAATGTATCGAATCCTTTATCTATGGCGTGAATACACCGTCCCGCTGGGGAACACAGGCTCCGTTTTCCAATATTACTTTGGACTGGACGGTTCCTGCTGACATTGCGGAACTGAACTGTATTGTCGGCGGCAAAGAAATGGATTTCAAGTACAAAGATTGCAAAGCTGAAATGGATATGGTCAACCGGGCTTTCATTGAAATCATGATCGAAGGAGATGCTCAGGGCAGGGGATTCCAGTATCCGATCCCGACTTATTCCATTACCCGTGATTTTGATTGGTCCGAAACAGAAAATAATAAACTGCTGTTTGAGATGACCGGAAAATATGGAACTCCTTATTTCTCCAACTATGTGAACAGCGATATGGAACCCAGCGATATCCGCTCCATGTGCTGCCGTCTGCGTTTGGATTTACGGGAACTGCGGAAGAAATCCGGCGGGTATTTCGGCAGCGGAGAAAGTACCGGTTCCGTTGGTGTTGTAACGATCAATATTCCCCGGATTGCATATCTGGCAGCAGATGAAAAAGATTTTTATGCAAGACTTGATCATATGATGGATATTTCTGCCCGCTCGCTGAAGATCAAGCGGGAAGTGATTTCCAAACTTCTGGACGAAGGGCTTTATCCTTATACAAAACGTTACCTCGGCAAGTTTGACAATCATTTCTCTACGATCGGTCTGGTTGGAATGAATGAGGCGTGTCTCAATGCAAAATGGCTGAAAAAAGATTTGACTCATGCGGAATCCCAGCAGTTTACCAAAGAAGTTCTGAAGCACATGCTTGACAGACTTTCCGATTATCAGGAACAATATGGAGATTTGTATAACCTGGAAGCAACTCCTGCTGAATCAACCAGTTACAGATTGGCAAAGCATGATAAAAAGCGGTTCGGCGATATTGCAACAGCTTCTGAAAACGAAACTCCGTACTATACCAACAGTTCACATCTGCCTGTCGGTTATACAAGTGATATTTTTGAGGCTCTGGATGTTCAGGATGAATTGCAGACACTCTACACAAGCGGTACAGTTTTCCATGCGTTCCTCGGAGAAAAACTGCCGGATTGGAAGGCTGCGGCAAATCTTGTCCGGAAAATTGCTGAAAATTATAAACTTCCCTATTATACCATGTCTCCGACATATTCCATTTGTCCGAATCATGGATACATTGCCGGTGAAAAATTCAAGTGTCCGGAATGTGGAGCAAAAACGGAAGTCTACAGCCGTATTACAGGCTATTACCGTCCGGTTCAGAACTGGAACGATGGAAAAGCTCAGGAATACAAGGATCGGAAAGTTTATGATGCGGCTCTTGCCGGGAAAAAAACATTTTCAGAGAAGACGCAGGAATCTGCATCTGTACAGGCATGCGCTGCTGATGGGGATGGTTTGCTCCTTTTTACAACAACCACATGTCCGAATTGCGCATCTGCAAAACGTTTTCTGGATGAAGCAAAGATAAATTACACGGTAATTATTGCAGATCAGGAAACGGAGAAAGCCAGAGAATATGGCATTCGCAATGCTCCGACACTTGTTGCCGGAACCGAAAAATATTCCGGCCTTTCTGCTATCCGTTTATTTGCAGAAGGAAAGTGAAAAGGGTTATAAAATGGAATATGGAATCGGGAAAGCTGAAAAATTCACTCTGATAGAATTGCTGGTTGTTATTGCGATCATCGCAATCCTGGCCGGAATGCTTTTGCCCGCTTTGCAGAATGCAAGAGCAAAATCCATTGCCACGGATTGCTTGGGAAATCTCAAGCAGATCGGATTGCTTTCCCAGCAGTATACAGATCTTTATGACGGATGGTTCTGTCCGTCTCTGGATTGGAATTACAAAGGCGGAACCGGTTACTGGGATTGGTCCCAGAATGGAAGCGAAGAGGGAACCGGTATGCTTGAGGCTGCTGTCATGAGCAATACTGAGGGCAAGAACAGCCGCATTTATAATTGTATGGCAAACATGCTTGCCCGGACTTATTCAGCTAAGAACAGCGGTTACGGTTATAATCAGTTTCTGGGATATGAACCGAACTGGGGAAGCGGTGTTTTGTGGTACGGTGTCAAAACATCCTCTGTCCGTTCCGCTTCAAGAACGGTGGCTTTTTCCGATGCGGCAACCGAAGATTATTATGGCACCAGCGTGATCCCCACTTCGTTTTTATATGCTCCGGAAGGGCGTAACGGCGTAAAATCCACCGGAGGTTTTGCATTTTTCATCCATACAGGTCGTGCAAATGCTGCCTATGTCGATGGTCATTGTGCTTCTCAAAAGACGATTTACGAAGGGAAACCGGAGCTGAAGATTGGATATCTGAGTGCGGATAACTCTGCATACGATCCCCATTGGAAATGATTATCGTCCGTCAATCGGAGCAAAAGAATTTTTGATCAGGCAATTTCCGCAATCCCCGGAAACGGCACCGCAGTATTCTGCATAAATATGATGAATTCCCTGTCTGGCGGCGGCATCGTTGAGCAGTTTCAGGGGCTTTTCCGGTTCACTGAACCATAAAGCCGCAGCTTTTCTGACAACGGAATTGGTTTCCGGCGGGGGGAGCGCTTTCATCAGAATCCGGAGTCTTCCTGCAGCTCTGGAATTTCCTTCCAGTTCTGCCAATGCCGCCAGACACGGCAATGCTGCATCAATGACCAGTTCCAATGCTTTGTTTTTTCCGGTCAGTGCAGTTTTTTTCTCCTGTTTTTTACCATGAAAAGTTGTTCTGTCAGCCCAGAACCCGCCTTCGCAAGAGAATGCTTTGCAAAGTTTTTCAGCACAGGCTTCGGGGGAATCTGCTCCTTCCAGCATTTTTATCCAGCCGGGCAGTGGATCTGTTCCATTTTTCCGGATAAATTCACAAAGTGCAGCCAGCCTGCGTTCCGGGGTATTTGCCGGACGCATTGCAGAGCGGTTCCAGTGGATTTTTTCACCGGCATCTCTGCGGAGTTTCCACCATGCGTTCCAAAGACGGAGCTGTTCGTTTGCGGCTTCCTGATCCGGCATGGCTGAATGATCTGCCGGGAGCAGTCCGGATTCACCCCAGAGAATCTCTTCAAATGCCGTGTTAAATTGTTCTTCCGGATATTTTCCTACTGTTTCCCGGAACAGAATGGCAAATGCCTCCCTGTTCTTCTTGAATCCCATGACATCAAACAGCTTTTCCAGAAATGCGTTTCTTGTGCCGTATTCGATCATTCCGGAGAGAATCGTTTTTGATTTCTTTTCCAATCTGTCAATCCCGGCATCCTGAAAAAATTTCAAAGTCTGTTCCTGAGAGAGAGTTTCAAAAAACGAGGAGCAGATGCCGGATGTTTTTTGGCGCATTGCAGACACTTTTTCCAGTTCATTTTCCTTTGGAAGCAGGAAGATCGGCAGCCAGAAATCCCGGGTATCATGTTCTTCAACCACATGAAGAATCACATTGGAAAATGCCGGGTCCTTGCTGTGTCCATGCAGTTTCCAGTCTGAAGTATGCACGTGAATTTCAATATCGCCTGTGATGATTTTTCCATCGAGAGAAATTTTTGCATTCAGAAAGTCAGGCCCCGATTCCAGATTCCAGGTTCCTCTGGAAAGAATGATCAGCTTTTTTCCGCAAACCGTCTGAAATACAGTTCCGACGGGTATCCGGTTCCATTTTGCCTGAAGGATTCCTTCATAAGCAGCGCAAGGTTCTGATGCCTGCAATATTTCTGAAAATTTTTGATATTCCATTTGAAATTCCACGTTTTCAATGTATTATAACACCAAATCAAAGAAAGTTAAATCATGAACACGAAAATTGCAAATGGATTAATCATTTTTTTGTCAATTATTTGCGTGGTAATGCTCACTTTTTTGGCATATCATAACTTTTTCCCTCCTGTGACCGTCAGAAAAAGTAAAACATTCCGCAAAACAGACGATGTTACCAATGAACAGGCGGCATCTCCTGTTGTATTGATTCAGACCAGATCGATTCTGCGGGGATTGAAGGATTCTTCCGTTGATGGTATGGGATATCTGATGGACAGTTCCGGGATCATTTTGACAGATTTCCATCAGACAGCGCATACAGACCGGATCATTGCAACAGTAGCTCCCGGACATTTTTACCGAGCCCGGAAGATCGTTGAGGATCCCAGACATAATATTGCTCTGTTTCAATTGGAACAGCCTCAAATCGGTTTGCCGGAAATGCCGCTCGCCCGTCCATGGACTCTGAAGAAAAAACGACAGGAGAATTTCCTGTTATCTTATCTGGAAGATAAATATTCCAAACAAAAAGAGATAAAAGTTCTGGAGCAATATGGTTCCATGCCGTTGTTTCAGTTGGAAAATGTGTTAGCCAAATATCTGATTCCGGAACGGATGCGCAGTATGAGTTTCGGCTTTGTTCCCGGAATGACGGCTGAAGGAAAAATCGTTGTTGTCCGCGTGTTCCGCAGGTCTCCTGCTTACAGGGCCGGAATCCGGCGTGGAATGACGATTACATCATTCCAGGAATGGGATCCGACACATGATTTGATGGGGCTGTCCCGCAGAATGCTTCGTATGAAAGATGGTGAACCGGTAAAAATTCAGCTTGTCGGAGCGGGAAATGTTACGGTTAAACCGATATCTTTTTCTCATTGTCAGCCCTCATTGCCGATTTTCTGGAAACTTGGTATTTTTGTCAGGAATATGGACCCGGTTCAGATAAAAAAATCCGGATTTCCGTTTGAATCCGGTGTGATGGTTCTGGGAAATTCTTTTCCATATGACAACTTTTTCCGTCGGGGAGATATGATTGTCAAGTGGAACCGGAAAACAATCCGGAGTGTGGACGATTTAAAGCAGGAAATACAGAATGCACCTATTGGAACGTATGCTTTTGCGTTGGTTTATTCTGTGGTTGACAAACCGGGGGAAGGGCGTTTTTTAGTGAAACGGGTTCAACCTGTAATAATCCGCTGATCAGCGTTTGCGCAATCTTGCGGCAAATGCTCCGTCATGCATGAAATCCGGCAGAAGAAGTTGAGAATCTTCCAATACAAAATCCGGATGTTCCTGAAGAAAACGTTCCACTTGAAGCTGATCCTCTTCCGCCTCCACACTGCAGGTGGAATAAAGCAGGATTCCTCCGCGCTTGACCAGCGGTGCCATTGCATTCAGGATTTTTCTCTGTAATTTTGCCGTATCTTCCAGACGGTTGAGAGAAAATCTCCATGCTGCATCCGGTCTCCGTCGCATGACTCCTGTATTTGTACATGGCGCATCAATGAAAACAAGGTCAAAAGATTCTTTTTCAAACTCCGGAACGAGAGCATCGGCACAGACTGTTTTTGCTTTAACACCCAGTCTTTTAAAGTTTTCCTGCATCTGTTCCAGACGTTTTTCTGATTTATCTGCTGCAATGATTTCCGCATCCGGATATTTATCATAGAGCATCACAGTTTTTCCGCCGGGAGCTGCACAGCAATCAAGAATTTTTGCCTGTTCCGGCAGTTCCCCGCAAAGGAAAACACTCATTCCTGTTGCCGGGTCCTGAATATAACATTTTCCGGCTTTGAAGAGTTCGGACTCCAAAACATCCGCCGGATGTGTATGATAGTAAAAACGGAACATTCTGTTGAGTTCAATGGGTTCTGCTCCTGCAGGCGGCTCATCTATTCCGCGAATCCGGAAACACAGAGGCGGATTGATGCCGCATGATTCAATCGCAGCGGCAGCTTTTTCTTTTCCGAAAAGTTTATTCCAGCGTTTGCGGAGCTTTTCCGGAAAATCCGGCGGAAAATCTTTGTTTTCAACAGCTCTCAGTGCATTGCGGAGCAGGGCATTCATGAAATTGCCGAGTTTCGGATTGATCTTTTTCTTGGTATAATCCACTGCCACATTCACGGCAGATTGCAGACTGATTCCCGATTGAAACAGTGCCTGGGAAAGAGTACATGCCGCAACTTCAAAGAGGGGCGATTTCACATTCCCTTTTGCAGCGGCATTGCAAATCAGAGTATCAATTGTATTTTTATGGCGGAAATAGAGAAAAAGAATCGAAACAGCAGCCTTTTCCCCACGGATATCGTTGATGCACTCATCAAGCGTCAAAGCTGACGAATTCCATTTCTGCAGCGTACTGACTGCGGAACCCAGAATCTGTTCCGGGAGCCCGCTGTTTTTTTTCTTCTGAACCATAATTTCAGGGAAGATCCAATTCGATGCTGACATTATCTTCCAGATTATATTTTCTGGCAAGCTCCAGTATCTCCATCAATTTTTCTTTCCGGACTTTTTCGGGAAGGTCATTGAATGCATCCAGCAGAATCCGTTCATCCGTTTCCAGTTCCGGCATTTTATTTGTTCCGGTGAAGGCCGGCCGGTTATTGCTGTGTTTTAGGTAGGGTTTCAAGAGCGGATACATTTTCATCCATGTTTCTTCTTTTATTGCCTGGGTTTCTTTTTTCAAATATTTTGCCAGCGTATCTGCGCTGATATTTGTAAGTCTGGCAAATTCTTGAACAGAAGAATAGCCTTCGTTGATACATTTATTCAATGCTTTTACGATTTCGTCAGTCAGTTTCATAGATCATTCTCTTTCAGTTTGACGGTTCCGTTCTTCAATACGCCATACTTTACACTCATTTTTCGATGATATCAAGTGAAATCCGGAAAAAAAATAATTTTTTTTCTTCCTATACTCTCCGAATACATAAATTTACGAAAACTCCTGCTGAACTTGATTTTGATATTTGTATTTCAAAAAAGTCCGGTTATATTAGGAATACCGTTCAGGAATTTTAACAAAGGAGTTTTCATGGAAGGTTTTATCCGTATGATGCTGGATGAAACAGAGCGTCTGTTTCAATTTCCTTATCCATTGAAGGCTGCAGGTTATTATCCCGGAGAACTGAACGTGGATGATTATCCGCCGATGAGAGAAAATACCTTTTATTTCCGGGATGAATATCAATTTTCTTTGCGGCTGACTTCTCCCGTGCAGACGATCCGCAATATCATTGATGGGGAAGAATATATCAATACATTTCCTCATGTTATCATGAAATGTCCCGGGCAGACATATTATAATGATTATCCGTTCCGGTCACCGAACAGCCTTTGTATTCATTATGACCGGGAACAGTTTCAGCCGTTTTTTGAAAAACACTGTTCCGGAGGCCCGCTTGTCTGGGATGTGACATTGACGCCCTCGATTACGGAACTTGTTCATAAAATTACGGAAAGATTGCCGTATTCCCAGAATTATTCTGTTGCAGATAAACTCGATCTGTTTGCATTCCAGCTGCTGGAGGAATTGCTTCTGTGCAGAGAAAATACTGCATCACGACAGATCAATGAAGATAAATATCAGAAAATACAGAAGATCGCTTCGTATATCCAGTTGAACTACAACAGAAATATTGATCTCAACGAGTTGATCTCAGCCAATCAGATATCACGTTCCACTTTCTTCCGTCTCTGGAATGCCGTTCATAATGAATCTCCGCTGATTTATCAGAATAATCTGCGGATGAAAGAAGCGGAGCGGCTCCTGTTGGAAACAGAAAACAGTGTCCAGATGATTTCTGATCAGCTGGGGTATTCTTCTCCGGCATACTTCGGCGCACTGTTCAAGAAAAAACATGGAATTCCGCCTGCTGAATATTCAAGAAAGTACAAAAAGGAAACAAAAACCAATTAATCTTGTTTTTTCTTCCTGAATTTGGAGCAGAAAAGACATTTTTCGCTGTCACACAGCAGAATATCAGGTTCTTCTTTCAGCAGCTTCATGCCGATTTCATAGAATTGTTTCAAATCGATCAATTGTAATTTTGCCAGACCAAGTTGAACAGATTTCACTTCCAGACCTGCTGCAACTGCTTTCGTAAAGAATTTCCGGTTATCTGCCTCAAGCGTATAAAAATCCCTGTGTCCGGGCAAATGCCGTTCAATTGTAACAGTCTTGAACGTTCCATCTGATACCTTCACTTTGCAGACTGCTGTATCCAGATACTCAGACCGGACTTGATCTTCAAGATAGTGCAGGAAGGTTGACGGTGCAAGTGTTGTGCCGAAATAAAGGACTTTTCCATTCCGTTCCAGGGCTTTCGCAAGAGGACTTGTTTCACCGCACGGCGGATCCGTCGGTCCATGGACGGAAAGACATTCTTCCGCCAGCGGTCCAACACCGGTCCAGGAGTGGGTGATATGTCTGCTGCGGATCGCCTCCGGATATTTTTCCAACAGAACACGGCCCGCTTTGCCTGTCCAGATCGCTCTGATATTTTCCGGTGAGAACGGACGGTAACTCCATGCTCTGTTCACTCCGCCAAGAAAGATGTACGGATTGGTAAATGTGGTAAAAAGTGCTGTCCCCGCAGTTTTGCAGATGCAATCGACAACTGTTTCAGCTCCGCCGCGGATGAATCCGCATTTGGATGAAGACGCATGTACCAGAAGAAGATCATCTTTTGTAATTCCAAGTTCTTTCAATGCCGCAATAATATCTTCCTCATTCAATTCCGGACGTTTTACGGCTTCGAGGTACCCATATTTTTCCAATACGTTAAGCATTCGAAGATACCGCTGAATTTGACCGTCATTCAGCTCCGTTTTCCGTTCCCCTTCCGTTTCCAGAATGATCTCTGCCATGTTTTTCACACCGTCCATATTTGCAAGCAGGTTGGCAAATGGACCGTAAATCATTCCATCCGGAAGGGCAGGGCGGTTCCTGTGCGGAATTTTTGCAAGGGAGAACGGGAATCCGACTGTTTTCCGTTTGAAAACGATTTGAGCCGCATAATCCCGCAAAGGTGTGTGTTTTTCCGGCGCAGACGGCGTTTTTACAATGGAAACCGTTTCTGCCGGAGTATTCGCACAGAGGGAAATATATACCGCGGAAAATGCAACTGTCCGGAAAAAGATATCTTTATCAATGTAATCTATACTGCACTGAACAGAATTATGCCAGAATTTTCCCTTGCCCATCAGCCAGGTCAACGGAATTCCAACGGTGGAATCACCCAGAGCCAGATCATCATAATACTGTCCGACAGATTCCAAATCCAAGCCCGGAACTGTTTCATTCAAGGCTTGGTAACATTCTTTCAGAATTTCATTTCCATGGAACGGAACCGCTTCTCCAGCCGGAACCAGTTTCAGAGTTCCCGGCTGACAGGATGCCAAATCATCCAGATTACAGCCGCCGACAACATTTTCTCCGGGGTATTGACCCAGAGATGCTGCATAAGCGGCGAATCCATAAAGTTCATGAGCAAAGATCACGCGGATGGAATATTCCGGCTGTCCGGCATCCCGGATCATTTTTGCAATTTCGACAGCAGCCGTAACTCCGGTGGAATCATCATTCATCAACGGTTCATAGAGATGAGCAGCGATCCAGAATTCTTTTTTCTGTTTTCCCGGAATCAACCCGGTTACGACGTGCATATCTCCCGCATAACGTTTTGCATCGCAAAGCACATGAACATTGCAAATACCTTTTTCCGCAAGGGAACGGATCTTATCCCCGATTTTCGGAGAAACAGAAAATCCGATAAAATCCCTGTCTTCCAATGTCACATGCCAGTCTCCGGCATCTGTACAGCCATTGACCCACTGACAGGCATCCGGAGATTGATAACGGTTGGAAAGATTATCGCTTACAAAGCCAATCGCTCCCAGATCGAGCAGCGGACGCAGAACGGTATTGCACGGGCGGGTGGATGGCGGAAGCATGATCAGTGCACCTGTGGGATCTTCTCCCGCCAGCATTTGAGATTCTGTGATGATCTTTGTATTGATCCCTTCCGGCGGTGTTGCCGTGGAACCGGAAACAACAGCAAAGGAATTCTGTTCGTAATCGGCAAGGATTTCTCCTGTGGAAAGCAGGGATAGCTGTCCTTTGGAGATATCCCAGCACAAAGGCATGATTTTATCATGGAAAACAGTTTTTCCATCGGCAGGGAACTTCAAAAGTTCCGCCTGAAAAAAATCATCCTTTTTCAAAAGTTCAAAAGTATATTCCGCAGCCCGCTCCTGTGCCGGAGAGGTTTGAGGATATTCCAATCCGGAAAGAGTCTGCAATCTGGAAAGCAACTCTTCTTTCCGGATCAACTGGTGAAAATTACGGAATAAACTGATAACAGAATCTTTACTGTACATATAAAAGCCTCAGGGTCAATCTTTCTTTTCTGATTCTTTTTTGCCTTCCACGCGTTCCACCTGTGCTTTATCAGCAATGGAAACTTCGCCTTCCACCATTCCGTTATCCAACGGATTATCGGTTCTGGCTTCCAATTCACGGAACATAAGGACCAGGTCTCTGGAACTTCCGATGGTGAACCAGACTGCTGTGATCAAACCGGAAATTCCGGGGACAAGCAGGAACATAATAAAGAAGTAGGTTCCCCACCATTCAAGCGGCCACGGGGAAATGGCGTTCCAGATTACAACACCGATAAAGAAGAACAGGAACTTGTAAATGAAGGTGTAAGCAAACACACACCAGACGATGATCTTATCCCCCTTTGTATGCTGCGGTGTGATTCCAACAAAGATGGAGAAGAACCGTTTGAGGTTGAAGTTTTCTTTGAGGTTGAATGTCTTCTTTTCTTCACCTTCGATTGCATATTCTCCGCGGTGAAGCATACGTTCCAGATTGAACGGCTCTTTGCAGGTCAGTTTGGAAACAACAACATAGACGATCAAAGAGAGAAGCATGGAGAACAGATAGAACTCATAAGAGTTGATCGGACACTTCAATCTGGTCATCTCTGTCCAGTCGATCCAGGGATAAAGCGGTTTGGAGATGGTTGTAAGAAATTCCTGAACTGCGGAAACATATCCATTGCTTTCCAGCCAGGGATAAATCGTTTTTGTCCAGCCGCGCTGCAGGAAGATTCCGACAGCTGTCAGACCCATACCGCTCAGCAGAGAACTCCATGCACCTGCCGCCGTACCGAATCTGCTGTAAAGTCCGAATACAAGCATCGGTCCGCAGCCGCCAAGCCACATTCCGTAAGTGATCTGAACAAACAGGTTGATAAAGTCAAGCTGCGCCATGAACATGGAACCGATAAAGAAAATCACCCCGACAATGATGGAGAGTATTCTTAAATACATCACATGCTTTTCCGGAGTCAGCTCTCCGTTTTTGTAGAACGGAACAATACAGTCCTGAACCAGAGTGGAGCTGGCACAGAAAATACGGCTGTCATCTGTGGAAAGAATAAACAGCAGGATCATCATACAGAAAAGCCCTGTCATACCGATGGGCAGGATATGCCGGAAGGTTGCAGGAAGCAGCTGCTGACGGAACAGTGTTTTGAACTGCTGGGTTTTGGAACTGCCTTCACCGTCAAGTCCGAACTGTTTCTGTGCTGTCTTGAAGTAAACTTCATCGGGAGAATTGGTTCTTGAATAGGGCGCATCGATCCCTTTTGTATGCTTGTGTTCCGGAATTGCTTCAACGGATTTCATCAACTGTGCCCGTTCTGCCGGATCGTTCAAAAGCTCTTCCGCAACTTTCTGGGAAATATTGGTCCGGATGATCTTCGCATCTTTGGAGAAATCTTTGTGGTGCATCAGTGTGATGATACCGATTGCGATCAGGACCATGAAAATCGACATGAAAGCGGCACGCCAGGTTCCGAGGATTGCTCCCATTTTTGCTTCATGGGCATTGAGTGCCGCACTTGCTTCCCCGCCGATTCCGCTGATACGATGCAGAAACATTCCGATAAAGGTCGTAACAAGCATCAGAACGTTGAAGTCTTTCAGTTTCTTGATATCGTAAGGATCCAGGAAGCTTTCCCCGGGAACCCGGTCGCTGAGAACTTCTACAATCTGACCGGACCAGGAGAATTTTGTCCAGATAAAAATCACGAAAACCAGCATGACAGGGAAGAAAATCAAGCCCTGCAGCGTATCTGTGATCGTGAGAGAAAGCTGTCCGGCAACGCAGATCATAAGAACTGCAAAGAACAGCGTCACGAACATAATCAGGGAGAATGTGGGAATTTCAAACCCGAAAATTTTGAGTTTCTGAGGCAGGTCGAGAAAAATAATGAAAAATCTGGCTGCAAGTGCCGGCATAATACTGTTTGCAACGATTTCTGCAATGGATCTGAGAAAACTTGCAAAAATACGCAAACTGCGGTTGTATCGCATTTCCAGATATTGCCCGATACTCATCGCCCGTGTTTCACGGTAACGGTAGTAACAGTAACCGGACATGGTCAGGATCATCCCAAGCGGAAGTGTCAGGTTGCTCCAGAAACTGAGCGCAAATCCGGTCATATAACGGACTTCCAGATAGGAAATCAAGGTTACCAGCCCGATCGCTTCTGCCATCAATGCTGTTGTCAGAACATAACGGCGGCAAATGCGCCCCGATGCCATGTAGTCGGAAACACCACGCACATATTTTTTACTGTAAATACCCATTCCGACCACAAATGCAATCGGAACAAGGGTAATAAGCCAATCTATCCAGGACATAAAATCTCCTCTGTTTTTTCTTTTTTACCGGAGTTTTAGAGGTAATTTCAAAAGTCTTCAAAAATGTCTGAAAATTCTTGCAGAGATCTGAAAATGGAGCGTTTTCGGTGGTTACTCTTTGAGTAGCCACGCTCAAACTACCATTTCCATCTCATCAGCAATCTCTTTTCAGCCAAATTTTGCC
>JAFVTF010000013.1 GCA_017503375.1 Lentisphaeria bacterium | reverse complement strand
CGATTTTTACATCGTAAAAATCGGAATGCCGCAAAAAGGTTTGGAAAAAAGGGGTGGAGTTTGAGGAGGGGAAAAAGGACCTTTCCTCAAAAGGGCTTTTTCCCCTCCTCAAGTAACAACCTTTATTGGGAACAGAGCTTTGTTTTTTTAATCCGTGACGATCGTTCCGAATAAAGTCATGGACGTTGCCCGGTCAATGTGAACCATCACCTTGTCTCCGACTTTGACTCCGGTCGTATTTTCAAAAACAGCCAGTTTGTTCTGATCGGTTCTTCCGCACCAGCGGGCGGCATTTCTCCGGCTGGGTCCTTCGGCAAGAAGTTCCAGAGTCTTTCCAACCGCTCTCAGATTCTCTTTCTGTGAACTCTTTTCCAGTTCTTTCAGCAGAATCTGATTCCGTTCTTCCTTGACTTCTTTGGGAACATCATCTTCCATCTGAGAAGCCTTTGTGCCTTTGCGCGGAGAATATTTGAAGATATAGGCAAGGTCATATTCCACTTCTTCCATGATCTTGCGGGTCATTTCAAAATCTTCCTCCGTTTCCCCGGGGAATCCCACGATGATATCTGTGGAAAACGCAATATTTCCATTGCATTTTTCTTTCAGGGAACGGACGATGTTCATATATTCTTCTGCCGTATACGGACGGTTCATTGCTTTCAGGATCCTGTCGGAACCGGATTGCAGCGGCAGATGGACATATTTGCAGACTTTCGGCGTGTTGGCAATACATTCGATGAGCCGTTTGTTGAAAAATGCGGGGTGCGGTGAGGTGAAACGGATGCGTTCGATTCCTTCGATTTTGGCGGTTTCTTCCAGAAGATCGGCAAAGGGGGAAACATCCGGGTCCATCTTCAACCCTTTGGTTCCGTAAGCCGCCACATTCTGTCCGAGAAGCATGACTTCCTTGACACCGGCTTTTGCCAGAGCGCGAATCTCTTCCAGAACAGCTTCCGGAGAACGGCTCCGTTCCCGTCCGCGGACATAAGGAACGATGCAGTAGGTACAGAATCTGTCGCATCCGCGCATGATGGAAACATAAGCCTTGAAACCGTTGACAGGTACGAGATGGGAATCCAGCCCTGCGGCATCCTGAATATTATCATGTTCCAGATCGGCAGTTTTGGAACCTTTCCGGAGCTGACGCACGATTTCCGGCAGTTCATGGATTTTATCTGTTCCGAGAGCAAAGTTCAGATGAGGGATTTTTTTCAGAAGTTCTTCCCCTCTGCTCTGAGCCATACAGCCCATGATCCCGAAAAATTTCCCGGAACTCTGTTTTTTCAGAATGGAAAGTTTGCCGATCGCTTTCAGTTCCGCCTGTTCCCGGACGGAGCAGGTGTTGAACAGAATCAAATCAGCTTCTTCTTCAGAGTGTACTTGGAGATGTCCATCATCCAGAAGCATGGCGGCAGCGGCTTCGCTGTCGCGCTCATTCATCTGACAGCCGTAAGTTTTGATATAAAATTTCATTTTGCGCTCTCATGAAAAACGACCATGTTATTTCTGTGAATGACTTCTGATTCGGCATCGCATTTCAGGATATCATGAATGGAAGAAGTCTGGCATCCGGCAAGTTTTCTGCACTCTGCCGCACTGAAATTGGAAAGACCTTTTGCGATCACTTTCTTTCCGTTCAGCACTTCCACGATACTTCCGCGCTGGAACGTTCCGGAAACTTTTTTGATTCCGGAGGGAAGAAGACTGCTGCCTTTTTCCAGTAATGCCTTTGCCGCACCGTCATCCACCTGAATCACGCCGATTGCTTTGGCGAAGGTGGAAAGCCACCGTTTTTTGGATTCGATTTTACCGTGATCGGGCAGGAAAACAGTTCCCACATCTTCGCCGTTGAAGATCTGCTGAATGATGGAGGCATCCCGGCCGTCTGCGATCCAGAGACATTCTCCGGCAGAGTTCAGAATATCGGCACATTTGAGTTTGGAAGCCATTCCGCCGATGGAGAGACTGGCATCATCTGTGCCGCGCGCCATTCCCCGGATCTCATCGGAAACCCCGTGAACGACGGAAATCCTTTCGCCCAGCGTTCCATCCGGCAGCGGTTTCTTCAAACCGTCGACAGTCGTGAGGATGATTGCCAGATCGGAGCGGGTCATGGAGGCGACCTGTGCCGCAAGCATATCGTTATCCCCGAACTTCAATTCTGCAACGGAAACGGGGTCATTTTCATTGATGATAGGCAGAATATTCATTGCAAGGAGCGATTCCAGACAGTTGAGGGCATTCAAATGCCGTCCGCGAGACCGGAGATCTTCTGCTGTAAGCAGGATCTGAGATGCCTGAAAACCGTGTTTCCGGCACTCTTCATCGTAAAGAGCCATGAGATGGATCTGACCGATTGCGGCAAGCGCCTGAACATCGGAAAGATGTTTCGGACGTTTTTTCAAACCGAGACTTTTCATTCCTGTTCCGACAGCGCCGGAAGAGACCAGAATCACCTGGATTCCGGAATCTCTGACTGTTTTGATCTGTTCCACGAGGCGGGCAAGCGCAGCAGCATCCACGAGCAGACGTGTTCCAGCCTTGATCACCACCCGTTTACAGGATTTAACCAATTGTTTCCGAATGGAAAGAACATCATTCATTCCGGTATCTTTTATTTTCTGCCGTGCCATGGCATTTTCTCCTTGAATTTTTTTTGTTATTAGCTCTGTTCCCAATAAAGGTTGTTACTTGAGGAGGGGAAAAAGCCCTTTTCAGGAAAGGTCCTTTTTCCCCTCCTCAACTTGTCACGGCGCAGCCTGAAAGGCGAAGACGGAACTCCACCCCTTTTTTTACGATGTAAAAATCGAAATGCCATCTTAAAGTTAAAACAGCAGAAGGATTTACCAACCTGTATGGGGAACAGCACTTTGTATCATACGGAAATATATCACGTTCCGATGTTTTTTCAAGGAGAATCACTGCTGTCCGGTAAAAATTTCAGAGCAGTAATTGGCTGAAAAGTTCCTCTTGGACTGGCAAATTCCAGTTTGGAGGCATGATTTCATCCCGCAAAACGCCAAGTTTTTTATTTGGTTCACGATGCCGTCCGAGAAACTCAATTTGAGCGTTATTTTTTATTCTGGTCACGAAGAATGCACCTGCACTTGAAATCGCCTGAAACCAGTTCAAATCATAGTAGCCTTTATCAAAGGTGCAGATGCTGTCCGGCAGAATGGGGGATGTTTTCTTTTGCGGCTCTGATGTCGGACATTTTACCGTTGCTCATCAATAGAAAACAGGGAAGATTGCCGGATAAATCAAGTTCAGTGTGCAGCTTTATTGCCCCTTTGTGTTTACGGTAATAAGCCCAGTTATAGCGAGAAAGACAAAGGTCGATCGTTGTGCTGTCAATAGCATACAGCGGATTTTTGAACTTGAATTTATGTTTTGGAGCGTATGCCATAACGCGATCAAGAAGTTCTTCAAACAATGCTTTGAATATTTCCGGATTACGGCGGTTCATCGCTTCGGAAAGCGTGGATTTCGCCACAGCTTCCATGCCGAGGTGATAAAGGCGTTTGTGGTTGGCAAGCAGAGCGTTTTCAATTTCCCGTAAAGAATCCTTACCGGAAATTATGGCTTCTCTGTCAAAGTTCTGTTCCGATAAGGGGAACATAAACAAAAATTTTTACCCGATAGAGCAAAATATTCATCATTGATTTACAAATCGGCTTTACGGAATGATTTTCGATTTTTTCTGACGCGGTCAACTTGAATTTGTTTATATGAAGTGTTATATTTATGAAAAATAAAAAGATGAATTAATATTCATCATAGATGAACATAGATAAATGGAGGTATTAAAAATGGCGATTATGACCAGAAACTTCAATAGTGTCGATCTGAGCGATTCGCATGAAGCTGCACTGGCAGTCAAACGCGCTGCATTGGAAATGGGGGCAGATGCAGTCGGTATCGGCAATATCGAACGTTGGGCAAATGCGCCTTTGCAGATGGATCCCAAACAGATCATGCCTGAATGTAAAAGCATCATCGGAATGGTCTTCCGTGTCGAACGCGGCAGTTTGCGCGGCATCGAAGAAGGAACCTATTTCAGTAACTATTCAGCAATGGGCTACGGCGGTATAACCTACCTTTATATGCCGATGACGGTCATCAACTTGAGCAAATTTATCGAAGATCAGGGGTACGAGGCCATCCCGATGGGACACCAGAGTGACTGGCGTGCCATCAACAACGTCGGAGAAAACTTTCCTAAATACAGCCGTCCTACCCGTCCGGGGCAGGCTTGTCCGGATATCATGGTTCACTTGCGCATAGCTGCCTATCTTTGCGGTCTTGGTGAAATCGGTTTCAGTAAAATGTTTTTGAGTCCCCAGTTTGGTCCCCGCTGCCGGGTTGGTATCGTGCTCACCGATGTGGAACTGGAACCAGATCCGATCTATGACGGTCCGCAGCTTTGCAACCGCTGTATGGCTTGTATCAAAGCCTGTCCGGGCCAGTGCTTCCCTACCGACAAGACAGTCAAAGTCAACCTTGCCGGACATGAAGTCGAGTGGGCAGACCTCGATATGGGGAAATGCAACACTACATTCCGTGGTGCCGTTGAAACTGGTATTCCGCAGGAAGATCCCTATATTCCAGATACAACTTATGTCCCGGGCAGCTGGTCACCGTTCTATCACAAACCGCGCAATCTCTATAACACCGGACAGGCGGTCTGCGGTTCCCGTGGATGTACCAGAGCATGTATGATAAGTCTGGAAAGCCGTGGTGTACTGCAGAATACGTTCAAACAGAAATTCCGCCGCCGGCCCGAATGGAGTATCGACTGGAGCACTCCGTACAATCCGGAAAATCAAGGTAAAGAAGATAAACACTATGTCGATTGAAAATGCCACACTCTGAACTTGTTCAATCCCTTCTGCGCGGTCTGGATATTTTAAAGCATATATCCACCCGCCCGGATGGGATGCGTCTTAATGAATTGACCGTAGCAACCGGACTTAAAAAACCGACACTGCATAATCTTTTGCGAACTCTTGCCGCCCGGGGATTTGTCTTTAAAGACAATATGAACCGCTTCAATATCGGACCGGCTCTCTATGAGATTTCCGCCTCCGGCACTCTGATGCGGCGGCAAATAAAAGCGCAGAGCAAATTTGCTTCTCTGGCAGAAGAGCTGCCTGGATGCACGATAACCTTATCCACTCTTTCTGTGGATACCGTCCGCTGTCTGCTTCGGATATCTCCGGATGCTCCCGGAGAAATCCAACGTCCGACTGATCGCAGTTTCACCCCTTACGTGATGGCATCTGCTATCGTACTGCAAGCAGTATATCCGGAGGAATCAGTGCAGCTGGAGAAGCGTTATCCCTTTGATGAATACGGTGTTGGAATGTGGGGAAGCCAGGAAAATTTTTCGGCAGAAAAACAGAAAGTTCTGCAGGACGGATTTTGTCGCCGTATATCCCGGGGAACGCTTTCCCTGGCATTTGCTATGCCGGAATGTTATGTGCTGGGTTTCTACACCCCCGCCCAATATGAGTATGATATAGAAAAATACCGTGAAGCAGCTTCAAACTTCCGGAATGCAGTATGGGGTGATTAACACATGAAATTTGCTGCAGGTTTTCAATACATCAACAGCGGAACACTTTTCTGTGAAATAATCGCCGATTATCAAACTCATATCGGAGAAGTTTATTTTGCCTTTCCCGGAACAGCCTCGGGACGCCCGAACGCCGGAACACCGGAAGAGTGTCTCGAACAGCTCGAATATGAGTTGACTGCCATCCGTAAAATGGGTATCGAACTCGATCTGCTGTTGAACGGCAACTGTTACGGGGCTTATGCGGTTTCGGAGAAGTTCCGCGATGAGATCATCGGTATTTTGAAATATCTGGATAAGAATGCCTTGCTCCCGGAAATTGTCACCACTACCAGCAGCTTTGCAGCAGCGATGATCAAACGCACCTTCCCTGAAATTGAAATCCGGGCTTCTGTCAATATGAGGCTTGACTCAACCACGGCAATGGAATATCTTTTCGATAAATTTGACAGCTTTTACATCCGGCGGGATTTGCAACGGGATTTGCCGACAGTTGAAAAATTCAGCAAATTCTGTCGTAATAGCGGGAAAAGATTGTGTATGCTTGCCAACAGCGGATGCTTGAGAAACTGTCCGTCTCAAACTTTTCACGATAATCTGGTCGCTCATGATGCTGAAATCAGAATTGCTCGTAATGTGCGTGATTTTCTGCCGCACCTCTGCTGGGAACGTTACAAAAAGCGTGAAAACCGGAGTGATTTTTTGAAAAGTTCATGGATCCGTCCGGAAGATGTGAGCAAATATAAGCCGTTTATCGATGTGATGAAACTGGCGACCCGACAGCATATTTCCCCCCGGATGATCATCGGAGCATATATTGCTGGCCGTTTTGAAGGTAACATGTATGATCTTACAGAGCCGTGTTTTTCACAGTATTTCGCTCCCGAAATATTGGATAACCGGGCGTTGGATGGCGTGGAACTGCCGGGAAAATGCGCTTCAAATTGTACTCATTGCGGCAAGTGTGAAGAGCTTCTTGCTCTTGCCACACTGAAACTTTCTGAAGAGATGTAAGAATGCCGTCCGGAATCGTTAATATTTTATTTTTTGGCTCTGTTCCCAACATGGGTTGGTAAAGTAAACTTTATTGGAAACAGAGCCTTTTTAATATATAACCAATCCCGACAATTTCAATTAACTCCGGTAATTTTTACCGGACAGTAGTGAAGGAGAATACAGAAAGAAAAAAGAGAGATGTATACAGGGATACTTTTTTTAACAAAAGCTGCTTGAATGGAACAAATTCTGTTCTGATGGTGTTTTTTACATGAAATCAAGTTTCAATAACGGAGCCTTCTTCGATCTGTTTCCGGTGCTTTCTTAGCCAGATCCAAAAGTTTGAGGGCGTGGAAAAGCCCAATTCAAAGGCAATCTCTTTCTGCCGCAATCCGCGTTTTTTCGCTTCTATGGTGTATTGAATCCGGACCCTGTCAATATATTCCCCGATGGTACAGCCTTCATATTCCCGGAACCGGCGGGAAAGATAATATTTGCTGTAACCGGAAATTTTTTCCAGCCGGGAGAGAGAACAATCCCGGGCATTGGTCATGCGGATATACCGTTTCATGGATTCTATGACGATATCGGATTTTTCTGATTCCCGGGAAGAATTTTCTGCATGAAACAGGAAAAAGAATATCTCATCCAGAATCGCTTCCAATGGTCCTTTGAGATAACTTATTACCATATCCTGCGAGACATTTTTTTCTTCATTGAGAGCATTCCATCTCCGGGAAAGCATGGTGTAATGTTCCCGCGGCAGATGTACCCGGTGGGATATGGAGCTGAATTCACCGCCCTGTCCGATGGAAAGAAAATCACCGCTGATACTCTGTTCACGCTCACTGACATGCAGCCAGAGATGAAGCAGATCATGATCCTGTTTCCGGTAGCCGAAGGCATGAGGTTCCCAGTTGTCTATGAGAAAAAATGCCCCCGGAACAGCCTCAAAAACTTTTCCGTTCAACATGTAACGGCTGTTTCCGTCCAGCACATAAAACAGCTCTCTTTGCGGATGGGTGCTGGAGGAAAAATCATTGCACTCTCCGGAGTTTTCCCCCGGAGAGTATCCTGTAATAATGTTCTTAACTCCATAAGAGAAATGTTGTTTCAACAATTCCATGAAGGATTTCTCCGGGAGTTATTTTTTGGAAGCCGCATACTGCTTCAATTCATCGATATTATCGTAAATCTTGTGCAGGACTGCGCTGAGTTTCTCCATTGTATCTCTGCGGGTAAGAACGTTATGTGCGCTACCGAGGGTTCTGGGGAAGAGATCTTCGCAAACCGCACAGCGTCCATCCGGGATCCGGTATTCGCCTTTTTCCAGATTCAGATTGAAGAGGGAGGCTTTGTAGACCGGACCGTGCGTTCCGTTTCCGATGGGGAATCCTTCTGCTCCGCAAGCTTCGTTGATGATCGCTTTCGGAATATCCTTGAACGGTTCGCCGTCAAAGATCAGATGGAAACTGTAGTATCCCTGCGGGGTGGCAAGTCTTCCGGGAGCCTGCATTCTGACACCGGGGATATCTTTGATGGCATTTCTCAGATATTCTGCATTGGAAGCATAGGAATCGATCATGGATTTCAGATTTTTGAGCTGCTGGCTGAGAATGACAGCCTGGAAGGCCGTTGCGCGGTAATTATGGCAGAGCAAACCTTCGGGAGCTCTCTGTGCCTGTCCCTGGGGGATTCCGCGGGAATAACCGATATGTTTCAGCAGGAAGAGCTTTTCTGCCAGTTCGGGATCGCTGGTGATACAGATTCCGCCTTCGCCGGAGGACATGGTTTTACTCTGCTGGAAGCTGAACGAACCGATTTTGCCCCAACTCCCGGCACCGCGTCCGTTCCAGAAACCGCCATGCATGTGAGCACAGTCTTCGATCACAGGGATCCCATGAGCATCTGCGATTTCAAGGATCTTTTCCATATCAGCGGTGGAACCGTAAACGTGAACAGGAATGATCGCCTTTGTTTTCGGTGTGATCGCCGCCCGCATTTTTTCGGGGTCCATACAGAGAGTTGTGGGTTCGATATCCACGATGACGGGGATTGCACCGAGGTAGGATGCTGCGAGAGCTGTGGCCATCCATGTGAGGGCGGGAACGATCACTTCATCACCGGGTTTGATTCCGAGAGCAGCCAGAGAACATTCCAGAGTGGTGGTTCCGTTTACCATGAAAATCCCGTATTTTGCTCCGTGATATTCAGCAAAAGCCTTTTCAAACTCCTGTTCAGCAGGACTGTTGAAGGACCAGTTGCCTTCCATATAAACTTTTTTCAGCGCTTCAGCAGTCGCTTCATCGCGCGGCGGCCATTCCGGGAAAAGGGAGAGATAGTCTTCCTTGATCAGTTTATCTCCGCCGAGAATTGCAAGATTTGCCATTTTTTTACCTTCCGTTTTATATTAAAGAGATTTCATGAATTTCAGACTGTCTGCGGCATCTTTGAACGGATCTTTTGAGCTGTCCTGTTCGTAAATGAGCCATTCAGCGTTGATTTCTTTGGCTGCGGCGAACGCAGATTTCAGGTCAACGATACCGTTGCCGAGGGGAACGGTTGTTCCCGGATTTTTGGGTTCCAGATTATCTTTGAAATGGACCTGTTTGATTCTTGAACCGTATTTGCGGATGTAAGCTGCGGGATCCATTCCTGCACTGGTGAGCCAGCAGACATCGGGTTCAACGAAGACTTTTTCCGCTCCGGGAGCATCCAGAATACGGTACATGGCAGGAATTCCATCTGCAAGATCATATTCAGCCCAGTGGTTGTGATAAGAGAAGATGAAGCCTTTTGCTTCAGCGTTTTTCTGAATAACGAGGCACATATCGAGGATTTCTTTCCATTTTGTGGAAAAATCTGTCATCGCACTGATACTGATTGCAGGCGGATTCAATGCTTTGGCATAGTCCCAGGCATTACTTTCCGGATCGCTCAAGAGCTGACCGTTGAACATTGCGCCGCAACATTCCAGCCCGATTTCTTTTGTGAACGCAGCGATTTCTTCCGGTTCCATGTTTCCGAAATTGAAGGCATATTCCACACCGTCAAAACCGATTTTTGCGATCTCTTTCATTGCGCCTTTGAAATCTTCTGCAAGAGCATTACGGAAGTTGTAAAGCTGTACACCGTACTTCATGATTAAAAGTCCTTTCCGAGGATCCGTTCCGGATTCCTGCTCAAAATGTTAAGTTTATCTTCGTCAGTAATTTTTGCGGCAAGCACACCGCCGACACCCTGATATTCGTCGAACCAGGGCATATCGGTTCCATAAAGGATCTTTTCGCTGCCGACACCGTCGACGAGCTTTTCAATGATTCCTCTGTCACCTGGGATCGCTGTCAATTCCAGCCATGCGTTGTCGTGGGATTCTTTGACGCATCTGATTGCATAATCCCAGGCACCGTAACAGCAGTGGGCAATGAAGAATTTTGCATTTGGATATTTCTGGATCGTTTTGAGGAGAGAAGGATCTTCGCCCCAGGTATGGATCAGAATGGGGAGCCCCCGTTCATTTGCGAATGAAAGTGCATATTCATAACGGGAATCGCCGACATCGGCACCGTGATAGCCGGGGAGGAATTTCAGTCCCACTGCATAGGGCGCCCATTTGTCAAACTGGGCGATATCTTCTTTGATAAAATCCTGCCGCTGGGGAATGATACCGAGATACATTCTGAGGGTATCCGGGAACTGCTTGCAAATCTCACAGACTTGAGCATTCCGGACACTTCCCCACAGTGCTTCGTGATGGGAAAATACAAGCCGTTTCACGCCGATGCGTTTGACATGCTGCACCATTTCGGGAGCTTCGCAAATCTTGAAATAAATTGCATAATGAGCTCCCATGTGACCATGCATATCATAAATCGGGAAATCGGCTTTTCCGTTTTTCCAGAATGTTTCCGCAAGGGAACCGGGCTGATTCCAAATACATTCACTCATAATTGCGCTCCTTTCAGAATCCGTTCCAGATTTTTTCCGGCGATTTTGGCAATGGATTCGTCATCCAGACCGGAATGTTTCAGCTGAAGCATCCCGCAGCCCTGTTCGCCTTTCGGAAAACATGAACCGTAAAGGATCCGGTCTGCGCCATATTTATCAGCCAATCCCTTGATTCCCTCCGGAACCCAGTAACGGGCAATTTCAAAATGGAAGTTTTCATAGGTTTCCAGCAGCGGACGGATATTTCTGTCGCTGCCCCATTTTCCCCAGTTTTCGGCATAAATGAAAGTATTTTTCGGGAACCGTTCCAGAAAATCATAGAGTTTATCCCATTGTCCGGCAAAGGCATCCAGCAGGACCGGAACTTTCCGTTCTGCTGCGGCATCCATCATTTTTCCGATCACGATGGGGCGCGGCTGATAGCGGTGCTCAAACGGGGATAATGTGATTGCTCCAATACGGTTTTCCTTCATTTGACGGAAAAATTCATCCGGTTCCGGGATTTCATCACAGGAATGAGGCAGGATACACCAAACTCCTGTCAATCTCTGTTCCGGATCTTCTTTCTGCAGCATCTCGGCAAGTTCTTTGTTGGTGGAGAGCGGTGCTTTGGCAATTCCGCTGTGACGGACCAGGGCTTTATCCACGCCGTAATGATCCATCTCCGCCAGCAATCCGGTGACTCCGGGACGAGGGTCGATAAAATCTCCCACCTGGCAGTTTGCATCGAAAAACATCAGGTCTTTCATATTGATTATACTCCTCTTTTGATCCTTGAGCTTTTTCAGCAAAAAACATTTGAAGTTTTGCGGAAAAAGAATGGACCATTTTTCTTTTCTGAGGATATTATACATTCAATTTTGATATTTGTAAATGCCCGTTTAATAAAAAAAATGCTTATTTCTTGCGGTTTTATGCTTGTTTGTTGCAAAAAACGCAGGGAGGGGATACTGTGTTTTTTTACGCAGCTGTAAATTCAAGAGGCAATTTCAAGAGATAATTTCAAGTATGATTTTTTTGAAAATTCTGAAATTTTTTTTTCTTTTGCTTGATTTTTTCAACAGGAATCATTATATTGTCACCAATCGGAAAACTTTTCTGCAAAAACAATGTCTGAAAATTGGGAAAGCAGAGATTTTCGGAAACAAAACATTATTTACTCAAACAGGAGGATTTTACAATGGATCTGAAAGGAAGCAAGACAGAAGCAAATCTCTGGTATGCATTTGCCGGAGAGTCCCAGGCACGCAACAAATACACCTATTTTGCAAGCAAGGCAAAAAAAGAAGGCTACGAACAGATTGCAGCTCTCTTTGAAAAAACTGCCAATAATGAAAAAGAACATGCAAAACTCTGGTTCAAAGCTCTGAACGGTATCGGCAATACTCTTGAAAACCTCAAGGCTGCAGCTGCCGGCGAACATGAAGAATGGACCGATATGTACAAACGCTTCTCTGAAGAAGCCGCCGCTGAAGGTTTTGATGATCTTGCACGCCAGTTCGCACGCGTCGCAGAAATTGAAAAGCACCATGAAGAACGCTACAACAAACTGGCTGAAAATGTGGAAAAAGGCGAAGTTTGGGTTCGCGTCGGTGAAAACCGCTGGGAATGCCGCAACTGCGGACATATCTACATCGGTGAAGCTGCTCCGGAACTTTGCCCTGTTTGCAAACATCCCAAGGCATATTTTGAGATTGAAGCTCTGAACTACTGATTTTTCAGCAGTTCAACTGAATTTCAAGGACTTTTCCGTGCGGAGAAGTCCTTTTTTTTTATTTTTGTCTTGAAATCTGGCAGAATGAGGTTATATTACTGAAATCATGGGACCATAGCTCAGTGGTTAGAGCAGGTGACTCATAATCACTTGGTCGCTGGTTCAAACCCGGCTGGTCCCACCATTCTTTCATACCCGATCACAAAACCAGCCTTTATTAAGGAAAAACAGCTTTCTTGTGTTTTTCTTTTTGTTTTGAATCTGAACTTCTTCGAAAATTTCCATGATAAGGCCTACATAAGGCCTACTAATTTTGGATCGTTTTCGACCATCATCGAATACTATACTTGCCTTCTTCTTGATTTCAACCCCTATCGTAAGTGCCTACTCCAATCGCCTCTCCAGAGCTATGCGATTAGCAGGAATTGGGGGCACTTGGGAAGAGTTTGGGAAGATAAAGGATCTGACATTTGAACTCATTTCAGGATGACCAGATATCGTGAAATAAGGAAAGCTTTATTTTAATGTTGGAATGGAGCGATCTTTTTTATGAAATGACTGTCTAACAACGATAAAGACAGGATTGGAGCCTATCGGGGGGTAAGACTTCAGTTCTGTCTTTTTTTCTTTACGACTCGTCTCTAAATAAAATTTATAGGCTCCACACGGGGGCGACAGAATAAGGCTTAAAAAAACAGCTGCTTTTATTTCCACTAATATTTTTCATCATAACCGATGTGATATTTTTGCAAAAAAACGTAATTCACCATAAAAATTCCGTTTTATGATGATACAAAAAGAATCTGCTCGAGGTAACCTGCGTAAATGCTTTTGTATTTGGAGATTGAATGGAAAACTCGGGCTTCTGGCAAACAAAATGGAGTCTGCTGTCGGATTTTGAAACGACTTAACAACTTGCGTCTGCACAAAAGCCCGTACCATATTCATCCATTACAACTGAGGCATTGGATTTTCGACAACTTCGTTGGCATCCCGTTCCACGATCCGGGTCCGGCAGCGGTAGGATCGTTCACTCTCACAGCCAACCGTTAAATTGATCGCATTTTTCTGCTGGACAGGAATAAAAATCACTTCCGGTACACGGCGACCCGCATGGAAAACTTCCAGTTCCAGATATTCTATGGAATCGGTAAACCTGCCAACTTGAACATTCATCTGAATTCCATTGAAACAATCACTGCGCAGCATAAATTCACCAACAGAAGGTGTTCCAAACCAACCTTCGGGCAAGTGACGCCATCTCAACTTGATGACAGTGCAGACATGTACGCTGTCACCTACGGAGATCTTGAGTTTGAGTTCAGAATTTTCCACGGCCTCTACCCCTTCGGGATATTCCACCCGCAAACTGCCGTAAGACAGCGGGTAATCCATGTAGTAAAGCGGCAGACTGAGCAGACGTTTTGCAGATTCATCTCTCATCAATTTATCAGAAAAACCGGGAGGAATATCAGTCGGTTTATCGCTTAATCTCACAATAAACGGGTTGGACGCAGCGGCAGCAATCGCGGCATGAGCAGTCCGTTGACTTAATGCTTCTAGTGTCTTGGGCAGTCCGTAAAGGAATGACATGGCAAAATGGTTGATGCAGATCGTGCTGATACTTTCTCCGATGGGATCAAGCCAGCGTTGCGGAATCCCTTTTCTGCCTTTGAGGATCCCGAACAGAGCACCGACAGTTGCAGCAGTACAATCAGTATCATCACCGCAGTTGACTGCCGTGCAGATTGATTTATCAAAATCCCCTTCCCCATAAAGCAGACCGATGATAACAAAGCCGATATTCACTGCGGCACGATGAGTTTGCACATTAAAATCCTTCATAAGGATCTCACGGGCTTCATTCCAAGCCTTTCCGCTATCATAAGAAGCAATAGCACTTCTAACGGCTCCGGCAAGCCGGGAATCAGTGGGAACTTTGCTCAAACCGATTTCGATCAGTTTACGGACATTATTTTCCACAAAGGCGGCAGATTGCATGGCAGCAGTAAACATCTCGGCCCAGATACCCTCTTCACAATGATCTGCACAACTGTCAATATATGCATATTTGATTGCTTCATCAGGAGCTCCCGGACAAAGACAAGCCCAGAGTTCGCTGCGGATCCAGGCTCCGTTGCTATACTTGAATTTGTCATTATTGGTTGCTCCGGAAAGTGGCGGCATGATTCCATTGCTTATATTTAATTTGCAGACTGCATATTCACTGCAGGGCGCAATAACGGATTGGTCCCAATATTCTCCAAGCAGTCTGGGTGTGATCCCATCCAATCCGTGGATTTCCACAGCAGCAAGCCAGATCAGTTGCAGATCCAGATCATCATTGGGAGCAGGAACTCCGTTCAGTTCCTGTGTATAAAAGGTAACATCGTTCATTGCCATGTTCCCTTCCATAGGAGCGCCAAGAGTTCCGCCCACATTTTTCCCTGCCCAGCAGCCACGAATCTTATCTAAATAATCTGAATAATTGAGGTTAGCCATAATATTCCTTTCTATTTTCTGTCAAAATCAAAATGTTACATAAGACAGGCGATAAGGACCTGAATCTTGCAGCATCTCTTGATTTTTTATGGGCTTGACTCTATTCTTCAATTAGTTTGAAGTTACGGACAAGCACATATTTTTCAGTATCTTTTTTTCTATCATAAATAATGATAGCTGGTTTGAAGTATTTTGTCTGACGAGGTATATCAATGGTTTTTCTGAATGTTTGCCATTGAGCGGTAGGATGGTTGTAATAAGTCTGTAAGTTGATGGGCAGAAAGAATGAGAGGTAATAATGAAGCCTGACTTTTGTTCCTGCGGGATAGGAGGCAAAGGTGGGCTTATCTATAGATAATGTAATTGTATCAGCACCGATATCCATCTTTTTGATGACAGTTGTAACTTTACTGTTGGGAAGGTCGGATTTATCAGATTTTGCTTCGAATGCAAGAACATAGTTCCATTGCGGATGTTTTCTGAATCCTGCAGTTTTTTTGATGGTGATGGTTTTATCGTTTGGCTTGATAGGTTCAGCAAGTTCAGTGAATCCATTGGGAGCTGTCAGATATTCACGAGTGTGAATGACGCTGCCTTTTTCATCGAAAAATACGATTGAAATTATCACAGGCTGTTTTTCTTTGCAATCTGTCATAATATCTGCAGAAATCGTATATTTTTTGGAGGAATCATACGGGAACATTTTTTTTGTCCAGAAATGCTGAACTCCTCTCAGTACATGACAACCATCCTTGAATTCAGTTTTTCCACCGCCTTGCATTTCACAGGTATCCTGAGTATCAAAATGATATTCAGCTGCATTGGCAAAACGTGCAGCAAAAAGCATTGCACAAATCAATAAATTTTTCTTCATGATTTTTTCCCTTTAATGTCAGTTTTTCTGTTTGAAAATTACAGTTTAAAACAGATTTTTTTTGATTTTATTCGGTCCAATGAGCACTTTTCTTGTCTGCGTTATATCCAGCTTTCAGCACATCCAAACCATTAACATTTTTATTTGCAACCAATTTTGTTCCTGCGGCATGACCATCCAGGAAAACGGCATTGGAAAATCCTGCCGCATACTGGACAGCTTCGCCGTATACTCTGGTTCCATCAGTTGCATCTCCCCCGCCGCCATGACGGTAAGCCATTGTATCAGCATTGAGCAGACGGAATGTGGATATTACAGCTGTATCTGCGGAAAAAAGTGTGATTGCGGGCTGAGAAACGGCTGAAAGCGGTCTGGCAAAATAATTATCTCCACTGGAGCCTCCTGCCAACCATGTATTCAAACCATAGGTTGTACAGTTATATTTCTTTTGGGTATTGTTGGACGGACAGTAGAACGTTCCTTTTCGGTAACCTTCGTCAGCGCCGTAATAAGCAGCGCCCCAGCCTGAATATTTTTGACTTTTCATACCATCTGTATTCACTCCGGAAAGCACAGTGAACCATTGATCTGTATTGGGCTTATATCCAGGAGGAACGCCCGGAACGATCCAGTCATTATTGTCCTGTGAATATTGTGATTGTGCCAAGCCGATGGTTTTCATATTATTCAGACAAGATGAACTTCTGCCTTTTTCTCTTGCGGAGTTCAATGCCGGGAGGAGCATCCCGGCAAGGATCGCGATGATGGCAATCACAACAAGCAGTTCGATCAATGTAAAGGTCTGTTTCAAAAAAGTTTTTTTCATCTTTGTTTCTCCTTATATTAAAGTTTTTCGATTTTCAGAAGAGCATAACCATGTTTCTGTATATTGATTTCAGCATTCGGCAGGGTCTTTCCTGTTAAGATATCTGTGATTTTATACTTCTTATAATTCAAGTTGGAGAGATCAAATTTCGCCTTAACCTTGTCGCCGGTATTACCAATCATCAGAAGAGCTTTTCCATCGGGACGAATCACCTGAGTTGTTCGAATGCTTTTTGCATCACAAGTGATGGGCTGTTTTTCCTTGTCATAAAACGCAATGGTCTTGTTCGCAGGCCTGCCGTAACCGAAACTGAAAACTTCATCACGGATCGTCCGGTAATCTTTATAAGCATATGCGACCCCCTGGTCACAATGGTTCATAAAGCCATAAGCGAAAGAGAATGCGATCAGACTCTTGATTTGCTCTGCCGTAGAGATCTTTGTTGATACGGTAGAGAAGATCGTTCTGGGAATCACACCTGACTGCAATCCGGCAATGTCGCCAAGAACTGCGCCATCCGGGAATCGGTCAAAATAATTGCCACCGCCACTGGCACATTCGGTTGTGATCACAGTGGAACAGAATGAGGAAATACAAACTGGCTGGACATTGGTAGAGTGTATTTCCACCCAAGGCACACCAAAGACCAGACGATTCTTGGTATAAAGCAGGTGAGCAGTCCGTTTCATCAATTCGCGCCAGCCAAACAAATTCATAGCCTCCATAATTCCGGGAGATGCGATTGTAAACATGTTAGTATTGCTGATCGGTGGAACGATTCCAGGCCGTTCACGGTATGCTTTCAGAGAGACTGTATTGAATCCGCTGCCAATGGGAAAACAGTCGAAATTCATACCATCAAAGCCGTAATCAATCTGAAGCTTCATTTCCCAAAGCATCTTGTCAATATATTCCGGAGTCTGCAGTGCAACATACTCATTGTGAGCATCATCAACCGGATAATCCCAGGGGAGCCATTCGGCTTTGTACATTTCCGCTTCCTTCCAGCGATAGGAATAATAAGCAGGATTGTGGTACAGCAGGAAATACTGTTCCCCGTATGCTCGGTGGTCATTGAACTTTCTCCAAAGCACGTTTGTATCTGCAAGCGGTGCATTTTTTCGCAACCACTCTTTATGTTTTGCAATATAATCATCGGCATATTTTTTCCGTTGTTCGGCGGTAACAGTTTTTCCGCGGCTGGAAAGATGCAAACGATAATAAGAATCATCTCCATTGGGGAATTGATTGATATCATAGTTGTAGTCCAGAGGCCACGGCAGGATATTCATCATACCGCCGGAGATAGATCCTTTCGCAACGGGATAGTTGTACATGTATTGAGAGAGCGCACGGTACTGTTTATTTTGCGGTTTCACAGGAGTCGGAATGAATCCAATCTCAAAGTCCCATGCCTTTTTCAATTCTGTTGGAGTATTTATGATCTCCATCACATAAGTGATGCTGTCGCCCTTACGGACTAACTTGTAGGGAATAGTATTCCGATTCAAAGAGAAACCTTTTTGAGAATCAATGATCCAACCAAAACCTTTATATTCATTTCCGAACCAGAAGTAATTCAGGATTTTGCCTTTCGCATGTTTGAGTGCTGTCAGATTCAGTTCGCCTTCTCCGGCTGGAACAGTCCAATCAACTTTCCCCTGCACGCGAGGACGATTTCCATTCAAGGATGTATAATACTTAACATATTTATTTTTCAGGGGAATTCGCAGTTCAAAATTGTTGACATTGACAGTACCTTCTGGAATAATTCTTGCTGTGATTTTACAGAACCCGTCATAATCATAATCCTGCTGCACCACAATTTTCACTTTGCCCTGTTGTGATATGGTTTCAAAAACAATGCGATCTTTTTCAACAGAGATCTGCTTGATATCGCTTGCTTTCACAGGTTTTCCGTCAAGAAAAAACTGGATCGGAGCGGCAAGAATGTTTTCGCCTTCGGCATAAACCTTGCTCCAAATACCTTCCCCGATCTTATAACCTGTCATAAGTGCATGGATCTCTTTTTGTGCAGAATTGTATTTTAACGGTTTGAACGGTGGAATAATCACCCTTTCTTTTCCTAGATTTAATCCCTGCCATGCAAACTTTCGAATAGAAAAGGTCCTCTGATGAGAGAATTTCCGACCATCCAATGCAATGGTATCCATTGTCACAGTGTAATCACCCAAGGGAAGATTTTTCGGAAGAACTGTCTGATCTTCAAAATCTTTCAACGCATGACCAAATCCAACTTTCGTAAAGGTATGAAGTACTTTCCCTTTGGAATCGCGGACGTTTATTTCTGCGTACCCAATGGGCAATTTTTTGTTAAAGGTTGCCGCAACACGGAGTTTGTTGCCGTGGGATGGATAAAATGCGCTGCTCAGGTAAGGATATCCGACTTCATCTTTATAAACAGCAGACCGCATGGCAATCGTGGTATCCCAGAACATCACTCGCTGGTAAAGAATTTTCTTTTCTTTCGTTCCATCTGTTATATGAGAATAAAGACAACGGGGTTTCCCGGGGAACTGTGCCATCATATAAAGATTGAAAAATTCTGTTGATTTCGGCTGCATTAAAACGCTGGAACCAATTCGGATCCTCGTTTCATTTCCAATCAGATCAGTATTGTTGATGTCAAGAGTCGCCGCTCCCTGCAAACCGGAACGGAAACTCTTGGAATGAACATATCCTTTCAACTGATGAGGATTTTCGATCCGATAGGTCCAGTTGTAGTTCCCGGTGGCAGGATATATATGATGACCAAATCCGTCAAAACTAATAATCATAGCGGTCTTTTCCGGAATGAAGGTTGCCATCTCATTGCCTTTTTTGGCATTATGAAAATATCCGGATTCCTTCTGACTGGACCAGTGCCGCGCCATCTGGAATTTCCATTCTGCACCATACTTAATGGAAGAGATCCCGAAAACGGAAAGGGAAATCGCAACTTCTGCGGTCCAGCATTTTCCCTGTTCGGAGTTCATCAATGAAACCCCGATTCCGTTTTTCACTCTCACACCTGCAGGAATGTTACCTTTTCCTGTACTGTCAAAAGAAATCACAACCGGAGTTTTCTTTCCGGGAGCGATGAAACTGAATTCCACGCGGTCATCCCCTGTCAGAGGCTGTGGTGCCAATGGAGTTTCACTGGTGATCGCTACATAAAGATTTTTTGAGTCATAACCGAAACGGAAATCATTCTGCCGACGTGTCATCAGTCCGGTTTTCGGAGAAATGCCGCCAAAGGTCGTGGAGGCATATTTCCATTCATCCGCAGAAATTTTTCCATCGATCACCGGAGCTTTCGGCATAGGGGCAAAACGCAAAATCGTTTTGTCTGACATTGTGTCCCCGAACATACTGACGACCGCTAGCAAAACGATCGAAAACAACATTTTCTTCATTCTTACCTCCTGAAAGTGGTAGTGTCCTAAATTTTGTATACATTTTACCGTAGACCGATGGTCTAAACTATGTGTATTTCGTTTGCCATGTCCTCAAAATTCAACTTTATAATTTTATAAGCGAGCATACACTCTTCCGATAATAAAACTGAACAATCCTCCCGCTTCTCTATCAAAGTTCTGTTCCGTTGGCCAACAGGATCTGCTGGACGTTTTTGATATCAGCATTGCGCAATTCAACTCCCGCCTGAACAGCCGTTGCGGCTGCGGTTCCAACGCCTACACCGATATTCAGACAGATCCCCATCACACGATAATTTGAATGGGCCTTGTGCGTCCCGGAAATATTCCGCCCGGATAACAGAAGTCCATCGATTTTTTCAGGAACACATGCACGGTATGGAATGGTATATTCTCCCTTCGCACGGAAAAATTTCTGTGCCCCATTGCTGTCCAGACCTGCACCTTTGATGTTGTGAATATCAAAATTAAAATAATTTTTGACTGCAATCCAGTCATCAAAAACCTTTGCTTCCACGATGTCTTCAGGAGTCAGAGTAATCACTCCTTTGAAATGCCGGGTTTCACGGATTCCTGTCATCTCTCCGGAAGCTGTCAGATAACATTTCTCATAACCGGGAACAAATTTCCGGAGAAACTTTACGATTTGATCCATCTGCTCACGACATTCCATTTCAGCTCTGGTCAAATCACGAACATCCGTCCCATTGATTCCTGTTACATTTGTCATGTTGACCGTAACCTCACCGGGCAGGAGGTTTCTGTAGAGGAGAACATGTCCCGCAGGAGCCGGCAAATGAGCCTTTCCGAGAGCTTGAATCTCCCCGGCAGGCAAATCAATAAATGTTTCAAAAGAATGAGGAAATACAGCACGGGCATAATCCACGCCGCCGATCCGGAACATCAGCGTAACCGGCTGACAAGCATTATCTTCCTCCCTGCCAAGCAAGTACTTTGCACCCGCAAAGGCTGCAATATCTCCATCTCCTGTAGCATCGATTACAGCCTTTGCCATAATCGCCTCCCTGCCTGATTTGCTTTCAGTGATCACTCCTTTGACCTTATTGCCATCCTTGATCACTGCAACCGCCATTGTATGGACCTGAACGGTAACACCGGCTTCCCGCATCATCTGAAAAAGTACCTGCTTCTGACACTCATGTGGGATTGACCAGTTGAAATCATGTTCTGTAAGTTCCGGGGCATATTCCAACGGAAGAGAAGTGCTTTGGGCAGTTTTTTTCATAATCTCCTTCAGCAGGGAACAGTGAACCGCTCCTGACCAATGAGACATCATTCCAGCTGTTGCGACACCTCCGAGATAACCGCATTTTTCGATCAGCATGACCTTTGCGCCGCAGCGTGCGGCTGCGATCGCAGCCCCAACCCCGGCAGGACCGCCGCCCGCAACCAAAATCTCAGTTTCCGCAATGATGGGAATCTCTTTTGCACCTTCATGATAAAATTTCATTCTGCTCCTCCTTTGTTTATAGAACTTTCTGAAAATAAAATATCATAAAAAAATAAAAAAAACTTGAATTTTTTAAGAAAAAAGCTATAATTATTTCAGGTAAGGAGTTTTTTTATGAATCTGTCAACAATTCTGAAAATTTTGGAAAAAGAGTGCTGTACGCAAATCAGCATTGAGACCATTCATAAAGCATTCGCCGAATGCGATGATTTGAAAATGACACCTGATCAACCTCTGCATCATTCCTTATTTTGCCGGGGAAAGAAACTCCTCGATCACAATAAAACCTGTGCAGAAAATAAGAGACGTTCTGTAAAAATTGCATCTTTGGGACGTTCCTTTATCGGCAGTTGTCCGTTCGGAGTCCGGGAATTGGTCAAACCGGTAATGGTCAATGAAAAATTGGCAGCAGTGTGCTATTTTACGATTCTTTCAGGAACGGTTGAAATTGGTCAACTGAGAAAAAAAGCTCAGTGGCTTGCTGAATTTATCCGGCTGTCGATCAATACTTACCTTTTAAATCATGATCAGAACCCGCGGCGTAACAATGCAGAATTTTATCGGAAGAGATGTCTTTATTTTCTGGATCTGCATTATATGGAAAACATAGGCGAAACAGATCTTGCAGAATATTTGGGGTTGAATTGCACATATTTCAGTTCTCTATTTAAAAACATTATGGGAAAGACCTTTCGACAGGCATTAACGGATCGGCGGATTCATGAAGCAAAAATTTATTTGCGTCTGCACAAAAGTCTTCGGATCTCTTATATTGCACGGCTCTGCGGTTTTTCTGACAGCAATTATTTCAGTTCTGTATTCCGAAAAGTAACAGGATGTTCCCCCAAAAATTATCGAAATGATTAAGCTGAATTTCTATCATTTTTTACCTGCTTGATACACTTTTCTGTATGTTAAAAATCAGGTTTCCTATGGGCAATATACAGAGTCCTCCCCATAGTCCCCACAATAGAAAAGTTCTGCTATGTGGATACTTGGCTTGTCCTATAACTTGAATACAACTGTCTTGTTATAGCTTATGGGTAATCCTGAAAAGAATGCTACTCTGAACAGAGTAAAGAAGAGGCAACTGGAAACTTGAACGATGATGTCAATCTTGAACTTAATGAATGTATAATACTACCAAAAAAATTTCATGATTGGTTGCATCATCAAGAAGATAAAGGTGGTGGATTTTATAAAATAAAAAGTACTGGAGAAATAATTGATGCAAGTAGCAGAGACAGTTGTTACCAGCTATTAAATAGATATAGAACCGATGAAGTGAGATTGCATGAAATTATGGGGCTGTTGCAAAACCTGCATACAGAAAACGCATTTTAATTGAGTCTTTTGAACAGAGTGAACGGAGTTTACAGAGATTACGGAGGTGGTTTGGTAATTAAAACAACCGTTACCCAAGAGAAAAATTTTTATTTCTTT
>JAFVTF010000084.1 GCA_017503375.1 Lentisphaeria bacterium | reverse complement strand
TCTCCGGGGAATGGTCACAGCCGATAAAGAATTTGATAAAAATTATCAAAATATTTCAAAATCGGCTTGACTTTAAGCAAACCATCTCAAAAGGGCTTTTTCCCCTCCTCAAGGAACAACCTTTATTGGGAACAGAGCTTTCTGTTTTTCAAACGGCTGCCGCAGAAGTTGGTCTTTTGCGGCAGCCGTGCTTTGTTTTTAGGGGATAATTTCCTGAAAGAAAGGATATTTTACTTGCGGAAACCGGAAAGAGAGTGTATATTACTTGGATAATTGTTTTTTACGAGTCAAAACAACCTGTCAGGAGAAAAATTATGGCTTACGACAAGATCAAATTTCCGGAATTCGGAAGTAAAATCACTGCAAATGCAGATGGTTCCCTGAAGGTCCCCGACTGTCCCTATATTGCTTTCATTGAAGGGGATGGAATCGGACCCGATATTACCAAAGCATCCATGGCAATCTGGAATGCCGCAGTGGAAAAGGCTTACGGCGGAAAACGGAAAATTGCATGGACAGAAGTTTATGCCGGTGAAAAATCTGTTAATCTTTATGGCGAAGGTGTCTGGCTTCCGGCAGAAACACTGGAAGCAGTGAAAGAATGCCGCATTGCAATCAAAGGACCTCTGACGACACCTGTCGGAAAGGGAATCCGTTCTCTGAATGTGGCTCTGCGTCAGGAACTTGACCTCTATGTCTGTCTGCGTCCGGTCCGCCATTTTGAAGGCGTTCCTTCCCCCGTGAAAGAACCCGATCTGACCGATATGGTTGTATTCCGCGAAAATACCGAAGATATTTATGCCGGAATTGAATGGGCAAGCGAAACCGCCGAAGCAAAGAAAGTGATAGAATTCCTTCAGAAAGAAATGGGCGTGAAAAAAATCCGTTTCCCGGAAACCAGCGGAATCGGGATCAAGCCTGTCTCCCGTGAAGGTTCCGAACGCCTTGTCCGCGCCGCAATTCAGTATGCGCTTGATAACAACCGCCGGAACGTTACACTTGTTCACAAAGGCAACATCATGAAGTTTACCGAAGGTGCATTCAAGGAATGGGGATACGAACTTGCCCGCCGTGAATTCGCTGATAAAGTTGTCTGCTATCCCGATTTGAACGGCGCACCTGTTCCGGAAGGAAAGATTCTGATCAAAGACTGCATCTGTGATGCGTTCCTGCAGCAGATTCTGACCCGTCCGGCAGAATATGATGTGATTGCCACCTTGAACCTGAACGGCGATTATGTTTCCGATGCTCTTGCCGCATGTGTCGGCGGAATCGGAATTGCTCCCGGAGCAAACATCAACTACACTGATGGTCTTGCTGTGTTTGAAGCAACCCACGGAACAGCACCGAAATATGCGGGCATGGATAAAGTCAATCCGTCCTCTCTGGCGCTTTCCGGAGAAATGCTGCTGCGTCATCTCGGCTGGACAGAAGCTGCTGATCTGGTTGTCAAAGGCATTGAAGGTGCTATCAGTAAGAAACAGGTCACTTATGACTTTGCCCGTCTGATGGATGGTGCAACAGAATTGAGCTGTTCCGGATTTGCCAAGGCTGTGATCGAGGCAATGTGAACAAAATGCCGGAGTACATTGTCGAACTGCTGAACCCCTCTGATGCAGAAAAATATGCTTCTGATGCGGCACATTTATACCGTCAGGCGGGTTGGATCGATGATTCAACTCCGGAGAGTGAACTGATCCCGATCCTGCAGAACTCCTATTGTGTGATGGGTGCTCTGGATGAAAAAGGGCATCTGATCGGAATGATGCGGGCTCTTTCGGACGGGGTCAGTGATGCTTATCTTTTGGATATGGTGGTGGAGGAATCTCATCGCCGCAGAGGGCTGGCGCATGAAATTTTGCGTCGGCTCAATGATTATCTGAAAGAAAAAGGAATTGATTGGATCGTATGTATTTCTGTTCCCGGGGCGGAAAATCTATATGCATCCTCCGGGAAAGTGATGAAGGGGTTTGTTCCCTTCCGTTTTTAAGAATTTTTAAGGAGTCTTGTATGGAACGTTTCAGAAAAGTCGGACTGGGGGATCGTGAGATCCTTGAGAGTCTGCTGCTGTCTTTGGAACCCTGTTCCTGCGAGATGAATTTTCTGAATATTTATACCTGGCAGGAGGCTTACGATACCCATTGGTGTATCTGGGACGGTTTTCCGGTTGTCTGGTTCAAAAACGAGAATCTTTTGCTGTTTCCCGGCGGGAGGAATATGGAAAAGATGCCGTCGGTTCTCCTTTTGAAAACGATTGCAGAAACGCTTCATGAATCCGGATTTCCTGTTGTGATCAATCATGTTCCGGAACAGTATTTGGAGCTGCATCCGGAGTATCAGGAATATTTTCTTGCGGAATCCATGGCGGAAGAGTTCGGAGAATATCTTTACAGCGTGGAAAAACTTGTTGCATTGCGCGGTGGAAAACTTGCCAAGAAAAAGAATCTGATTTCCCAGTTCAAACGTCTTTACCCGGATTATGAAGTGAAGCCGTATACTCCGGATCAGATGGAACAGTGTCAGGTTTTGGCGCGGCAATGGTCGGAGGCTCATGAACGTGATGTAACAGAACGTCATGAAGAAAAAGCTCTTCAGAAAACGCTGGATTTTTCCGGTGCATTGGGTGCGGAAGGTCTGTGTCTTTATGCCTCCGGAAAACTTGCTGCGTTTTCGTTTTGGACAAGACTGGATTCTGAAACCTGTGATGAACATTACGAAAAAGCGGATCCGTCATTCAAAGGTGCAGCACAAGTGGTGAACCAGGAATCCATGATACTGATGAATCAGAATTACAAATATGTAAACAGGGAGCAGGATTTGGGATTGGAAGGATTGCGTCATTCCAAGCTGTCTTATGTTCCGGAGCAGATCATGCGGAACTGGAATCTGGTTTTGAAAAAGGATGGTGCGGAATGAAACTTGCGATTGCTCTGCTCAAATATTTTCCTCATGGCGGGCTGCAGCGGGATTTTCTGCGGATTGCAGAAGAGGCATACCGGAGAGATCACAAGGTAACGGTATATACGACCTCCTGGAAAGGGGAAAAACCGGCTTGGCTTGATGTAAAAATTCTGAATCCTTTTGCATTTACCAATCACCGGAAAGCGGAATTGTTTTTCCGGGAACTGCATAAATCTCTGGAAAAAGACCCCTGTGATCTTTTGCTGGGAATGTGCCGCGGGCCCGGTTTGGATGTTTATTTTTCCGGTGACGAATGTTTTGCATTGAATCAGCAGAAGAAACATTCCGCACTGTTCTGCCGGTTCAGTCCCCGTATCAGAACTTTTTCTGCAATGGAACGTGCAATCTTTTCGCCGGATTCCAAAACGCAGATTCTCTGTCTTGTGGAGCAGCAGAAAAAACAGTTTGCTGATTTTTACGGAACGCAGGAAGAGCGGCTGCATTTGATACCTCCCGGAATGAATCCGGAATGTAAGCGTCCGGAAAATGCGGATATATTGCGGACAACCTTCCGGAAAAGACTTGGTATTGCGGAAGACAGTCTGGTTTTATTGTGTGTCGGAGCCAATTTGCGATTGAAAGGGGCTGACCGTGTGATACAGTCGGTAAATGTCATGCCGCAGGTGTTACGGGAGAAGATCACTCTTCTGCTGGTAGGAAAGAAAGACAGTTCATTGGAAAAAATGGCAGAGAGAGTTCCTGCGGATATCCGTTTTGAAGGAATGAGCGATCATATCCTGAATTATTATCTTGCATCGGACCTGATGGTTCATCCTGCCCGGAGCGAGGCTGCCGGAAGTGTTCTGATTGAAGCTCTTTCCTGCGGATTGCCGGTAATTTGTACAGGACTTTGCGGTTTTTCCACCTATGTTCAGGAATCCGGTGCGGGACATGTCCTTTATGGTGAATTCCATCAGGGGGAACTGAATGCTGCAGTGGAGGCATTGCTTGCGGATGGTGAAAATCTGAATTATTTAAGCCGGGAAGCTCTGGAATATGCCGGACATACCAATCTTACAGGAAGAGCTGCGGCAGTTGTTGATCTTTTGGAGGAATATCATGGAACACGTTGAACTTTATCCCCCGTTTTCCCGGATTTGGACACAGAAAGATGCCTTTTCTCAGGCATTAGCCGTTGATGGCGAAGTTTTCCGCAATATCAAGAACCGGAAGACCATGCGTTTTTCTGCTGAGGGCGGTTTTTATTTTATCAAGATTCACCGCGGCTGTGGATGGGGTGAGATTTTTAAAAATCTTTTCATGTTTAAAAAACCGGTGATCGGTGCCGAAAATGAGTATAATGCGATCCGGCTTCTGGAACGGATGAATATTTCAACAATGGAGATTGCAGCATACGGAAACCGGGGGAAAAATCCGGCGAAACGGGAATCCTTTTTAGTCACCCGGGAAATCACCGGAAAAGTTCCGCTGGAAGATTTCTGTGCAGACTGGAAAGAGAATCCGCCGGAATTTTCACTGCGGATCAAAATCATCCGGGAACTTGCCTCCATTATTGCAAAAATGCACTTCAGCGGAATGAATCACAGGGATTGCTATCTCTGTCACTTCTGGCTGGATAATGCCGCACTTGTTAATGAAAAAGTCTCTTTGACCGTGATCGATTTACACCGCGCAGCGATCCGGAAACGGATCCCCCGCCGCATGCAGATCAAAGACCTTGCCGGAATTCTCTTTTCCAGTATGGATGCCGGGATCACAAAACGGGATATGCTCCGTTTCGCAGCTGTTTACCGTTCTTTTGCCAAAGAAGAATTGGACCTCTGGAAACCCGTTTACCGTGCGGCGGAAAAACTCTATTTCAAAGAGTGGAAGAAAGATCATCCGCCGATTGCGTAATCTTACCGCAGAATCAGCATACAGTCGCCATAACTGAAAAAGCGCATCCGTTCTTTGATCGCAAGCTGATAGGCTTTCATAATATTATCATATCCGGCAAAGGCACTCACAAGCATCAGAAGCGTACTTTGCGGCAGATGGAAATTGGTCAGAAGACAATCCGCTGATAATACCTGATACGGCGGATAGATGAAGATATCCGTAGAGCCTGCCTGAGGAATGAATTCCCGTTTTTTGGTGACACAGGATTCCAATACCCGCAATGTTGTTGTTCCGACAGCAAAGATTCTGTTCTTTTTCTGAACGGTTTGATTCAGCAGGTTTGCAGTTGCCTCTGAAAAAATGAAATCTTCCGAATGCATTTTGTGATCAGTAATATTTTCCACGGAAACAGGTTTGAATGTTCCGGCTCCGACATGCAGGGTCAGATTGGCAACATTTACACCGCGATTGGCGATTTGTGATAAAACATCATCTGTGAAATGCAATCCCGCAGTGGGGGCGGCAACTGCTCCGGGATTGACGGCGTAAACTGTTTGATAACGTTCAGCATCCGGGGGCAATGCGCTGCGCTTGATGTAGGGCGGCAATGGGATGACACCGCACTCAGCAATGATTTCTGCTGCGGCACCGTCAAAGCGGATGGTGAAGACACCTTCTTCTGATTTTCCGATGACAGAAACGTGATGCCCGGAGGGATTTTCCTCCTTGAGCAGTTTCAGCACAGTTCCTTCGGGAGCGCGTTTTCCGGGTTTCATATAACATTCCCAAACATTGGGGTCAGCACCGGGACGCAGCAGCATGATTTCGATTCTTGCACCGGTTTCCTTTTTAGCGAACATTCTTGCCCGGATCACACGGGTATCATTGCGGACGAGCGTATCGCCGGGATTGAAATAGTTCACGATATCGGAAAACATTCCGACTTTGCAGTCTCCGGTTTTCACATCCAGGATCAACATTCTGGAATCACCGCGTTTTTCCGGCGGGGATTGTGCAATCAATTCTTCGGGAAGCTGATAATCAAAATCACTTGTGCGCATCTTCATACATCTTTCTGTAAAGTTCGGCGGTATGTCCCCAGGAGAAATCTGTTCTCATGCCGTTTTTCCGCATTTTCAGGATATCTTCCGGATGTTTTTTTGCAATGTCCACAGCCCAGCGGATGGTATTTGCAAGGGAATCCGGATAGAGATCCCAGAGAACAAATCCCGTAGAACGGGAACAATCTTTTTCTGAATAATTGATAACGGTATCTGCCAGACCGCCGGTGTGCCGGACAATGGGAAGTGTTCCGTAAGTCATGGAATACATCTGATTCAAACCGCAGGGTTCATATCGGGAGGGCATCAGGAAGAAATCAGCTCCCGCTTCAATCAGATGAGCTGTTTTTTCCGGGGCATAACCGATGAATGCACTCATTTTTCCGGGGTAACGTTCTGCAAGAGAACGGTAACGGTATTCCAGAGCAGGATCACCGCTTGCGGCAATCACCACCTGAATATCCTGTTCCGGAAGAAGCTGTTCCAGCGCATCAGCAAGCACATCCAACCCTTTCTGGGCTGCCAAACGGGAAATAACCGCAAACAGCGGAACATCCTTGCGCTGTGCAAGATGGAATTCTTTTTGCAATTCTTTCCGGCAGAGCTCTTTGCCTTTGAGATCATCAGCCGTGAAATTTGCCGGAAGAAGCGGATCTTCTGCAGCGTTCCAGACTTCTGCATCGATCCCGTTCAGGATTCCCCGGAGACGTCCTTCGTAAGCCGCCTGCCGCAATGCATCATTCAAGCCGAATCCATATTCCGGTGAGAGGATTTCCTGTGCATAAGTCGGACTGACTGTGGAAACCATGTCAGCGGTCATGATTCCGCCTTTCAGCAGATTGATCCGGTCGTAGTATTCCAGACACTGATAGTTGAAATATTCCCATCCCAGTCCGGTCCAGTACATATTGGATTTATCGAAATTTCCCTGATAGCCGATGTTGTGAATAGTGAGAACACTGCGGCAATCCGGGAATGCGTTTCTGTACAGGTGACTGCGGAGATAGACACAGCAGAGAGCCGTATGCCAATCGTTCGCATGAATGATATCCGGCTTGAGATTCAGATTCAGCGCAATTTCCATCACTGCCCGGGAGAGGAAAATAAACCGCTGGGGATTATCAGAAAATTCCGCTCCGTTCCAGTCATAAAGAGTCGGACGGTCATAGAAACGGTTGAATTCCACAAAATAGAAGGTGAGGTTTTTCTTGAGTTTCAGTTCCCGGACGCTTGCCCATTCATCGGATTGTCCCAGGGGAACTTTCAGATTCTCATAAATATTAGAATATTCCGGATTCAGTTTTCCCATTTTCTGGGGATAAAAAGGCATGATGACGGAAACTGTATGACCGGCATCCGCCAGAGCGGAGGGCAAAGATGAAGACACGTCGGCAAGTCCGCCGGTTTTGGCAAAAGGAACCGCTTCACTGGAAGCCCAAACAATATTCATGAGAACACCTCCTCCGTTATTTCCGGTAATATAGCACAGGTCAGAGAACTTTCAATAAAAAACCCGCTTTATGACCGTCAAAAAATTATAAAAATATCAAAAAAGCATTTGCAATTTTTCAAAAGTGTATTATTGTATCAATAAGTAACCATTAAAAGAAACCAATGAGACCAATATAAATGAAACACTTACTGAAAAGCGATCAGGTGTATGAATTGATTCTTGAGAAAATCAGGAACAATGAACTTCCTGCCGGCAGTAAATTGCCTCCGGAAAAAGATTTGGCAAAGCAAATGGGGATCAGCTGCAGGACCATCAGAACTGCTCTTGCAAGACTTGAAGACAGTCAGCTGATCATAAGATTGCGAAAGCAGGGAACATTCATTGCAGGAGGAAAAGAAACACCCGGAAGAATTGATTTCCCGAAAATGCCGGAATCCCCGAAAATTCAACGGAATTTTCATCATAAAATATTGGTGATATACCGGGAGGGTGCAACAGATTCTTCTGTCAGCATTGTCAGAAACGTTGAAAAATATGCCGCATCGCTTCATGTGGAAACAGTTGAGCTGCCTCTGAATTTTCTGGAAACGGGAAAGTGGGAAAACCGGGCAGCTTGGTTGAAGAGGCAATATTTTTCTGCTGTAATTATTCCGTTTCATAGTTTTGGTACAGACTCTGTTTTGCTGAGACTGCCGGATTTACTGCATGTGCCGGTCGTGGTTCCGTTCGGAATGGATGTCCTGACTGCCTATGATAAGTTTTTTGTTCTCCGCTCAATGACTAGAACTGCTGTTTATCGGGCTTTGTATCATTTTTATAACAAAGGTCACCGGAAGATCGGAGTGATCGGATTGTGCAAATCTACGGGCGAGCAGCATCTTCATAACGTTCAGTCTGGTGAACTCAAATTCCTTTGTACAGACGGTTTTCCGATAGAAGAATATGCAAAAGCGGAAACAAAGAAAGAGGTCTGGACCGCTGTTGACAGGCTTCTGGAACGGGAAAAGGAGCTGACTGCAATTTTCTGCTACAACGATTTTATGGCAGTAACGGTAATAGAGTATTTACAGGATCTCGGCAAAAAAGTTCCGGATGATGTTTCTGTTATCGGGTATGGTTTTTCCGCAACCGGAATAGCTGTTGTTCCGCCTTTGACATCGGTTTCACTTTTTATTCAGGAACGGGTAAAGCGGACCGTAGACTTCATTCTTAACGGGGATTACAGAAAAGAGATTTTGCAAGCCCCGGAACCGCAAATTATAGAATACGAAAGTGTAAAAGATTTGAATAAAGAGGAAAGGTGATATTCGTGAACTTGCACAAAAAAATTTTCAAAGTAATTTTAATATTTGCTGCAGCTTCCAGTCTTGCAGGGTGCAGCTTATATCAGGATCAAAAGGATGTATCCATGAACTACACAGACCCGAACAATTATGAAGGAAGCGACATCGAACGGATCAACGCGGCTGTCCGCGAGGCACGGAAGACCGGTGGGATCGTAAGGATCTTCAAGAGGAAACCGGATAAAACTTCCGATCGGGATTTCTGGCTGATCGATTCTGCGATCCTTCTGCCGGAAAACACAGTGCTTTATCTGATGAATTGCAAAATCAAACTTTCTGACAGGGCGCGCGACAACTGGATCCGCAGCGCGAACTGTATCGTTGGGAATCCGGAAGTCAGGGAGGTTTCCGGGATCCATATTATCGGAGAAGGTTCTGCTGTTCTGGAAGGTGCGGATCACCCGCGGGCAACCGGTGACAGTGGAAAAACTCTGGGCGTACACACTTACGGTACCGATGCCGGAAAGAAAAATTGCAGTCAGAAAGGCGATTGGCGAAATATTGGAATCCTTCTTGCAAAGGTGAAAAATTTCTCGATTAAAAACATTTCTCTGGTAAACTCTCACGCTTGGGCAATCTCTCTGGAATCATGTGATACCGGAATCATCCGGGATTTGGATTTCAGTTCTTCTGAACTCGTTACGATTGACGGAAAACGGGTCAGGATCCTCAACCGTGACGGATTGGATCTGAGAAAAGGCTGCCGGAATATTACTATTGAAAATATCACAGGCAATACAGGTGATGATTTGATCGCACTGACTGCTCTGGGCAACAGAGTCAGAAAATCCGGACTCCTGCGTGGAACAGAATTTTATGGCGGCTCTTCTGAACCGGGAGCAAAAGACCTGTTCAATATCTCCATCCGAAACGTTCGCGGATATTGTGCCGGAGGACATCATATCATCCGCTTGCTGAACAACAGCGGGATCAAGCTTTACAATATCCAGATCAGTAATCTGCTTGATACTTCTCCGGATGGTGTTCATGCCAAAGCTGCGATCAAAATCGGCGATCAGGCTTACGGTGGACCTGCTCCGCTGGGGGATACTTCCGATATTCAGATCTCAACGGTCCATTCCAAAGCTCTCAATGCGATCCTGCTTGGCGGATCTTTGAAAAACTCCATGATTTCTGATGTTTTTGTCAGCGATCCAAATGGAGAAGCGGTGACTCTTCAGGTCAATACCGTTCAGAGCAGCGGGGTGATCCTGAACAACATCCGAACCGTCGGAAAAGACGGTTCAAGTGTCAACACTGTTTCAAATTTTTTTGAAACGAAACGGAATGAAGAGAACAGAAAGAACGGTAAAAAATGAAAAAGATCTTATTATTTACTTTAACAGTGCTGTTTTTCTCACTGAATGCACAAACAGATTTGGCGGCGATTGTTATTCCGGATGAAAAATTTGATTTGTCTGATAAAACCATTCTGAAAGATATTCAACTTCCGAAAATCAGGAAAGTCAATGGATATATTCCGGTTTTGAGAGCTAAAATTTATTTTGAAAATTCACGTCCCACCGGATGGACACCCTGCGTGGTCTTGAAATTGAACGGAAAAGCATTTTCAGAAAAAACAGAGCAAGGACATGTCCGTCTGCTCCGCAGAGGTAAATTTTTCCATTACAGAATCAAAGGGAAAAATGGGAAATCCCCCTATTTCGTCAACGGAAAAATGTATGGTATGATCGGAACAGGGAAAGAGACCGATGTTGATAAACGGATCATTTCCGCCAGAGAAGAAGGTTACCGTTACTATTTTGATATCTCCGATCTGGTCAAATACGGACAGAAAAATATTTTGACTCTCGGGTCTGCATTAACATTGAAAGCAATGCGCGGACAGAACAAAGTTCTTCACATCCGGGATATGAAAATCATATATGTCAAAGATTCAGATCTTCCCGGATTGCGAAAAGAAGATTAACAGGAAAACTTAAATGAAAACCTATATAACAGTATTATTATATGCTGTGACCGCATTTTCTCTCTTTGCTGAGAGAAATCTGACAGCGAATTTCAATCCCGGGTTTGAAGAAGGATTCAAATACTGGTATTTTTTCCGACACAAACAGGGTGGAACGGTCGTTAAGGGAAAAGGAGTCGAGCAAAGTTCCGCACTGGTCTTCTCTTCATCCTCAAAACCGGCGGAAGTTCTAGTTTACAGAAAAGGATTTGTTCCGGTAAAACCAGGAATGATCTATACAGTGGAAGCAAAATTTTCCAGCCGGATCACCCATGGATATGCGGCACTGCACGCCAATTTATGGAGCAGCGCGATCAACAATCAGCAGGCAAAAAAAAGTAAGATGCAGAAAGCGATGATCAGCAAGATCACCGAATCGACCGGAGACCGCTGGAGCAGTGTCAGATTGACGTTCAAAGTTCCGGAAAATATCAATGGCGTTCATATTGGTTTTTCTGCATCCGGTTTGAGGGGAGAAGTCATTTTTGATGATGTAAAGGTTTTTCAAGTTACAGAAAAAAATGAAATTCCTCTGCTTTCCAATGCCCCGGCTTTGAATGGAAAAATCGACCCGGAATTTATCAAAAGAGCCGCGAAACTGACTGATTTTATAAAGTTCAAATCCAGAAACAAAGCACCGGTTCCGGATCTGACAGAAGCATATATCGCCATGACAACAGAAGCACTGCATGGACAGATATTGCTTTATCATGACAAAAAACGCCCGGTAAAAATCGCCAAAGCACCCCATGATACTCTGGATGTATTCAAAAGTGACTGTATTGAATTTTTCATTACCTACACCGGACGGGAAGCTCCATATCACCAGATATGCATCAACGCGGCTGGATCAGTATATGATACGCTTGGCATGAATGGATTATCCTGGGAGAGCGGGATAAAAACTGCGGTCGGAAAAGTCAGTGATAACTGTTATCTGATCGCATTCAGTCTTCCTCTGAAAAATATCGGTTATAATCATCTTCTGGATAAAGGATTGATCATTCCATCCTGGAAAATGAATATAACCCGGAATCATGTCAGTGCTGCAGTTCCTTACTCATCTTCATGGAAAGCATTGCAAGGTTCATTCCATGACATCCAGCTTTTTGACTGGTTTGTTGGTATGGGAACCAGAACCGGAATAATATATTCCGATTGTTTCCACTGTAATGAACTGATTTCCTTAAAATTAAGAGAAAAGAAACAAGCTTTCTGGCCCGTGGATAATAAAGAATACGAATCTCTTTTCTCCGGGGAATATTCCCCGTTCAAAGGTCAGAGTGCATTCATCTGGGATCATCCTGTATCGACAGGAATGATAAATTTTGCGCTTCAGTACGGTTTTGAGTACAGCACTGAACTGATTATAAATGAGTACAAAAAAGCGAATCTTCTGCCCTATGTAAGTTACTACGGCATAGCAAACAACATGAAAAAATTGTCAAAATATGCGAAGGAAACTCAGAATGGATTTGTGCTCTATTTCCCATATATGGACTTCCAGGGTAATTTTGCCTGTATTTATAATCCGGTTGTACGGAAACAGTTGCTTGACTGGACAAGGAATCACTTGAAAAACAATCCCGGAATCTATTGGGGAGTCTCACTGGGCGATGAAGCAACAGAACATTTTGCAAGGCATCTGATCAATGCGTTGAATGATCCCAGAAAATTAAAAAAGGATCCATATCTCCGCGCAGCAGCAAAAGAGATCAGGGAAAAATACGGTTACGGAAAATACGGTGCGCCGTCATCTCCGAAAGCGAAAGAACGGTTCCAGTGGATCGCGGTCAAAAAGTATGTTTTCGATAAAACGCTTGAAATCCAGAAAGAACTTTTCAAGATCAGCCGTGAATTCAAACGTCCCAATGGAAAGCCGCTGGTTTGTATATCTGCGGACCCCATTGGCGGTCTGAATATTCTGCAGAATCAGACCCGTGAAAAGGATTATTGTGATATCTTTACAGCACAGTGTCTGCCTCAATATTCCGCACAGCTTCAGACTATATCATTTTCGGCAAAGATCCTGCGTGATATGACAGGTAAGACCGTTTGGCCCTGTGTGCATTTTGAACCTTATTATTATTCTCATGATGCAGAAACGACAGCTGCATATCTCAGTGAAGTTGCCCGCGGCGGCGGTTCCGGGATTCAGATCTGGAACAGCGATTACGTTGGAAAAGTCAGAAAAATGGGGTGTTCTGAAATTGATTATTATGGACACCGTCCCCGCTGGGATACGATGCTCGATATTGTAAAACGGTTTAATACCATGCCTTTATTGAAATATCCTGAACCGGATTATGCCTGTTATCTTTCCAATGAAACGGTCAACAGTTACTGGGCTCCGCTGTTTCAGGATTGTGAAGCATTGTTCACGCTGCTTGGACCTTCCGCGCAATCCTGGTTCAAATTTATCTGCGGAAATCAGCTTGTGGATAAAGAAACGGATTTAAAAAAGTGGAAAGTCATATTTATTGCGAAAGCAGATATTGAACTCCCGGAAAATCAGCAGAAGTTTATAGATTTTGTAAAGAATGGCGGAACTCTGATCTGCTTTGATCCAAACGTCTTTTCTTACGCACCAGATGGATGTCCCACTGGAAGCTTCCGGGAACTGCTCTTCGGTGCAAAAACTGTAAAATCCGATGAAGTCCTGTTTTCATTCACCGACAATCCATACAACAGGAACATCACAAAAGAAAAGATCGGCTTGAATCCGGGATATGCTCTGAAACCGATTGGAAATACCGAAGTTCTGGCAATGTTCATGAACAGGTCTGCTGCAGTTACTATGAAAAGATATCCCGGCGGTGGAAAAGCGATTCTCTTTGCTTCTGCGATGAAGAACTCTTACATCCCGCAGAAGGAATGGAAGGATTTGATTGGTCAACTGCTTCATGCAGAAGGAATCAAAACTGGACATAAAATCTGGAATTTCAATTTCCCGTATAAAAAAGAGGTTAAACCGGTCATCAAAGGAAAATGTTATACCAACAACCATTTCTATTGGTGGTTGAATGAGCCTGTTACCTCTGCAAACATCAAACTCCCCGGTGCATATTACACTTATAACATTGCGCCGGATGATACAAAAGAATTGAAATTTGATTTTGCAAAGGGACGTCTGACGAACCGTATTTTTGCATTAACTGCCGGAGATCTTACAAACCGGAAAAACCGGTCTGCAATCAAATCCGGAAAGTTAAGTATAAAACAGTTTGCTGATACATGGATTGATGAAGAGACACTGAAAATCAATTTTCATTTCAAAAAGAAGGTGCCGATCTCAAAAATTGTGATTTATTATACTGGAAATCTACCGGGAGTCTCAGCGGTATTCCCGAACGGAAAAACATACAGAGTCAGGGGGAAATCTGTAACTGGTGTAGAGAAATTAGAGCTGAATATCCCGGAAACCGTCTCTGATTCTGTTGAAGTCGTGATAGATCAGCGGATTCTCGGAGAAAAAATAACAATCAGTGAAATAGAAATTTTTGGAAACTACAAATAACGGAGACTGACAATGAAATCAACAAGAAAAACATTTACCCTGATTGAATTACTTGTTGTAATCGCAATCATCGCAATTCTTGCCGGAATGCTGCTGCCGGCACTGAACAATTCCAGAGCCAAAGCAATGGCGGCAAACTGTAATTCCCAAATGAAACAGTTGGGGCTCTCTTTTTCCATGTACACTTCAGATTGCGGGGATTATTATCCGCTGCTGATCCACAAAAGCCGTGATCAGAGATCAATCTGGTCCAATTATCTTGTATCCCTTGGCTACATTTCTGATATGAAATTGCGATATTGTCCTGCTCACAGAAGAATGTCACAGGAAATTAGAGAGCTTATCCTTACAAATGCCGATGCGACTTCTGCCGGCGCTGCGATTTCCTATGGAATGAATCTTCACATCGGACGCAGCAACAAGTACGGTGCAACATCATATCCATACCTTCCATCAGCCAAAGTAACTCAAATCAGACAGCCGTCTGCGACAATTCTTCTGGGGGAAACGATCAATGCCAACGGGAGCGCCGGGCAATATGTTCTATGCTGTGCTCCCGGCAGTTCCGATGAGGGCTCAATCCGTGTTGACCATAATATGTCAACAAATGTCCTTTGGGCAGATGGCCACTCAAGTGCGGAACGGGTTCCCGGCGAAGCGGAAGCTTATAATGTCAAACCGTTTACAAACGGGTATGACATGAAACATGAAAATAACTATTATGACCGTTATTGATTCGTTTTAAGTCACGACAAAGAAAACGGCTGCATATCTTTTCAGGATTGGCAGCCGTTTTTTACGATCCGGATTTTTCAGCAATTATTGAAACAGCCTGATCCATGGAGCATGGCATGGGGATCCGGACTGCTTCAGGATGCTGTCCGGTGAACCAGGTCATCTGACGTTTTGCAAATTGACGGGTGGCAATAGAGATTTTTTCACACAGTTCGGAACGTTTTACATTTCCGAGCAAATATTCCCGGATGATGGAATAGCCCAACGCCTGCCATGCTGTCGGCGTTTCAAACAATCCCTGCGACATCAGACGTTCCGTTTCTTCGATCCAGCCGTTTTCCAGCATTTCTCCGCAGCGCAGAAAGATTCTCCGGTTGAGTTCTTCCCGATCCCATACAAGCAGAAACGAAACGGCATCTGTACGGGGCGGGCGTTCTTTCCATGCTTTCTGCAGAACAGTCATTTCTTTTCCGCACAAAAGGAAAACTTCTCTTGCCCGGAGCAATTTCCGGGGATGTTCCTTCCAGCGTGCAAAATCGGAAGGACATTCCCGTTCCATGATCTGTTTCAACTTTTCATGACCTTCCGGGGAATCAAATCGTTCATCCAGCTGTTTCCGCAGCTTTTGATCTGCCGGGACATCGTCCATTCCGTAAAGCAAAGCTCTGAGATAGAGTCCTGTTCCTCCTGCAACGATGGGGAGATTCCCCCGTTCCCGGATTTCTTTGACCGCCTGTTCCATACGGCTGACCATGGAAAAAACATCGGAACGTTCAGTCATATTGAGAATATTCACGAGGTGATGCGGGATTTTTGCAAGTTCTTCCCGGGTCGGTTTTGCAGTTCCTTTATCAAGCTCCCGGTAAAGCTGCATGGAATCTGCGGAGATGATTTCTCCATGAAAACGGGCAGCGAGTTCCAGCGCAAGGGAAGATTTCCCCGATGCAGTCGCTCCCATGATAACAGGGAAACGGATCATTTTTTATCCTTCTTTTCCTCTTCCGGTTCCGGTCTGATCAGAGAAGATATCACGAAGAGGAATACTCCGACGCAGATACAGCTGTCGGCGACATTGAAAGAGGGCCAGTAAAATCTTCCGAGATGGAACTCCAGAAAATCCACAACCTCATTCCGGAACAGTCTGTCCACACAATTTCCCACGATACCGGAACAGAGCAGAAGTATGGCAAATACCCGTTCCCTGTAATTGCAGGTAAGCTTTTTGAAGAAAAAGATGATTCCCGCCATTACTGCAAAAGAAACCAGCAGCAGAAACCACTGCTTTCCGGCGAACATATTCCATGCTGCACCGTTGTTGCGGACACTGGTCAGATTGAAAAATCCGGCAATAATAACTTTTCTGTCTCCGAGGGTCATCAAACGGACAACAAGTTCTTTTGTGACCTGATCGAGAATAAAGAAAAAGACGGCAAAGGCGAGAGAGAAAAGGAAAAAGGTTTTTGAGACACCTTTTCCCTTCTGTTCCTGATTCAAGGAGGATTCCATGAGATTATCTGCTTCTGTGGCTGGGATCTTCCAGTTCTTCCCGTTTACCTTTGCAAACGGTGCAATATCTGGCATAAGGTTTTGCTTCAAGTCTGGCTTCAGGGATCAATCCGCCGCAGTCAAGACAAACACCATATTCATCATCATGGAGTCTCTGCAGGGATTCTTCGATCATTTCCACAACGCTGAATTCAGAGGACATGAGACCGAGTTCCAGATCGTGACGGGAATTGTCACTTCCGAGGTCTGCCATGTGTGTTGCCATTCCGGCGCGTTCTCCGGCGGAATCTTTGGGGGAGGTAAGAGCTTCATCTGCGTGAAATTTCACCTGGGAAACGAAATCTTCCCGGCATTTCATCAGAAGATCATAGTACATCTGCTTTTTCGCTTTTGTCAATTTATTCTTGACATGCTTGGTTTTTCCGGCCATGATAGCCTCCTTCAAAATATTTAAGATTAAAATCCTCATAATATACTCTCTGAAAGCAACTTTTCAAGGGTTTTAAAAAGTTTTTTTTCTTCTCATTCAGAGACATATCGCAATATTTGACAATTTTTTTTGATATTAGCACTGGAAATTATAAAAAAATGCAGTAAATTTATCCGGAAACCCAAAATTTTACAGGAGAAAGATCATGGCAAAATGGATTTCACACAGGGGCGAATCTGCAGATGCTCCCGAAAATACACTCCCCGCATTCAAGCTCGCTCTTGAACGTAACACCGATGGTTTTGAAACCGATATCCACTTGACCGCTGATAATGTCCTCATCTGCTGTCATGATGCAAACACGTTCAGAACCTGTCAGGGCGTTTCCATGATTATCGAACAGAGCAAATGGGAAGATCTCAAACAGCTGGATGCAAGTTACAACCGGACCGGATTTGAAAACGTCTCCCTGCCGCTTTTTGCTGATTCTCTGAAATATCTCGGAAAAGATAAACTTTATTATGTCGAGATCAAAGAAAATGATTTGCGGGTCATGGATGCAATGATCCGGGAAGTCGATGCTGCCGGAATCGAACGCAAACAGATCGTTATGATCTCTTTCCATGCCGATGTTGTCCGCGCTTATAAGGAAAAATATCCGAAAATGGAAGCTCTCTTCCTTTACTACATCGGGAAGGATGGCGAAAAAACGCTGGCAGAAAAGACCGATGATCTCATCAGCCGTACAAAAGAATTGAAAGCAGACGGTGTGGATGTGGGAATGGCTCCGGATGAAGATTTCAACACCTTCGTGAAAAAAGTTCATGATGCCGGATTGAAATGTGCTGTATGGACCGTTGACCAGCCTGTCGTTGCAAAACGCTGGGTTGAAGCGGGAGTGGATGCTGTTACAAGCAACTGTGCGGCAAAAGCTCAGAAATGGGTTGAATCTCACTGATAAAGGGAGATTGATATTATGCAGAACACGCCTAAAGGGTTACGGCTTCAGATCGGTGTTTTCGGTGCCCGGAACGCGGGGAAATCATCCCTGCTCAACCGCTTGGCCGGACAACAGATTTCCATTGTTTCCGATATTGCGGGAACAACGACTGATCCTATCGAAAAAGCAATGGAACTTCAGCCTGTCGGTCCTGTTCTGCTGATTGATACAGCCGGTCTGGATGATGTGGGAACTCTTGGAGAAATGCGGATGGAAAAAAGCCGCAAAGTATTGGAACGTACAGACTTGGCTTTGATTGTAAGCGGTTCCGGGACCTGGGGAGTTCTGGAAAATGAACTGGCGAAACAGTTCCGGAATCTGAAAATACCGTTTATTGCTGTTTTCAATAAATCAGAAGTGCAGCAGCCGGACCCGGAACTCTTGAAACAGCTGGATGAACAGAAAATTCCCCATGTTTCCGTTTCCTCGCTTACAGGGGATGGTTTCGGAGACCTGCGGAGTGCAATCATTTCTGCCGCACCCGAAGATTTTCTCACCCCGCAGGGGATGCTGCCGGAATTTATCAATGGAAATTCATTCTCCGTTCTGGTCACGCCTGTGGATATTGAAGCTCCGAAAGGCCGTTTGATTCTGCCGCAGGTTCAGGCGATCCGGGATGCTCTGGATAAGGATTCCTGGTGTGTTGTGACAAAAGAAAACAGACTGGCTGAATGTTTGCAGAATCTGACCCGTGAACCGGATTTGGTTGTGACTGATTCCCAGATGTTTGCACAAGTCTCAAAGATCGTTCCGGAGCATGTCCCGCTGACTTCGTTTTCCATTTTGCTGGCACGGCAGAAGACAGACCTTGCAGTTTGTGCTTCCGGTGCAGCTGCAATTGATTTTCTGGAAGACGGCAGCAGAGTTCTGATTGCAGAAGCATGTACGCATCATCCGGTTGGAGAAGATATTGGAACGGTCAAGATTCCGGCATTGCTCCGGAAGAAAACCGGGAAAGCGTTGCAGATCGAACATTTCCGCGGACATGATTTTCCTGCCGACCTCAGCGAATTTTCTCTGGTGATCCATTGTGGTGCATGTATGTTCAACCGCAGAGAAATGCTGACCCGTATGGAGTTCTGCCGTACAAAGGGAGTTGCTTTTACCAATTACGGCGTTTGTATTGCTCATTGTGTGGGGATTCTGGAACGTGCATTGCGGCCGTTCCCCGGTATTTATGAATCTTATACTGCCGCTGTTCAGGGGAAACGGAGCTGAATATGAAAAGTGCCGTGACTCTTGAATTGATTGGACGGTGCAAAGAACCTGCGCTGCGTCCTTTCATGTGGAGTCTGGTTACAAAAACAACGCTCGGCGGCTGGATTGCCAATACTGTAAACGGTGTTCAGCTCATGCTGGAGGGAGATGAGCTGGATATTACCCTGTTTTTGCGTTCGCTGCCGGACAAGGTTACCCGCTGGTTCAGTATCAAGCATATTAATTTGCTGAAACGGGAGATTCTCCCGGAACAGACTCCGCCGAAGCCATTCCGTCTGGTCGGTCCGGTTTTTTATGAAAAGCCGACAGCTCCTGACCGTCCGCCGTGTCGGACATGCAAAGATAAAATGCTTGATCCGGAATCCCGTTTTTACCGGTATCCGTTTCTGAGCTGTCCGGAATGCGGACCGCGTTATTCCGTGACTCTGCTTGCCGGAGAAACGCGTGAAATGAGCACACTCCGGACATTCCCCCGTTGCCGGACCTGCGAAAATGAAATGCCGGAATATCCGTTTTTGAGCTGTCCGGAATGTGGACCGGGTGTGTTTCTGATTCGCGGAAACGGGGACCCCGTTGTTTCAGATGATCCGCTGGCAGCTGCAGCGGCTGCTCTGGCAGATGGAAAGATTGTGGCTGTTAAAAATTATGATGGATTTGTGATTCTCGGCGATCCTGCTCATTCCGGAACAATCCGTTTGATCCGGGAACGGAAACAGCAGATGGAAAAACCCATCTCCTTTTATGTCAATGATTTGCAGACAGTTCAGAAATATTGCGAATGTTCTCCGGAAGAAGAATCTCTGCTGACATCTTCTGCTGTTCCGCTGGTGCTGCTCCGGCAGAAACCGGGAATGATTCCCGAACCGGAATTATATTGTCCGGATCATCCGTCAACTATCGGAATGCAGTTCCCGCCTAATGGGTTGATTTATCTTCTGATGCAGAGCAGACCCGATGGTAACGGAGGGTTCATTCCATTTGAGAAATTGGCATTTACCGGAGGTCCGGTTCCGGTTGATCCGGAGGATGCCGGCGGCGATGATGATCTGGCGGAAGTCTGCCGGATCGCTGATTTGATTCTGATGCATGATTTGAAAATCTGGCAGAGCAGCGGACCTTCCGTTCAAGCCTGCCAACCCGGATTGGGACTTCAGACTTACCGCCGCAGTAACGGGCTGGCACCCGAACCGCTTCTGCTCAGACGTCCATTGAAACGTACTGTATTGGCTTTGGGGGCAGATTCCAATGCTGCAATTGCCATCGGATTCAAAAATAAAATCATTTTATCCCACCAGATGGGAAATATCCGGACAGAACGGAATTCTCTTGCTTTATCACACACCGCTGAACATTTGGCTCTGATGTTCGCCAGAATTCCGGAAATGGTGGTTTGTGACATGGACCATACCTCTTTCTCCCATCGGATGGGAGTTCAGTTGTCAGAACAGTACCGGGTTCCTCTGACAACTGTCCAGCGGCATCAGGCAAATGCTATGGCGGGTATGGTGGAACATCATCTTCCGGAGGTCTTGGCATTGGTGTTTGACGGCGGGGCATTCGGACCGGATGGAAATATCTGGGGCGCAGAACTGCTGGAAGTTTCCCACACCCGTTTCCGCAGATTGGCAACCTTTTCTCCGGTTCCCATGAATCCTCCCAGAGAACGGACGTCGCGTCCGGCATTTGTTCTGACCCGATATCTGGAACAGTGCGGGGTGGAACTTACCGGAGAGCTGGCTCAGCTCCTGAATATTCCTTTGCCCCTTTACCGGGAATGGAAACAGGCTGACAGCAGTCAGATGACCGGGACTCATGCAGCCATGACTCTTTTTTATGCTGTTGCTGCTGCGATCGGGGCGGCTTCCCCCCAGATGAAATATGATCAGCAGGAAATCTTGCGGTTTGAACATGCAATTTCCGGCGGGTTCGATCCTGCAAAGGCAGAACGGCTCAGAGAAGAGTTTGTTTTCCGGACAGAGGCAGATGATCTTTTTCAGATTGACTGGAGTCCGTTTTTCCGTGATCCGGAACGGTTTTTCCGCCTGCGGAAAGAGAGCGCCGGTGATTTATCCGCAGCGTTCATGCTGTCCATCACAGATGCGGCAGTTCAAATGGCGGAGTATGGCGCAACCGTTTCCAAATGCAGAAATGTGCTGCTTTCCGGAAAAACATTTTTGAGCCCGTCCCTGACCCGTTCCGTGCAAAAACGTCTGGAAGAAAAAGGATTCAAGGTTTACCGTCATGTGATCACCTCTCCGGATGAGTCATCTGTCAGTATCGGTCAGGCTCTGTTCGGCGGCATGGCATAGGGAGGTCTGTTTATGGCAAAAAGTGATTTCAGACCCTCCGATATTTCCTCCAAACCGGGAGTATATGTTTTCCGGGATCAGTTCGGTTCCATTATCTATGTGGGGAAAGCTGCCAATTTGAGGCGCAGGGTTTCCCAATATTTCCAGCCGTCACGGACTATGCGTGCGGATGCCAAACTCCGGAGTCTGATTTCATCTATTGACACATGGGAGACTTTTCCGGTCAATAATGAAGATGAATCCCTGATTCTGGAATCCCGTTTTATCAAAGAATATGCTCCCCGCTATAATATTCTGATGCGGGATGACAAGCGGTACTTGCTTTTGAAAATAGATTTGTCGGAGAAATTTCCCAGGCTGCGTCCGACCAGGCTCAAACGGAAAGATAATGCCCTCTATTTCGGACCGTTCCCCCATGGAACAGCCATGCGTGAACTTGCAATCTGGCTGACGAAACATTGCGGTCTGCGTTCCTGCAACTGTTCCGATCCGGGGGAGGAGCACCGCAAACACTGTCTCGCCGGAAATGTGAAAGATTGCTGTCAGCCCTGTATCGGAGTTGCTTCACCGGAGGAATATCAGGAACGTTTGAACAAGGCCGTAGACATTCTGAATGGAAATATTGCTGAAACGGAAGAGCTGCTTACAAATCAGATGAAAGAAGCTGCGGCTGCTCAGAAATTTGAAAAGGCCTCTTCATTCAGGGATATGCTTTCCAATCTGCGGGAAGTCTGCGGAATCAAGCGGAGAACGTTTGAGAACGCATCCATTCCGTCAGTTGTCGGGCATACTGCGGTGGAGGACCTGAAAGAAACCTTGAAACTGCCCGTATTGCCGACAGTGATCGAGTGTTTTGATATCTCCAACATCGGCGGAACATTGGCTGTGGCGAGTCTGGTGCGGTTCCGCGATGGAAAACCTGAAAAGAGCGGATACCGCCGTTTCCGTATCCGAACGGTGGAAGGTGCCAATGACTTCGCCATGATGTATGAGGCGGTGACAAGATATTTCACCCGGCTGATGAATTTTGATTTGCCCCGTCCGGATCTGCTGATGGTTGACGGCGGAAAAGGGCAGTTGAGCAGTGCCTTGCGGGCATTGGTGGAGTTGGATGTGCCGCCGTTTCCGGTGATCGGGCTTGCGGAACGGAATGAAGAGATTTACCTGCCCGGCAGAAGTGAACCGTTGGTTCTTGACCGTCATAAACCTGCCTTGCGGGTATTGCAGGCGGTCCGTGATGAAGCGCACCGGTTTGCCATTTCTTATCACCGGGAATTGCGGATGAGACGTTTGGAAGAATCGGTTCTGGATGGAATTGAAGGTTTGGGCAAAGTGAGAAAAGCACTTCTTTTGAAAGAGTTCGGTTCTGTTGCTGTTTTACGGAAAACTTCAGCGGAAGAGATTGCCCGCCGTGTCAGCGGAGTGGGAATCGTTTTTGCCCGGACGATTGCCGATTATCTGAAGAACCATTGAATTTTCAAAGCTCTGTTCCCAATAAAGGTTGTTCCTTGAGGAGGGGAAAAAGCCCTTTTGAGGAAAGGTCCTTTTTCCCCTCCTCAAACTCCACCCCTTTTTTCCAAACCTTTTTGCGGCATTCCGATTTTTACGGTGTAAAAATCGAAATGC
>JAFVTF010000012.1 GCA_017503375.1 Lentisphaeria bacterium | reverse complement strand
TCTTCTATTTCACTCAAAAGATGGCATTTTGATTTTTGTTATCAAAAATCAGAATGCCGCAAAAAGGTTTGGAAAAAAGGGGTGGAGTTTGAGGAGGGGAAAAAGGACCTTTCCTCAAAAGGGCTTTTTCCCCTCCTCAAGGAACAACCTTTATTGGGAACAGAGCCTAAAGATTTTATTAATTCTGTTCTTTGAGTTTCTGTTCAGCGCGCCGGATGTTTTCAAGAATATCCGGTGCGTTTTTATTTGTCTCAAGAATTTTTTTCCAATCGGAAATTGCACCCTGATAATCATTTTTATAGAATTTCAGCAGGGCCGTAAAATTGTAATCCGGCAGAATTTCTCCGTAACGGGTTGTGGTTTTTCCCGCCCAGCTTTCCAGATGACGGAGACGGTTTTCATCGTTATTATCCATAAAAAATTGCAGGAGCAGGTGTTTGAATGCCTGTTCATAAAGATCACGTTCCAACAGAAGAACCTGCTTGTTTGATGATACAAAATAATCATATTTCTGAGTTGCTTTGGCTGCGTGCGCTGCGGCTTCCAGCTGTTTTCCGGTAATCCGGAAATATTTCGTATAAAAGATTTCAATCGCAAGATCAAGCGCATCGATCGTACATTTTCTGCCTTGTTTGTTCCGGGCGTCATCACGGGGAAGATCAGAAAGCTCGTGTTTCTTTTTCAGAAATTCCATGGTCTCCCGCAGAATTTCCGGATCCTGTTCAATAAAACCGTATTTCGCATGAATCATGAGAAATTTATCATTGGGGTATTCATGAGAGTAAATTCCCCATCTGACAAGCGTGAGAGAATCTTTCCACATCTGCATGTTCCAAAGTGTCATGCCGATCATATAAATTCCAAGTGCAGATCCTGCAAGTTTCAGATACGGAACGATTCTGTCATAATTCCGGTAAATCCGCTCCAGGAAATATCCCAGAAATACCCAGACTGCCAGATTCGGGAAGTAGGCATAACGGTCAGCGTAATCCGTGGGATTGAAGATGAACGCTCCTGTAAACGGGGCAAACAGTGCGGAAAAGACCAATAAAAAGGCAAGGAAAAACAATCCGAGTGATTTCCAGCTCATCTGAGCTTTTCTGCCAAAGACAAGAAGGAGTATCAGCAGCAGGAGCCCAACGGGAACCATCCAGATATCACTCCAGTCAACAAACGGATAACAGGGACTTGTTTCGATGGGGAGAATCCCGTTGACTGTATAAAATAAACCATTGTGCAGAACAACAGAAAGCAAGCGCGGCATGGGAATGAAACTTGGAAAAATATTCAGAAAATGACAGAGCAGGAACACAACTGCACCCATGCCGCAAATTCCGTAAAGAATATATTTCCAGTTGAATTTTTGCGGATTTATATAACAAAGGTAAACACATGCAATCAGCGGAAGTCCGATGGCTGAAGGTTTTGCCAGAAGCGACAGAACGAAAAGAAGAACAGCACCCGTAATATTTTTCCAGTTTCCGGGAGCTTTCATGAAGATAAAGAAGGAAAACAACGCAAAAAATCCGCTGAGGACATCTTTCCGTTCAGCGATCCATACAACCGATTCCAATCTTTGCGGCTGAATTGCCCAGAAGAGCGCACAGCAGAAAGCCAGCCAGGGGCGCACTCCGAGACGTTTGATGATGTTCAGAAGAAAAAGCGCACCCCCTGCATGAAGCAGAATGTTGGTCAGACGATATCCGAACGCAATTTCCTGTGTTTGCCAGATCAAGCGGTCCAGCATGAGTGAGAACGTCGTCAGAGGTGTAAGAAGTCCGATGGTTCCGGAGGTGAAACAGCGGACAATGTTCTCCCAGGTAAAGAGCAGATAAGGATTTTTACAGACATAGGCAGTATCATCCCAATCCATCTGGAAACCATAGCGGAGACTTGGGGAAAAAACGGCAAAGATGAGAACAAAAGCAATCAGTTCGAGCTTATATTTTTTGAAAAATTCTTTGATGGCAGAGTTCTTCATAAACCGTCCTTTCGGGAGATTGAAAGAAACTGCCGATGAGGTTTTCACCGGCAGTTATCCTGAATGATCTTATTTGACTTCGATCAGTTTTCCGCCGTTCTGAGCGGATTCATGAGCTGCTTCGCAGAGCTGAATGTTGTGCAAAGCATCTTCTGCTGTGAGCGGAGTTCCGTTCAAAACAGACTGTGCATGATGTTCGATCAGGCACTGATACATGTTCTTGATCTCACAGGGAGGAACATTGGTGGTTGTGCCATCGAATTTATCCAGTTCGAGACGGACTTTGACGGGTTCGTCAGCGTGTCCGGAAAGCTGGAACATGGTTCCATAACCGCGGAGAGCAGCCTTGTCCCCGTAGATTTCATAACCGAGGTTGCTGAGTGTTCCGCCGAGACCGCCGCGCATTTCGGAGAATGCAACCTTTGCACTGGACTGCATGCCGTCTTCAAAGAAGAATTTGATGTATGCACCGTCTTCAGCGACGATATTCATTGTTTTGGGCAGGTAAACCGCTGCGAGTTTTGCGATTTTTTTGCCGAAAATGTATTCGGAAAGATAGAAGCAATGGCTTGCGACGTCACCGATGGGACCGCCCATTTCCTCGATCTTGGAACAGCGCCAGGTGGCAGCTTCTGCGGGATCGTAACCGTAAGCGAATTCCATGTGGAAGCAGGAGTCGTTGACTGTTCCGAGATCACCGGCTTTGACCATGCTTTCTGCTTTGACGTTCCATGCATTGTAGACCATCATGTGGTCAACGCCCAGTGAGAGACCTTTTTCCTTTGCGAGAGCCACAAGAGCTTTTGCATCAGCGGAATTTGTTGCCATGGGTTTTTCGGAGATGACATGTTTTCCGGCATTGAGAGCTTTCATTGCCAGAGGAACGTGAGTGGTGTTGTTTGTTGCGATATAGACAGCCTGGATTTCGGGATCTGCCAGCATTTCATCTGCGGAAGCAAACCATTTGAGTCCGAGTGCTTCAGCAGCTTCTTTCCGTCCCTGATTGATATCGGTCGCTGCAACGAGTTCAGCATACTGCAGGGGAGCAAAACGGTTTTTATCGCAGGCATAACCTTCTTTGGCAACACGGTTTTCTGCGATTCCGCCGAATCCGATGAGACCATATTTGACTTTAGCCATAGTAAAAAATCCTTGTAAAAAGAGGTTTTAGACAAGAAAGCCGCAGACTTTTCAGGTTCTGCGGCTTTGCGGAAGTAAAAAATTACTTCATGTAAGCAGCGGCAACTTTCTTGAATGCCTTGACACATGCTTCCATGTGCTTGAGGGTGTAAACCGGGTGGGTGAAGAAGCACATGGTTCTGTCAGTCATCCAGTTTGCCTTTTCGCAGTTGAAAGTGGTGTAGTCAATGTTGCGGGACTTGGGATCGTAGAAGGGATACTTGGCAAGACCGAAACCGTTACGTTCGGCATATGCCTGTTCCTTGTACATTTCCGGCCAGAGAACGCTGTAAACAGGAACACCTTCTGCAGCGATAGCGTCGATGAAGTCCTTGGTGGTGATACCATCTTTGAACTTGGTGGTGTCGAGAACGAAGGGAGCCCACCAGAAGCAGTTCTGACGGTCCTTGGTATCCAGCGGAGCGATCTTGACGAGAGGATGTTTGCCAAGTTCTTTGATGAGGTATTTACCGTTAGCGAGACGTGCCTTGAGGTTCCAGGAATCAAGACGTTTGAGTTCGCAGAGACCGATCATGGACTGCATTTCGGTCATACGGAAGTTGAAACCGACTCTTCTGTGGATGTAGAGCTGTTTGCCTTCTTTTTCGAGGAGGTTCATTTTTTCCTTGACATCGTAACCATGGTCACGGAAGGAACGGCATTCCCATGCGAGATCATCGTCATTGGTAACGACCATACCGCCTTCACCGCCTGTGGTGAAGTGTTTGCTCTGGCAGAAGCTGAAGCAGCCGACATCACCGATGGTACCGGCTTTTTTGCCTTTGTAGACACCGCCGAAGCACTGTGCGCAGTCTTCAACAACTTTCAGACCGTGTTTTTTGGCGATTGCGAGGATGGGATCCATATCAGCGACGATACCGTAGAGGTGAACGACGACGATAGCTTTGGTGCGTTCGGTGATAGCAGCTTCGATCTTCTTGGGATCGATTGTGTGGGAGTCATCGACGTCAACGAAAACAGGCAGAGCACCTGCCTGAAGGGCACAGAAGCTGGATGCGATGAAGCTGTAGGATGTACAGATAACTTCATCACCGGGGCCGATGCCCATACTTGCGAGAGCTGTATGGAGAGCACAGGTTCCGTTGGCAACGCTGATAGCGTTTCTGACGCCGAGCCATTTTGCCCATTCTGCTTCAAATTCCTGTCCGACTTTGCCGGTCCAGTAGTTGACTTTACCGGTTCTGAGAAGATCAGCGACCTTCAGAACGGTGGATTCTTCAAACTGGGGCCATGTGGGGAATGCGCCTTCAAAGACTTTTTTGCCGCCGTCGATTGCGAGCTTGTCAGCCTTGGGAGCTGCTTTTGCTGCGGGTTTGGCGGCAGCCTTCTTTGCAACGGGTTTAGCTGCTGCTTTGGGGGCTGCTTTCTTTGCTGCGGGTTTGGCTGCTTTCTTTGCAGTTGCCATAAAAAACCTCCTTGTGTTTTTTGTTTGTCCGTAAAATTTACGAAACATAGTTGAAAAAATTGTAATCTGCTATACATTATATATAGCAAACGTACTTTTTTCAATAGGGAAACCTTGTGAAAAATCACCAATAAATTGTAAAAACTTACTGTTATGAGCATTTTTGAGAATATTCAGCTGAAACCGCAGGAACATCCGACCCTCTCTCCGGAGTCTCCTTTCAATATCCTTTGGGAATATGGAAGAGGCCCCGAAAAGAAAATGCAGGGGGATGTTCATTACGCTTTGCAAATCTCTATTGTTATGCAGGGCAGGGCAGAGGTGACAATCGGAGATTACACCGGAATTTATCAGCAGGGCGATCTCTGGTGGACCATGTGCTGGGAACCTCACGCATACCGTCTGCTGGATTCCCGAAACTTTGTCATGTCAGTGAATATCAATATTGACAATATCGGAAATTGCGGTTCCTGTTCCGATGCAGACTGGCTGGCTCCTTTTACCGTAGCCCCGGAACACCGGTATTGTCCGAAAGACGATACCGACCGGGAGGAAGTCATCCGGCTTTCCAATAAATTGTTTCACACCTATCACCGGAAAAAGATGAACTGGCAGACTCATTCCTGGCTGCTGATCCATGAATTGATCCTTCATGCATCAGAGCGGATTCCAGCAGATCAGGTGGAAGGAATTCCCGATCATTTTGCCATGAACCGTATCCGGAAAGCGGTAACTCTGGTCAGAAATTCCCAGATCCCGCCTTCTCTGGAAGCGGCAGCTCAGGCATGTGCTTTGAGCGTCAGCCGTTTTTCCTATCTCTTTCACAGTTCTATGGGGGTGAGTTACGGTCAATTTGCATTGCGTGTCCGTTTGACCAATGCCGCCAATGATGTCAAACGGGGAACTTATACTTTGAGCGAAATTGCAGAACGGCATGGCTTTTGCGATGCCAGCAGCTTTTGTCACGCCTTCCGGAAAGTCTACAGGTGTACAACTCATGAGTTCAAGAAGCGGAGTGTCAGTCAAGTGCTGGAATTCTCCGAATGATCTTTATTATCCATTCAGGTCGGTAAAACCTTCTGCTATTTTAACTTTAAGATGGCATTTCGATTTTTACATCGTAAAAATCGGAATGCCGCAAAAAGGTTTGAAAAAGGATGATGGGGTTCGGGGAAGAAGGGAAGAACTTTCCTCAAAAGTTTTTCCCTTCTTCCCCGATTACAAATCAACCTTTATTTGGAACGGAACCTTTTTATTTTGCCGTAAGTTTCAGTAACTTGGCTCTAAAGGGCTGCAACTCAATCTTTTCAGATTCCTCCGCCTGCCACTGTGGGGAAATTCTGAAATCGATTTTGACAGGTTCTGTACTGTTGTTGATTGCAACAGCCCAGCAGACATTATCACTTTCCGGGTGTTCTGTCAGAGTGACAAAGGGATTGGAGCAGGTGATTCTGCGTCTTGCTTTGATATGTTCTGCAAGCGGGGCATAGAATTTTCTCCAGGCGGGTTGTTCCGGCTTATGGAATGCTCCGGGAATATTTCCGGTTGCTTTTTCCACAGGCAGCGTCAGCAGATAACACCAGCCTTTTCCATAACGGTTGCGGACAAAGACAGGATTACCGTCGCTTTCTCTTGCAATGACTTCCGCATTAAGAACATTCAATGAAGTCTTGACTTCGGCAGGAATTGTGAACTTTTCTCCATCCATTTCCACGATTGCGGGAGTTGAACGCAGTTCCCGTCCTGTAACTTCCACGCCGAACAGTTCTGTGAATCTGGTCATTGCACAATTATCCATGGAAACATAAAGGACCGCTCCGTTTTTCACTTTTTCGATGAGAGAATTCCATTCATAACCGTAAAGACTGAGGTCTCCGGTAATGCCGGGAACAATATAGAGCGGAGCATCTGTTTCATGTTCTGATGTGAATCTGTACCGGATATCAAAATGGTTCTGCTTTGCCAGCAGCAATGAACTGCAGGCATTGGAAAGTGCATCATTCATATTCAAACCGCGCGTTACAATGCAAACCGCATCACGCTGAAAAGGAGGCAGTTCTTTGAACGGCAGATTGTCTTTGAAATGCTTGAACTCTTTGAAGGATTCCAATAATTTTTTCGGACGGAAGTCAGCATCGAACAAACCGAGTTCTCTTTCAAAGGCACTCCAGTAGTATGGCGGAAAATCAAGCCGGTCCTGATCAAACGCACACCACCAGAGATAATCAGATGCCCCGTGAGCCCAGGCGTTATACATTGAACCGCGCAGGAACGTTGCTTTCAAACTTTCGGAAGCAAAGGATGGCGCAAACGTTCCGATTTCTTCCACATTGCACGGAAGATCAACAATGTCTCCGTAATAAAGCATTTCAACTGTTGCTTCCAGCATACAGCGGAATGAGTCATGACTGTCAATTCTTGCCGCCAGTTTGGATTTTGAATGCGGATACGGGTGCGGGGTCATCCGGTCACAGAGTTCGCCCTGCGTCTGAAGGCTCCAAACACAATCCCAATTATGTTCATCCGCCGCCCGCAGTCCGTGCATACCGGAAGCAACTTTCCGGGTTGGATCTTCCAGACGGATCGCTGAACTGACAAGATGGGTCCAGAGCCATGCCGAATGGGAATTGTCAAGCCGTGCCAGATTGTTGCACTCATTGCCGAGTTCCCACTCTTCAATCGCTGGGCAATCTTTCAGCATATGGACAAAACAGCGAACGAATTTTACAGTGTAGCGCAAAGCAAACGGGTCTGTTTGCAGGTTGCATTTTTCCAATGCCGGAGGTGTGTAAAAAGAACCGCTCATCCATCCGGTGACGATTGCAACCCGCAAAGTCATATTGTATTCATGAGCGATATCAGCCAGACGGCGGAAACGGCGGATCATCTCTTCATCAACTCCCGCTCTTCCGCAATAGGTGTCAGGACGCGGTTTCCCGTGCATATAAATATCTCTGACCATTCCTCCGCCGGTATAACTGATTTCTATCGGCTGAAAATCTCTCCAGTTCGGGAACACGCGAAGCATTTCACATCCGTTTTCCGCGAGAAGCTTGAGATCTTTGCGTACAATTTCTTCATCCCAGAGTTCCCACATGCGAGTCCCTGCATGACTTGCCCAATAGTTGCAGCCTGTTTTCATTCGTATCCTCTTCAAATTTTATCTGTTATCAGACTTTCAAATCCACAGAAATTGGAACTTCGGTTATCCGGAATCAAGAGTTTTTCCAGAACATCTCTCTTCTGCGGAATATGCTCCCGGAGCATAAATAATTCCAAAATAATATAACATTAAAAATATAAAAAACAAGTTGCCCTCGAAGAGCTTACCTAAAAAAATACCCGTAAAATGTATGCAACTTTTTGGACATTATAATTCTGTACCCAATAAGGGGTGATTTGTGAACAGAGCTTTTTACTCAGGAGGCAATTTTAAGAATTTTCAGACATTTTTGAAGACGGTTGAAATAGCCTTTACCGTAAAGCAGAATGGATTTTCTGCTCAGAAATCAATCCGGTACGGATGATCTTCACTTGATTGTCAGCCGTGACCTGGATGATTGTTGACGGAATGGAATCTGCGGGCAGGGCACCGCCATCTACAGCACCGGCAGGGGCACCGTCAATTGTCCGCAATGCTGTGGGAAGGTCCAATGCAGGCGGTTCGCCGGAAAGGTTGGCACTTGTGGATGCCAGAGCTCCATTATATTGTTTCAACAGGTCCAATATAAACGGATGGTCAGGGATTCTGAATCCGAATGTGGCTCCGTTTTTATCCGGTACAATCAGGGTGATTGCTCCGGGCATGAATTTTTCCGCCAGTCGTTTTGCAGCTGCAGGGAGTTCTCTTCCGCAGAGCTGTTCAGCAACGGAAATATCCGGCACAAAGGCGGCGAACAGCTTTGTCGGAGAACGGTGTTTGAGGTCATAGATCTTCTTCCGCGCTTCGTCATCTTCCCAGGCACAGATCAAACCGTAAACGGTTTCTGTCGGGACGATGAGAACGGCACCTTTCTGTTTGAGGAGCTCTGAAGCTTTTTTTCCGGCATCGTTCTGTTCAGCAGAGAAGAAGATCATGGGGTTCAATCCTCGAAATAGCTTGCACCGGAGGTTTTGTTTTCGCTGATCCGGACTTTATAAACCTTGATCCGTCCGTCATTGAGTTTGGATGCCAGCCGGTCATAGATGGTTTTTGCGATATTTTCGCTGGTGGGATTGATGGTGTCGAAGGGCGGAATTGTATTGAGGTCTTTATGATCCAATTCCAGGAGGATTGCATCCAGTTCCCGTTTGAGGGCTTTAAAATCCACTGCAATGCCGATTTCGTCAAGTGAATTGGAACGGACAAAGACCTGGACACCCCAGTTATGACCGTGTTTTTCGGAACAGTTTCCGTTATATCCCTTCAGATTGTGAGCGGAAGAGAATTCGCGTTCTACATCAAGTTCAAACATATTACAGTCCTTTCTTCAAATAATTTCAGAGAGTAATTTACGCCTTTTTTGGAAAGTTTCAAGAAAGAAGTCAGAAAAAAGCATGGGAAAATATGAAAGAGAACTTGAAATTTTTAAAATCTGTGGCATATTTCATAGAAAAAAACCAAACCATTAATCGAAAGGATTTACCTATGGTTAACTACAAGGATCTCGGTCTTGTCAACACAAGAGAAATGTTCAAGAAAGCAATGGCTGGCGGTTATGCTATCCCCGCTTTCAACTTCAACAACATGGAACAGCTTCAGGCAATCATCGCAGCTTGTACCGAAACAGAATCCCCTGTGATTCTTCAGGTCTCCAAGGGCGCACGTCAGTATGCCAACCAGACTCTGCTCCGCTACATGGCTCAGGGTGCTGTTGCTTACTCTGCTGAAATCAGCGGCGGAAAACCTGTTCCCATCTGTTTGCACCTCGACCACGGTGATTCCTTTGAAACATGCAAGAGCTGCATCGAATTCGGTTTCTCCTCTGTCATGATCGACGGTTCCAGCAAACCCTGGGAAGGCAACGTTGAAGAAACCAAGCGCGTTGTTGAACTGGCTCATCAGTATGATGTTACAGTCGAAGGCGAACTCGGAGTTCTCGCCGGTGTCGAAGATGATGTCGTTGCAGAAAACCACTCCTTCACCAAACCCGAAGAAGTCGAAGCATTCCTCGCTCAGACAGGTGTTGACTCCCTCGCTATCGCAATCGGAACCAGTCATGGTGCTTACAAATTCAAGCCCGGTACCGATCCCAAAATCCGTCTTGACATCCTCCACGAAATCGAAAAGAAGATCCCCGGATTCCCCATCGTTCTCCATGGTTCCTCCTCCGTTCCCCAGGACCTCGTCAAGATCATCAACGAACACGGCGGAAAACTCAAAGATGCTATCGGTATCGACGAAGGTCAGCTCCGCGAAGCTGCTAAATCTGCAGTTTGCAAAATCAACATCGACTCCGACGGCCGTCTCGCTATGACCGCTGCTGTCCGTAAAGTCTTTGATGAAAAACCGGCAGAATTTGACCCCCGCAAGTACCTCGGTCCTGCTCGTGATGCTCTCAAAGAACTCTACAAGCACAAAGTTATCAACGTCCTCGGTTCCGCAGGACACGCTTACGATAAATAATCGCAGCTGATAATTTGCTATAGAATCCCCGGTTTAACCGCCGGGGATTTTTCGTATCATGAACACATTTCTTCTCAAAACGGAACATTTGACCAAGCGGTTTGGAAACCATACCGTGCTGGATGGCGTTTCTCTTGAAATCTCCGCCGGATGCATTTTCGGGCTTGTCGGCGAAAACGGCGCAGGAAAATCCACGTTCGTCAAGTGTGTGACCGGAATCCACAAACCTGACGGTGGTTCCATCAGTTTGGGCGGAAATGTTTCCATGATCCCTCAGGAATTCAACCTGGCTCAGGATCTCTCCGTTTGCGAAAATATTTTTCTCGGAAGGGAACCTTCCCGATTCGGCATTATTGACAGAGCAAAGATGGCGGAAGAATCCCGGAAGTTGCTTTCCGAATTGAGTGCTGAAATCTCTCCCTACGGCAGTGTGGCAGAACTGAATGTCGCTGAAAAACAGATGGTTGAGATTGCAAAAGCTCTTTCCGTTGAATCCAAACTCCTTATCATGGATGAGCCGACAACGGTTTTGAACAGTCACGAGACCTCTCTGCTTTTCCGGGTGATGCGCGAACTCAAAAAAGAAGGGAAATCCATTATTTTCATCTCTCACCGTCTGGATGAGATTTGCACGATTTGTGATGAAGTCGCTGTCCTGCGGGATGGAACGCTTGTTCATCGCAGTCCGGCTTCGGAACTGAATCCGGAAAAAATCGCCAATCTGATGGTTGGACGTGAGCTGACCGGACTTTTCCCGGAACAGATTCTTTCCGACAGTCCCGAAACTGTTCTGGAATGTCGGGACCTCCGTTCAGGAAAAGAAGTGAAAGGTGTTTCATTTGCTTTGAAGCGCGGTAGCGTGACCGGACTTGCCGGATTGGCAGGGGCAGGGCGTACGGAAGTGGCTGAAGTCATTTGCGGTTTGCGGAAACGGAATGGCGGAACCGTTGAAGTTTTCGGAAAAACTGCATCCATCCGGACTCCCGCAGATGCCATCAGGAACAGAATTGTTTATTTGACGGAAGACCGTCAGGCAAGCGGTTTACTGCCTGATTTTTCTGTGACCCGGAATACAACACTGGCTTCTCTTGTGAAATATTGTACAGCCGGATTCATTCATTCAAAGAAAGAGACATTGACAGCACAGGAATATATCCGTGAATTCGGAATCAAGGCGGAATCTGCGGAGGCTCCGATTGCTTCGCTGAGCGGCGGAAATCAGCAGAAAGTTGCCATCGCAAAGTGTCTGGATAACGGACCGGAGATTTTTATTTTTGATGAGCCGACACGCGGAGTAGATGTTGGTGCCCGCAGAGAAATTTATGATTTCATTGCTGCTTTGGCTAAGAAAGGGATGACTTGCCTGATTATTTCATCGGATATGGATGAGATTATCGGAATGTGTCCGCGGATTCTGGTTATGCGTGCCGGAACTCTTGCCGGAGAATTGAACGGGAAAGAGATAACCCAGGAAAATATTATGTATCTTGCAACAGGAGTGAAGAAACAATGACAATAGACGGACAGATGAAGCGGGATTTGAAGGCGTTGATCGGGCCGTATCTTGCGCTGGCAGTGCTTTTGATCGCATGCTGTATTTCCGATGAACATTTCAGAAGTGCCCAGAATTTAATGAATATCACCCGGCAGGTTTCTTACAGCGGGTTTATTGCATTGGGCATGACTTTTGTGATTGCCGCAGGCGGAATCGATCTTTCTGTCGGCTCCATTCTTGCAATGACCGGGGTGTTATCCATTCTCGGAATGAATCTGTTGCCGCCTGAACTGGAAATTCTTGGTGTGTTCGCTGCATTCGGAATTTCTGTTGCTGCCGGAACTGCTGCCGGAGCCGTCAATGGGCTTCTGGTATCTCTCGGAAAAATTCCGCCGTTTATTGCAACCCTCGGAACACTTTCGATTTTCCGTTCGTTGGCTCTTTATTTTGCCGATGCCGGAATGGTTGCTTCACGGAATTCCATTTACCGTCAAATCGGAAGTTTGGAAATTTGCGGGATTCCGCTGCCGACTCTGGTATTGATCGGTTTGACTGTTTTCTTCGGGATCCTGTTGAGAAACACCCGGTTCGGCAGACACGTCTGTGCTGTCGGTTCCAACGAAAAAGTTGCATTTTACTCTGCGATTCCCACGGGAAAAGTGAAATTTTATACGTACATGCTGATTGGTTTTGCCGCAGGGATCAGTGCATTTCTGTTCGGCAGCCGTTTGAATTCCATCAGTTCCACCAGCGCGGGGGCGTCTTACGAACTGGATGCCATCGCAGCGGTGATTATCGGCGGAAGTTCCATGTCCGGGGGAAAAGCCTCCATTGCCGGAACATTTGCCGGAATTCTGATTCTGGGGATCGTTTCCAACGTTCTCAGCATGTGGGGAATCAGCATCAATCTACAGGGATTGGTGAAAGGTTTGGTCATTTTGGTTGCAGTATTGATCCAGCGGGTCAGATAACAGAAAGGATAATCCGATGAAAAATTTATATCTGGAACAGGTTTTGAAACAGCGTTTGATTCCTCAGCCCAAAGAAATTTCCTTTCAGGACGGGGAATGTCTGATTCAGGATGGTATCTCTGTTGAGCTGAAAACTGCAGAAAATGAAGAGGAATTCGGCGAAACTGTTGCAGAACTTTTTTCTGAATACTGGTATGTTTCTCCCGAAATCAAATTGAGTCATTCAAAAACTGCAGAAGATTTTCTGGAAGATCAGTATGAAGTTCAGGTGACCCGTAAAAAAATCACGCTGATTTCTCATTGCAGCAAGGGTCTTCAGCTTGCCATGAAGACGTTGCGTCAGCTTGCTGAACCCATTCGCGGGACCGCTTTTTTGGAAGGTTTCGTGCTTCAAACCTGTAAAATTCAGGATTATGCAGACAGTGAATTCCGTGCAGTCCGGCTGGATATCAAACCGTACAATGATCTCGGTGATGTTGAGAAGAAGATCCGCATTGTCGGTGCTTTGAAGTTTAATTATATCTTCCTGGATTGTTCCGAGGTTTTCCCGTTCAAATCTCACCCGGCATTTGCGTTTAAGGATCATGTGAAGCGTCCTGCCTTTTTCCGGGCTTTACTTGATGTCGCAGATGACGTCGGAATCACTCTGATTCCCTGTTTCAATATTTTCCATCAGGCATCCTTTTGTGAATATGATATAGAAGAGCACAAAGTGTTGAATTTTCATCCGGAATATGCACCCTTGTTTGAGCCGGGCGGCTGGAGTTGGTGTATGAGCAATCCGGAAAGTCAGGCTGTCGTTGCCGATCTGGTGCATGAATTATATGAGTTCTTTGAATGTCCGGATTACTTCCATATCGGGAAAATCAGCAGTCAGGAATTCCGTTTCTGCCGGAGCTGTGCGGAGAAATCAGCGGAGGATTTGCTCAGCGGACAAATTGCTGCTCTTTATCTGAGTTTCGATGAAAACCGTCCCCGTTTTGTGCTGGGGAAAGAACCGTCAGATCCCGATAAAAAGGTCAAAATTGCATTTCCCGGGGATATCTTGCTGGAATTGAACGAAGGTGAAAAGATTCCGGAAGGCGTGGATTGTGTTCAGTATTTCCAGAATGAAAACAGTGTTCTTGCTGATGATGCCGGCGGAACAGTTTTTGATTTGAATGATGAATTGCTTCCAATTTCCGCTGCGGATATCGCATGGAATGGAAAGGGGCAGGATAACTATTCCACAGATGCATTTGTGCAGGTAAAGCTGAATGCTGTTGCTGATATGGAACCTGTCAGCCACCACGATTTCTGACAGAATGAAGCGCTGAGACAGTAAAAAACTCAGAAACAACGCTTTTTCAAAGATTCTATCCCGTCAAAAATTCTGGGCCCTGGACGGAGAAGGATATCGTCATTCAAGCCTGAAATGACTTGTTTTTTGTCGTATCCTGCCCAGATTCCTTTGGCTTGAAATGGAACTCCGTTGACTGTCCAGATGATGTAATCCGGTTTCTGCATGGCGAGCCATTCCAGAGAACATTTAAAATATTCATCTTTGACGTTTCCCGCCATATTTCGGAGTCCTGTCAATTTCATAATGGTATCGGGCAGGGAGCCGGGGCCTGCGATCAGGAGCGGTTTATGCCAGATGATCCAGAGCGCCGACGGCTTTTGTTTTTTCAAGGCTGCTTTTCGTTTCAGTTCAGCCAGTTTTGCCGCAGCTTTTTCAGCTTCCCGTTTTCCCTGTTCTTTTCTGTTCAGAATTTCGCCGAGAACACGCAGGGAATGAATGTAATCTTCAATGGTTTTTACGGGAAGTTCAATGACTTTGCCTTTCAGATGCCGCTTTTGTTTTTGGGCTTTCTGCGTGATATCATTTACCACAATATAATCCGGATTGAGCTTCAGGAGCTGTTCCAGATAAAAACCGGTATAGTCTCCGGCAACGGGCAGTTTTTTGATATGAGCCGGATAATCACATGCGGAACTTCTTCCGACTAAAGCGGATTCTCCTCCCAGGAAGCAGATGGTTTCTGTCAGGGAAGGAGTGAGAGAGACAACCCGCGGTTCTTTTGCGAACAGAGCTGTCAAAGATAATGCAATCAGAAGAAAAAGTATTGATTTCATGGGGACAAAAAAGGCGGGCATGCAAAACATACCCGCCATAAGATCAACGGTGTTGATTAACCTTTGCGTTCAAAGAGAGAACGGATCTTGGCACCGGTGACTTCAGCGATGTGGCTGCCGAGGTCTTCACGAGCCTTGAGGAGGTTTGCACTCTTGTTGACGCGGATTTCGTTGAGGAATGTCCGTGCGAATTCACCGCTTTCGATGCGCTTCAAGGATTCTTTCATGCGTTCCTTGACATCGGGAGTGATGATCTTGGGACCATTGTAGTATTCACCGAATTCAGCTGTGTTGGAGATGACTTTGTTCATCTTCTGGATACCGCCTTCAAAGACGAGGTCAACGATGAGCTTGAGTTCGTGGATACATTCAAAGTAAGCCATTTCCGGGGGATAACCGGCTTCGACGAGAGTTTCAAAACCATACTTCATCAGGTCAACGCAGCCGCCGCAGAGAACGTTCTGTTCACCGAAGAGGTCTTCGTATGTTTCCTGTTCAAAGGTACATTCGAGAACGCCTGCACGGGTGAAGCCCATAGCTTTTGCCATTGCGAGAGCGGTCTGGAGAGCTTTACCGGTAGCATCCTGCTTGACAGCAACGAGTCCGGGGACGCCGAAACCTGCGAGGTATGCTTTACGTTCTTCGGTAGCGGGGCTCTTGGGAGCAACCATGATGACGTCGCATCCTGCGGGAGGAACGATTTCACCGAAAACGATGTTGAAACCATGGGAGCAGCTGAGGGTTTTACCCGGGGTCATGTGCTGCTTGATGTCTTCTGCGAACACGGGACCATGGAATTCATCGGGGAGAAGCATGTGGATGACATCAGCTTTAGCAGCAGCTTCGCTGAAAGACATTGTTTCAAAACCGTCTGCAACAGCGCGGTCGAAAGAAGGTCCTTTGCGGGAACCGATGATGACATGCACACCGGAATCTCTCATGCAATTAGCCTGAGCACAGCCCTGGCTGCCATAACCGATCACAGCAACTGTTTTGCCGACGAGAACGGACGCATCTGCGTCGTTGTCGTGAAGAATCTTCACAGAACTCATTTTACCTATCTCCTTATGTGTTAGAATGGTGTTGTGAAAATAGTATTTTAATATACCACACATTCCGTGTAATTTCAACCTTTTTTCCGGATAACAGGAAAGAAAACTCTTTTTTTTTCACGGGAATAACGGAAAAACAAAAGTCAGACCATAAAAAATCACTTTCCCGGATTTCATGAAAGCAAAATTTACTCCGCACCTGTCCGCAGAAGAACTTCTTTGACCGTTTTCAGAAAGATAAAATAATCCATCCAGATAGACCAGTTATTGACATAATACATATCAAGATTGACGCGGCTTTTGTAAGAGGTATTGCTTCTTCCCGAAACCTGCCAGAGTCCGGTGATCCCGGGCTTCACTCTGGAAAAAATCTTGTAATTTTTTCCGTAATAATGAATTTCTGATCTTACGATCGGGCGCGGACCGATGATTGCCATTTCCCCGCAGATCACATTCCAGAACTGCGGCAATTCATCCAATGATGTCTTCCTCAGGAATTTTCCCAGAGGTGTAATTCTCGGGTCGTCTTTCAGCTTGAATTTCGATTCCCATTCTTTTTTCATTTCGGGATTTTCTTCCAATATCTTTTCCAGCATTTTATCTGCATCAGCATACATGGTACGGAACTTGAGAACATTGATCGTTTTTCCATTTTGTCCAATCCGTTTTGCTTTGTAAAAAACAGGCCCTTTGCTGGTCAGTTTGATCAGACATGCAACAATCAGACAAATCGGAAAAATAAAAGGAATAATAAAGATTGCCAACAGAACTTCTATCAGAATTTTTGAATATCTGTAACCTTTCATTTTCAGATGGTTGCTGATTTCCAAACCGCTGTAGTGACCCAGTGTCATCGGATATACCCAGAGAATTGGATATACCGCATTGTCCGGAATGATAAGAACATGCTGGAAATTGTTGATATACTGCTGAATCCATTTGGCTGATGTCGTGAACGGAAGACAGACTACAAGATATTCCACTCCCAATTTCTTTGCAATTCTTTTTGTTTCCGCAAGAGTTCCCAGAACTTCCGGCGATTTTACATTGTCATCCAGAAAACCCTTAAACTCCAGCCCGTAGTAGTAATCTTCCTCAATGGTCTTTCTTGCAAGATTGCCGGTTACTCCGGCTCCCGCGATCAGAACAGGAATTTTATTCCATTTCAGGTTCCTGATAAAGTATCTGACAACATGTCTGAAAATAGGAACTGCTATTAATGAGAGCAGGAGGGATAGTCCCAGTGCAAAACGGCTGTAACGTTCCATATTTCTCATAAGTGCAAGAAAGGTGAAGAGCAGGATATATGACGTGAGAATATTAATGGAGATCCGTTTCAATTCTTCAATCTTATTGACTCCAAGTCCGGGGTAAAAAACGCTTCCTCCATACAATCTGGAGAAGGAATTTATGATGATGAATACAAATGGAAACAGAAGAAAGTCCTGTACAATTGTCATACTGTACTTCCCGCCAAAACAATAGTAAATAAATAACGAAAAACACAAAATACCATATACAGCAATATAATCGGAAAAAATCAGAAAAAACACTCTGAGATATCCATAAAATTTTTGTAAAGTCATTTCCTTCTCCAGATTTGTAAAGTGCCTTCTTTGCTTGAAATCGGGTCCCCCATTTTTTCAAAGTCAGAACGGCGTAATGGTTTGGCGGCATAGGTTACAGCATACTTTGCATCTTTGAGATACATGCAGGCACTTCCGCCGGATAAGTAGCCGGAGGCACAGATTTTCCAATCGTCAGCAAACCAGACTGTCGGCTGATTGTTCGGAAAATAGGTCGAAAGATCGAACTTCGGTGTCCAATAACGTTCTCCCTTGTAATCATTGCGGATATGTCCGGCAATTGTATAGAGCTGTTCCTTGACAGATGCCAGCTTTTTTTTCCGGTAATACTTTATCACAGGTGAATATGCATCCGCATAAAGTACAGCAGCAAGCGTTACAACAGCAAGCCAGGAAATTCCAAGTCTGAATTTAACAATAACTGGAATCTTGGATAATATTTTCCAGATCAGCATGGCGGTAATACCTATCCAGCCGAAGAAAAGCGGTGTCGCAGGACTCAGATATCTGGATGATATATAAAGATACTTATCACATCCCAGTATCAGCAGGATGATCAGGATTCCGTGCAGAAGATAAGCTGACAGTAAAAGAATTTCCGGAACTGTCATCTTTTTCCGGAATATTCTGTAAAACAATCCCGGAAGCAGCAGGAAAAACATAAACGGAAATTGTCCCCTGTAAATCCCTTCCAGAAAATTTGCAAAAGTATAATTTTCATCTGTCTGTATATCCCCGGTGAATATCTTGATACAGACTAGGAATGCTGCCAGAGACAATATGCCAAAAAAGGCGATACGTCCGTATTTCTTCCTGATTATCCAGCCGATAACGGGAAGTATAATAAAAAAAGAACAAACAAAGCCAACCGATGATACAAGCAAAACATTACTGAGCGTTGGCAGATGATGAAAGGCTTGTTCATACAGTGATAAAAAGCGCGCTCCGGGAATAACATACCCGGTTATTTTATAATTTACAATCAATTCCGGCAGAGATAATATAATGCTGAAAAAGGCTCCCAGAATCGTTTTCCAGGGAATTATTTGCCGATATACTTCCAGAAGCGCACAAACTGCAAATAATATCACCGTAAACAGTATCATATCGTTTCTTGTGCAGACTGCAAGACCGCTGGCCAGCCCCATAATGAGATAACCCTTCAGCCGATCTCTGTATTTGTAGACCAGAATAACTCCCAGCGCCAGAAGCAAAATAACCAATTGTTTATGGGATTCCCGCAGCCCGGAATAGGAAAGAAGCAATATTCTGGATGCAAAAACATAGGCAAGAATCCCCCAGTATGCAATTTTTTTGCAAAATACTTCCTGTAAAAGTTTGTACAACGGGAAGATCCCAAGCGCATAAAAAAACAATCCGGATAATTTGGCCGCCAGGAATCCGCTGATCGAAAAAAGAGATACAAGAATACCCGAAAACGCCGGATGCAGAACTTGCATTCTTGGATGGAAGGCATACAGCCAATCGCCTCTGGCAAATGCTTCTGCAGCAGGCGCGTAACGGTATGCTACATCCCTTTGAGGAATGTCATCCAATATGGCAGCCGGTATGTAAAGCAGAAATATCAGGAGAAAAGCCGCCCACAATTTCCAATCAATTTTCTTTAATATATTGCTTATCTCCGCTTTCATTTTATGCCTCAATTTTTTTGTCCGTGCGAGAAAATACAAATCTCCATTGTAACATACACCGTGAAGTTGAAAAATCAAACTTTTTTTGCTTTTTTTTGGCAGTAACAGGTATTTTTCAGATAATTAACTATCAGAATCTTTTCAAAATTTGTTTTTTTACTTTTTCTTGACTTTTTCATCCTCAAGAGTATATTACTCAGCAGTAGTCCGAAACAATATTTGGAGAATATGATAATGTATTGCCGTTCCGGAAAATTCCTTTTTACAGCTTTGGTCTTTCTCTGTGTCCTTCTGGTTGGATGCCGTCAGAAACAATCTGAAGATAAAAAAATATTCAGAACATCAATGAATAAATTGATCGCCACCTTGGATCCGGCTCTGGCCGCTGATACCGCTTGTCAGTTCATGACGGCTTCGTTTTACGATACTCCGCTTCAATATTCTTTTACCAAACGCCCCTATGAGTTGGAACCTTCCATGCTGGAAAAAATGCCGGAATTTTCTTCTGACGGAACGGTTTTGACCTGCCGTCTGCGTGATGATCTGCTTTTTCAGAAAGCTCCATGCTTTTCCGGTGAACGATCCCGTAAAGTAACTGCCCTGGATGTCGTTTTTTCAATTCTCCGTTTGGCTGATACCAGAGTTCATTCAACCGGTTACTGGCTGATTCGCGGCAGAATCAAAGGGCTTGAAGAGTTCCGGAATCGTACCTTGAACCTGTCCGAAAAAGATTTTTCTCCTTATGACAAAGGATGTTCCGGTTTGGAAATTATAGATGACAGAATGTTCCGTATTCATTTGACTTCTCCCGACCCGCGATTTGTTTATGCTATGGCAATGCCGTATTTTTCTGTTGTTTCCAGAAAAGCTGTTGAATATTATGGAAAAAACTTTTCTGATTATCCGTGCGGTTCCGGTCCGTTTATTCTGAAACATTGGAAAAAAGATCACCAGATCCGTTTGGTGCGGAATCCGGAGTACCGGACAGAATATTTTCCGGAAGCTGAAACAGAATCTGACCGCCGCAGAAAACTGCCGCTTTGCGATGAAATTGTTTGCGATCTGGTGAAGCAGCCCATGTCGGGGTGGCTGTTGTTTTTGCAGGGAGAATTGGATTCTTATGCTCTGGATGGCGAAAATTTTGCGGCAGTTGTCAATAAAAATCTGCAGATTCCTTCTTCTCTGCAGAAACGGGGGATCATCCTGCAGCGGGCACCGGAAATGCAAATCAACTATATCGGTTTTTCCTTTTCAGATCCCCTTCTGGGAAAAAATGAGAATCTCAGAAAAGCGATTTCTCTTGCCTTTAACAGGGATGTGCGGATGGAATACGGTGCAGGAAAGCTTTATCCTGCTCACGGTCCTGTTCCTCCGGGAGCCGCCGGATATATCGGAACCCCCGGAAAATTCACAAGCCGGAATATTCCCCTTGCGAAAGAATTTATGAAAAAAGCCGGGTTCCCCGATGGAATTGATCCCCGTACAGGGAACCCCTTGGAGATTTCTTTTGATCAGGCCGGCAGCGATACTTTTTATTTGCAGACAGCTGAACTTCTGGCAATTGATTTGGGGGAAATCGGTATCAAGGTCAAGCCGGAATTCAATAACAGAGCCAGATTTCTGCAGAAACTTGCCAATCATCAGATTCAAATGTTCCGCCTTTCATGGACAGGGGATTATCCGGATGCAGAAAATTTTCTGCAGTTGTTTTACGGTCCGAACAGCGGTGCCAGCAACCGGGTCTGCTGCGATTTCCCGGATATCAATAAAAAATATGAAGCAGTCAAAAATATGGGACCGTCTGCTGAAAGAGATTTGAAATATCTGGAACTGGCAGAGGCTATCCGGGAAAAATGCCCCTGGATTTTTGAGAGCTATACCGTATCCTTTTTACTGAAACACAGCTGGCTGAAAAATATGCGTCCCCACGATTTCGCATTTCAACGGTGGAAATATATTTCTGTAGACCCTCAGAAACGGGCGGGTATGAAACGGACATTTGAGCCGTTATCCTTGAAAGAATTACGCGGAGAATGAACTTCTTCGCTTTCTGCCAAACGGAAAATCCAGCCGTCCGATCCTTCGTAGGCAACACTCCAGCCGCTGTTCTTTATCAGATTCATCGCAAGATAAAACTGCCGCCTCAGCAGAACTGCATAATCTGCCTTGAAGACTTTCCGCACCATCCATGAACTGTGAACCTGTGGACGGGAGAGTTTTCCCAGCAGTTTGCTCGGACCGGGGAAGGGAGTAAAGGAAAACATCGGATCCAAGCCCCAGGTATATTCAAATTCCGGTGCCAGAAAAACCAGCGGAGGGAAATCACTCCAATCAATATTTACAACACGGTCCCCCGGTTTTGCAATTGTTTTTAACGCTGATACAAGTTGTATTGGTGCCGGACGGGTCCTTCTGCTCAATGTTATAATGTTATAACAGCCTGTAAAAATAATACCCAGAGCAATATATACCGCAATCACATTCCGGAATCTTTCCGGTTTGGCAGAAATCCGGAAAGATTTGTATTGCACAACCTGAGGGACAAGGGTCCCCAATGCAAGAAACAACATGGGAATTGCATATTCAATCGGACGGAGTGAGATCATACAGGCAGCTCCCATCCAAAGCAATGACAGTAAGGTGCAAGCCGTACTCTCCGGAGAAATTCCCTTCAACCCGTTTTGTTCCCGTAATCTGTTCCACATCATCAGCGAAAAATAGAGCAGCAAAAAAATCGGGAGTGCCATAACAAGCCATAGTGTTTTTGGCGGATGCAGTTCCTGGGCAATGGGAACCAAACCGTCGCCCAATCCGGCGGCAGGTGTCAAAAGTGCATCGAGCCCCTGTATTTTCCATAGGGTGAACGTGTTCGGACTTTGCGGATGAATCAGAAGTCCGCAGAAAATTCCGGTCACAGCTGCCGCAACAGGAAGAAATGCACGGTATTTGTCTTTTGGAAAATATGCAATCCCAAACCCGATCACCGTCACAAGAAGCAGATGAGGGGTGGAATAGGCCCAGGAAAATACCCAGCCCATTCCAAATATCAGCAGAGAAGTTTTCCATTTGCCGGGACCGCGGAACAGAATTCCGCAGGCAAGCATCATAAGCGTCATGGAAAGCACATGCGGCCGGATCATAAGCAGGCGGTATGAAAACAGCGGAGTAAACAGTGCTGTTCCGCATGAACAAATCCAAAGCATTTTATCAGGGATTCCCGCCCTCCCTGCCGCAAAAACAAAGGCCGAGAAAAAGAGAATCAACAACAGCATTGAAGCTCCCGTAAAGGGCGGTGCTAATGGGGATTTTAATAAATGTTTGATTCCGGTATACCCCTTCAGCAGAACATGAAAAAGCAATTCTTTATCCGCAAAATTATCCCGCCAGATGGATAAGGTAATGGGATATTTTTTTGCAATCATATCGGAAAAGGAACGGTCCGCAGCATGAATATGCCAGTAAACATCGGTACTGTTTTCGCAGTTGGCAGGAAGAAAACAGCGCAAACTGATCAGGATTAGAACAGGGATAAGAACATGCAAAACCCTGTGAAGAATAAAATGTTTCATGGGCGTTCCTCTGGAAAAAGCAAGAAAGGGGCTGCTTCAAAACAAAGCGTTTTGAGACAACCCCTTCTCATCGGCTGAACGTTATTTCTGACGGAAAACGATTCTGCCTTTAGTAAGATCATACGGTGACATTTCAAGCGTTACCGTATCTCCGGGGAGAATACGGATAAAGTTCAAACGCATTTTTCCGCTGATATGAGCGAGAACAATGTGATTGTTGGGAAGCTCCACTCTGAACATTGTGTTGGGGAGCAATTCTTTTACAACGCCATCAACCTTGATTACGTCTTCTTTAGACACGGGTCAAAACCTCCGGTTGTTCATTCGTTATCAATACCATATGCTCAAAATGAGCCGACATTTTTCCGTCTTTGGTGCAAACTGTCCAGCCGTCTCCGCGGACAAACACCTTGAAAGTTCCAAGATTGAACATCGGTTCAATCGCCAGAACCATACCCGGCTGAAGTACCGGACCTTTGCGGAGTGTTACATAATTGGGGACCTCCGGCGGTTCATGGAGCTTTGTTCCGCAGCCATGACCGACAAAATCCCGGACTACTGCAACAGAATACTTCCGGGCAACAGATTCAATCGCTGCTGAAATGCTGCGGACAGAATTCCCCGCTTTCGCAGCTTTTATCCCTGCTTCCAGAGATTCTTCTGTTGCTGTCATAAGCCGCTTAATATCTTCCGGCGGCTCATGTCCGACGTATACTGTCCGTGCAGTATCCCCGATTCCTCCTTCATATTCCACTCCAACATCAAGACTGATCACGTCACCTTCATTGATGACCCGGTCCATGGAGGGAATTCCGTGAACGACTTCATCGTTCACAGAAATACAGATATTGCCGGGATAACCATGATAATTGAGGAACGCACAGCGGCCCCCCATTGAGGTTATGATTTCCCCGGCTATCATATCCAGCTCTTTCGTCGTCATTCCCGGACGGACATACTCCGCAATCTTGTCTCTGGCAATGGCTGCCCGCCGTGCCGCTTCCTTGATCCGGATAATCTCCTCGGGAGTGTGGATGACAAAATCTTTTGCCATAATCAGTTCAGAGCCTTCAAAAATGCTGCATATACTTCTTCTTTGGGAAGTGATGCATCAACAGTGAACAGAAGATTCTTCTTTGTATAGAATTCGATCAGCGGAGCTGTCTGTTCATTGTAAACTTTCAGACGGTTTACTGCGGTTTCCATGGAGTCATCGCTTCTCTGATAGAGTTCTCCGCCGCAATGGTCGCAGATGCCTTCCACTTTGGGCTTACCGAAAATCTTGTTGAAGTTCAATCCGCATTTCCGGCAGGTGAGGCGGGCTGTCAGACGCTGAAGAAGCAATTCTTCCGGTGCATCAAACAGAACAACTGCATCCAGTGTTCTTCCGCTCTTGGCAAGTTCTTCTTCCAGCAATTCTGCCTGGCGGACTGTACGCGGGAATCCGTCAAGAACAAAACCGTCTTTGCATGCTTCTCCATTCAGGGTGGAGGCTACCATTCCGGCAACAACTTCGTCCGGAACCAGTTTGCCGGCATCAATATAAGATTTCGCCAGCTTTCCAAGCTCTGTTCCATTTTTCATTTCTGCACGGAAAATGTCTCCGGTGGAAACATGTGCAAGCTGAACATCTTTCAGAAGAAGTTCTGAAGCGGTTCCTTTTCCTGCTCCCGGAGGTCCGAGAAGCACCATTTTTGTCTTTGCTATCATGATCATTCCTTTCTTAAAAAAAGATATTAAGGTTTCAATTCTGTTCCTGTGCTGCCGCAACATCACGGATAATCTGTTCCAGCGGAATCTCTGCTTCCCATCCGGTTAAACCGTTGACAGCGGAAACATCCGGTCTCCGGTGAAGCATATCTTCAAATCCGTTTTCGTATGCCTGATCATAGGAAATCCGTTCAATCTTTGAGCCGGAATTCAATGTCTTAACCGTTAATTCAGCCAATTCTTCCATGGAAATACTGCGGGTCGCACCAATGTTGAATATCTTGCCGGCTGTATTGTCCTGTCCCGCTAAAAGTTTCAATGCCCTGATCGTATCAAACACGTGACAGAAACAGCGGGTCTGTTTTCCGGAGCCGTATACCTTCAGCGGTTCTCCCGTCCGCGCTGCTTTTACAAAACGCGGAATCACCATCCCGTACTCACCTGTCTGACGGGGGCCGACTGTATTGAAGAAACGGACAACTGTACCATTCAGATTTTTATTGCGGAAATATGCCATGAGCAGGAATTCATCCAGCAGTTTGCTGCACGCATAGGACCAGCGGGAATGAGTGGAAGGGCCGATTACCAGATCATCCGTTTCCGAAAACGGAAGTTTATCAGATTTCCCGTAAACTTCACTGGTCGATGCAAGAAAAATCCGCTTTCCGTATTCGGATACCAGAGAAAGAACCCGTTCAGAACCATTGACATTTGTCAAAATCGTGCCGACAGGATCCCGGACAACCAATTCCACTCCGACGACCGCAGCAAGATGAAAAACAATATCGCTTTTTTCAATGAATTCCGGAAGCTTTTCAGAGGAGATAATATCCCCTTCTTCAAAATGAAAACACGGATGATTCAAAATCTTTTCAATGTTTTTCGGGGAACCTGTGGAGAAGTTATCCATAGCATAAACTGTATGCCCATCTGCCAGGAGAGACTCACAAAGATGCCCTCCGATAAAACCTGCACCCCCGGAAACAAAGAAATTCATAATCAGGCTTCCTTATTTTTTCCTGTTAAAAGGTTCCAGAAAGCAATCAGGAGCCCAAGCAGGATATAGACATTGATAAATATAAATCCGGTATATACCGGGGATAATATCGCAAGAATCAGGAAAACCAGAACAATTGCCATTTTCCGTTTGCTCTTTACTGCAGATACCAGCCATTTCCCAATATGAAGATAACGGACAGGACTGACCATCAGAAAACCGAGAACAGCTCCGTATACAGGAATTACCCACCAGTAATCTGTATGACTGATTCCCAGTTTGTTGTAAAAGAGAACTGTTGTGCAAATTGCCGCCGCAGCTCCGGGTGACGGCAAGCCATGGAATTTATCATCACTTTTCTTTTCCAGCATGGCATGAACATTATAGGTTGCAAGACGGAGAGCTGCACCTCCCAGATATATTGCCGCAAGAACCCAGACCAGAGCCGTATGACGAAATTCCAATGTCTTCAGACTGTAAGTCAACGCTGTAAGCAGAGTCGCAGGTGCAACTCCGAAAGTCACCATATCTGCAAGAGAATCCATTTGAAGACCGTGCATGCTTGTTGCTTTGAGCATGCGGGCGGCAAATCCATCCAGGCAGTCAAATATCATTGCCCCGAGAATAAGCCAGGAACAAACAATAAATACATAATTCTGAACTCCGGGAAGAACCTGGTCATTATTATAACTCAGCGCAACAATGATAGATGCAAAACCGCAAAGAGAATTGCACAATGTCAATGAGTTCGGGACATATTTCAGCCATTTTATGCTGGTCGCATCAATATTCTTCTTCATAAAAAGCAGCTCCTTATTTTCCGGTAAACTCTACAATCGTTGTTAATCCGGCCTGAACACGGTCTCCCACACCAACTTTGATATCAACCAAATTACTTTTAGCTGGAAGGTACAACTCAAGCCTCGAACCGAATTTTATCATTCCAAAACGGTCTCCGCGGAATAATTGATCCCCCGGTACAGGTTCACATGCTGAGTGTTCTGTACCGGAACGGAAAATTTGTTTTATTCCCATCGGGAACTCTTTTCCGCCTGCAGCAGCTGTTCCGGCAAGCATCAGTGAGTCATTCCCGGGTCCATCAGATTCTTTCAGTTCTCTGAGTTTGACCGTAAACTTGCAGGGCGCACGGTTGATACGGACATCAAAAGTGGAAATATAAATCCCGATTCTCAGCATATCCCGTCCTTCAAAGACTGTTGCCAAATGTTCACAATCCGAAGCCGGAATCAATTCAATATCACGGATAAGACCATCGGCAGGTGCCAATATCAAATTGTCATCAGCAGGAATCTTCCGCTCCGGATCACGGTAAAATGCAATCCCTGCTGCCCAGGCAAGAAAAAACAGAACGGCAAAAGCATATCCTGCCGGAGCAATCACGATTCCGGCTGCAATGCTGATAAGCAGCAGCGGACACAGGATCAAGCTCAGTAATCCATACTCTTTTTTTCCATATTTTGCAAGAGTCATTCTCTTTATCCTTCTATATTATATCGTTGAGAATACAAATTTCATTCTCAACAGTATTTCCGCAAATCAAACTCTTTTTCCGGAGGAGGCAAGTCTGGAATCTCCGTGAAAGGTATTTGCATGACATACAGCCAATGCAAGAGCATCTGTCGAATCATCCGGAACACCGGAAACATCAATCCCGCAGACAGCCGCCATCATTACCGCAACCTGTTCTTTTGTTGCAGTACCCCTGCCGATGGCAGAACGCTTTGCCGTCGTCGGGGAATATTCATATATTTCAATTCCTTTTTCAGCCAGAGCTGTAATCACCGCACCCCGTGCCAAGCTCAAAATCATCGCCGTCTTAATATTTTTTTGAACAAAGGCACTTTCAATAGAAGCTGTGTCAGGGTGAAACGTATCAACCAGCTCACGTATGCCCCCGGCAATCCGGTAAAGACATTCACTGTGAATCAGAGATGCTTTATTCCGGATCACTCCGCAATCGAGAATTTGATATTTTCCCGGGGCATTCATGCGGATCACTGCATAACCGGTCGAGCGCAGAGACGTATCTACTCCAAGAATAACTTTGGGATAAGCAGATTGCTCTGCACTTTTACCGGGGATGGAACTCATGCCGGATTAATCTTCCTCAGCAAGTTTTTCCATGATTTCATCAGCGATTTCGATGTTGGAAGTAACTTTCTGAACATCATCAAGATCTTCCAGCTTATCGATCAGGCGCAGCACCTGCTGTGCTTTGTCAAGCTCGTTGATGGCAATGGTGTTGTCAGGCTTGCGGACAATTCCTGCTTCTGTGGGAGCAATACCTGCATCTTCCAATGCTTTGGCAATTGTTTCAAAAGCATCTGTTTCCGCCCAGATTTCTGCAACACCGTCTTCAACTTCCAAATCTTCAGCACCTGCTTCGAGAGCCAAGTCCATCAGTTTGTCTTCAGTTGCATTTTCACCTTCGATCAGGAAGTGTGCCTTGCGCTGGAACATGTAAGCAACGGAACCGGTAGCACCCATGTTTCCGTTGTTTCTGTCGAATACAAGACGGACATCGCTGAGGGTACGGTTCTTGTTATCGCTCAGACATTCCACGATGATAGCGACACCTGCGGGACCATAGCCTTCGTAGGTGATTTCTTCAAATGTCACATCTCCGAGTTCACCGGCACCCTTTTTGATGGCGCGTTCGATGTTTTCACGGGGCATGTTGGCTGCACGTGCTTCGGTGAGGCACATACGGAGTTTCGGGTTGGTATCGGGTTCTTTCCCGCTCTGCTTCACAGCAACCATGATTTCTTTTGCGAGTTTGGAGAAGATGCGGCCTTTCTTTGCGTCAGCTGCACCCTTCTTGTGCTTGATGTTTGCCCATTTACTATGTCCGGACATACTACCTGCCTTTGTTAAAATGTTAAAAGTTAAAGTTGTTATTTACTGTTTTCAATCTCTTATTCAACGGCCAGAGCCATTGCTTTTGCCATACGGTCAACATCCTGAAGAATGATACCGGTTCCGTTCGCAACAGCATTCAGCGGGTCATCTGCAAGGAAAACCGGCAACCCGGTCGCTTCGGAAATTCTCCGGTCAAGTCCTCTCAGCATGGAACCTCCGCCTGCCAGCATGATCCCGCGGTCCAGAAGGTCTCCGGCAATTTCTTCCGGACAATGCTCGAATGTACTGTTGACCGCTTCCACAATATTGCGGACCGGTCCATCCAATGCTTCCCGGATTTCTCTTGCCGTCACCTTGACCTTCTTCGGTGTATTGGAAATCTGTTCACGACCGCTTGCGATCATGAAAATCTGGTCTTCATTATCCTGCGGATATGCACTGCCGATCTCAACTTTCAAATCTTCAGCCATACGGGGACCGATTCCGAGATTATGATTCCGTTTGACCGCCTGACAAATCGCGGCATCCATTTCATCCCCGCCGATCCGCAGACTGTGTTTGGTCACAATACCGGAAAGCGAAAGCACGGCAACTTCTGTCGTACCGCCGCCGATATCAACGATCATACTTCCAGTAGGATCAGAAACAGGGAGACCCACACCCACAGCGGAAGCAACCGGTTCATCAATGAGAAAAATATCTCCGGCTCCGGCTCTGTCAGCTGTATCCTGAACGGCTCTGCGTTCCACAGATGTGATGCCGGAGGGAACTGCGATCAATACCCGGGGACGGATCAGCCGTTTGCGCGGCGGAAGCATTTTTTTCGCTGCATGAATAAAATGTCTCAGCATGGCCTCTGTAATATCATAGTCAGCAATCACCCCGTATTTCATCGGGCGGACTGCTTTAATATTTCTCGGGGTTCTGCCAAGCATCTCTTTTGCTTTCAGACCCACAGCCACAATCTCTTTTGTTCCTTCAACGCGAGCCACCACAGATGGTTCTGAAAGAACAATCCCTTTGTCTTTCATATAGACGAGGCAGTTGGCAGTACCGAGATCTATCCCGATATCGCTGGAAAAAAATCGAGCCATTTTTTGAAGCAGCATTTTCAGTCTCCGGTTATGTGTTTTAGATAATGTAACCCTGTTTTCCGGAAATTCAATTCAAAAGGCGTTCCGGAACGTGGGTATGACGGATCATATCCTCAAATTCTTCTCTGTCACGGATCAGGAAAGCTTCACCGTTATTGACCAGAACTTCTGCCGGACGGAGACGTCCGTTGTACTGGTAGCTCATGCCGAATCCGTAAGCACCTGCATTTTCGCAGATTACAATATCGCCTTCAGCAAGATCTTCGGGAAGTTCGCGATCTTTGACCCAGAAGTCTGTATTTTCGCAAAGCTGACCGCTCATTCCCAGCGGCTTGCGTGCATGATCTTCTTTTCCGTCAACATAAATATGATGATAAGATCCATAGAATGCAGGACGGACGAGAATGTTCATACCGATATCCGTTCCGGCGATTTTCCGGTAGGATTCCTTGAGCGCATGAACGGTTCCGATGACCCAGCCGGCATTGCCGACGAAATAACGGGCAGGTTCCAGTTTCAGCTGAGGCGGTTTCATGCCGTATTCTTCAGATTTTTTCTGGAACATTTCAGCGGTAAGTTTTGCTGCTTTTTCCAAATCAAGAGCGGGTTCACCGGGTTTGTAGGGAATACCCAAACCGCCGCCAAGGTCAACAAATTCAAAGTTGATGTCCAGTTCCTTGGAGACTTTGCCGATGATATCCATGAGCAAACCGGTCACAAAGGGGAAATATTCTGCATCAGTGATGCAGGAACCGGTCATCATGTGAGCACCGAAACGTTTGATTCCGGCTTCTTTTGCCATACGGTAAGCATCAATCACTTTGTCCGGATGAATCCCGAATTTCGCATTGGGTCCGGCATTGGTAACATATTCCCCGACGTTGCTTTTGCCGTAACCGGGGTTAACGCGGAAGGAGAGCAGTTCGGGTTTGCCGAATTTCAGCAGACGGGGCAGGAGGGAGATATCGTCAAGGTTGAAGATGACTCCGCTTTCGAGTCCCTGTTTAATATCGTCATCGGAAAGGAAGTTTCCGCTGAACATGACTTTTTCGCCTTCGAGACCGACGCTTTTTGCCAGAAGGATTTCGTTGACACTTGCGCAGTCAGCACCTGCGCCTTCCTGACGCAGAATATTGACGATTGCGGGGTTGTTGCAGGATTTTACTGCGTAGAACATTTCAAAATTCGGGTAATACTTCCGGAATGTTTCATTGACTTTCCGGTAGTTTGCACGAATTTTCTGTTCGTCGTAAACATAAGTCGGGGTGCCGTATTTTGCAGCCAGTTCAGCCACTGCGATCCCGCCAATGTAAAAGTTTCCGTTTTTCATTTCCATAAAATGGTCCTCCAAGAATAAACATTTATTAATCTTGGTAATTTAGCACACAAACAGATATAATTCAACATACTTTTCTGTTTTTTTTTGAAAAGAATGATTTCTGAACAAAAATATTCAGGATTTTTTCATTTTTTTTACCCTGCAGTCCCGGCAAAAACTGTTTTTTATTCTTCAGCAGTTTTTCCGGATAAGTCAGACTGCGCTGTTTCAACTTGACAGACAATACCTTTTTCCATCCGGGTGAGCAGGTAAAGAATCCCGATCAGAATAATGTTTGTGATGGTATCTGTCAGCAGGAAAATAAAAATTGAATTTCCTGCGGCGAACCATGCCATTCCCAGCATCGTGCCTGTCGTGATAAGTTGCCGTACCGCAAGGAACAGCAGCATTCCGTGATGGATGATCCCGTTTTCCGGCTGTTCACCGCGGAGACATCTTGCAATATCCCGCAGAATTCCGATTCTGACAAATATCCAGAGTGCTGTCATAAAAGCCTGACAGGGGAATACACCGTAACAAATCCGTTTTACAACAGCTGCCTGATCAAGCTGTCCGGCGCGGCAGCAGATAACAGCGGCACCGATAATTGAGAAAAGAAGAATGAGATCAAAGCCGTACAGAACAGCTTTCAGCAGTTTTGCGTTGGGGTCTTTGGTTTCCGCCTGTTTGATCTCTTCATAGCCTTCTTTGTTCCAGCTTGCCGGGGCTTTGTAATTTTTATATCCGCCCAGTCTGCCCCATTCCCGGTATGTAACAATCGCCATGATCGCTGTCGGAACGGAAAAAAGAAATGCCCAGATATGGATAGCGCGGTAATGGAATGTTGCTTCTCCGGGGAAATATGTTTTCAGGAAATCGAAGACCACACCGACGATCAAACCGAACAGTGTGTAGAATCCCGCCCGGATCAATGCCTGTGCTGAACAGAAGGAACCGAAACGGGATTTCGGGAAAATCAGCATCTGCATGGGCAGAGAGGCAATTCCGAAAAGAACAACGATCCCGGCGGAACCGATTCCTTTGACGATTGAATATACCGCATAAACCTCTCCCGGAATTTCCACAAACATCCAGCACCATCCGGAGGAGAGTACGATCACATTCAAAACAAGATAGTAGGTGCAGATTCTCATCGGATGCCAGCGGTCAACGAGAAATCCGACTGTGGCAGTCAATACCAGGGTCAGAACAAAGGTTATTATCCCGCTGATGCCGTCCATTCTTCCGATCAGTTTATCGTTCAGTCCCATTTCCATGTTGAAATAGTAGGTGAAAATATATGCACAGTTTGTCAATGCACTTACGGTGCAGAGCGTATAACGGTAAATGTAGAACCGGCTGCAGCAGCTTTCTGTCAGGAAGTTTTGTAAAGAATCTTTGATAGATTTCTTTTTCTTTGTTTCTTCTTCAACAGGCGGATATTCCCCTTCTTTCAGCAGAAAACACATTGCTCCCACTCCGACAGTATACAGAACTGCGGCACAAATAAAAATCAGACTGAAATATTCTTTGGCGTATTGAAAAACAAAATAGTTGAAGATTGCAATTCCTGCAGTTGCTCCAACACGGTATGCTCCCATCACGCGCCCGAAATACTGCGGAGGAATAACATCATTGAAAATATACCAGAATACGGAGTTGACGTACATGTTTGCAAACTGGAAGATGAACATGACAATGGCAATCAGGAGAATCGTCATTGTTGCCGGAGCAACAGTAATGATACCGGAAAGAGCATTTGCAATCCATCCGCCCATTTTTCCGGTGCATCCGAAGAGAAACAGCGCAAGGCTGAAGAACGGCAGCGACATTAAAATAAAGGGAATTCTGCGTCCGAACCGGCTGCGGTAACGGTCGCTTTTGTATCCGACAATCGGACATACAATCATGTTCAGTACGCCGCTGATAATGGAAAGGATAAAAGATTTTTGTGCATCTGTTGCTCCGACTTCAAGCAATTGAATCGGCAGCAGTCTGCCGGGAAGCCATGCACACAGGGCAAGAGTCATACCGCCGAGCATAAGCCACATACTGGCAAAAATCAAGGTTTTCACAGTGTATTTTAAGGTTCCGCATACTAATTTATCTGACTTTTCCCCTGTCTCACTCATTTTTCTTTCCGATCTTTATTTTTGTTTGAAGAGGTAATTTCAAAAGTTCACTTTTTGGTGAATATACATCTGGATAAAGGTATTTTCAAATGAAAATTGAAAAAAATACGGAGAATGTGAGTTAGATTACCTGAGCATTACCCAGGGGCATTTTACAGATGAGTTCGCATGTATTTTTTTCGTACAGTGCATAAACAGAAAGCATATCCAGTGTGAAAGTTTCCTGTGGAACAGGAAGAAACAGCATATCAAAGAGCTGCTGCTCATCCTGAAAAACTTTTCTTAAACTCAAGGTGCAATGCGGACAGTAAGGGTAGGGTGTCGGATCAAATTTTATTCCGCAGCCGGAAACAATTTTTTGTGTCTCCAGAAGTTCCGGGGAATCTTTCAGTGTCAGAAAATAGATATCCGTATTTGGAAAACGGTCGATTTTATCAAAACAAACGTTGAACGGTGAGAGCTTTTTTGCGGCATTTTCCAGACATTCTGAAATTTCCCGGACAGTCTGTCCATGAGAAATCAAGCCTGTCCCGCAAGAACCTGTCAAGGTGATTTCTGCGGGAAGTTTTGCTCTTTCCGGGTCGAATTTCTGCCGGATATCCTGAATTTTTTCCGCCATCGGAGAAGGGATATCCAATACGATATAGACAGGACAATCCACGACAGCATTGTTCCAGTTTCCGGCTGAAATCTCCATAAGAAAAATTATCCCTTGTTGAGAGCCTGGAGAGACTTTCTGATAATATTTTCCACAGAACGTTCATTTTCCGGCAGATCAGCGGCAATTTTGGTAACAGTTTCCAGAATTTTTGCTTTGTTGAAGCCGAGTTTTTCCAATGCCATGGCGGCATCTTCGGCTTCTCTGGAAGTTGCTGCGGCAGCAGGGATTGCCCCGAACTGGGATTCCGGACTGATCTCTTTTACCTTGTCCCGCAGTTCAATGATCATGCGTTCCGCAGATTTCGGTCCGACTCCGTTGATCTTTTTCAATGTCTTGATATCGCCGGAAAGAATCGCCTGACAGAACACGGGTATATTCAGACTGCTCAGAATGTTCAAAGCTGTTTTGGCTCCGATCCCGTTTACTGTATTCAGCAAACGGAAAATCTGAAGTTCCTGTTTTGTGGCGAAACCGTAAAGACTCATATCATCCTCACGGACGACCAGAGTTGTTTGCAGGATCACTTCTTTTCCGGGCAGGGGGAGTTTTTCAAAGGTGCAGAGCGGAATATTTACAGCATAACCGACTCCGGCACATTCCACCAGTGCTTCGGTATAAGAAGCATCAATCAGCGTTCCGCGGAGACGTGCGATCATATCAGATTTCCTCCGGGCAGACGTCCAGAGAGATATCTGCGGATTTCACGGAATGGGTCAGCGCACCGACAGAGATGAAGTCCACTCCGGTTGCAGCTGCAGAGGGAACCCGTTCCAGTTTCATATTTCCGCTGGCTTCCAGTTTTGCGCGTCCGGCAGTCCGTTTGACTGCTTCTGCCATCAGTTCGTTGGACATATTGTCCAGCAGAATATATTCCGCACCGGATTCCAATGCTTCGTCCAGAGAATCCAGAGAATCGATTTCCACTTCCACTTCCAGATCAGGATACATTTTTCTGGCACGTTCCACACTGCGGAGGATCCCGTCTTTTCCTTCCAGTCCGGCAAGTTCCCGGTGATTGTCTTTGATCATGACTCTGTCGAACAGCCCGATTCTGTGGTTGGAGGCTCCGCCGACTGCCACAGCATATTTTTCCAGATTTCTCCATCCGGGAGTTGTTTTGCGGGTATCGAGAATGACTGCATTTGTTCCGGCGGCTGCATCCTGATATTTTTTTGAGGCGGTTGCCACACCGGAAAGTCGCTGCAGGAAATTGAGCGCGGTCCGTTCAGCGGTCAGAATGGATGCTGCGCGTCCTGTGATTTCTGCCATAAGAGTTCCCTTGGGGCAGAATTCGCCTTCCTGTACCAGATCTTTCCATTCGATTTCCGGGTCGACCTCTTTCATGATCCGTTTTGCCACAGGCAGTCCGGCGCAGACACAATCTTCTTTGGCAAGGAAAACTGCTTTGACGCGCATATTTTCTCCGATGACGGCTTTCGTGGTCACATCTCCGCGTTCCTGAAGGTCTTCTTCCAGTGCGAGCGCAATGAGAAGATCAATTCTTCTCCAATCAAGTTCAGGGATCGTTTTCATATTATTTTTCCTCTTTGTACATTCTTTGGATCGGTTCAATGGCAACAGCTTTTCCTGTTGTCAATTCGTATGTAATAACGGCTGCATCAAGCCGGATTTCTTTTTCCCGTACGTTGAGCCGGACAGGCATCCCGGTTTTGAATTTCTTTACCACATCAGCAACTTCCCGTCCGAGGATGGAATCGTTTGCACCCACCATTCCCACATCGGTGAGCATGGCTGTTCCATTGGGCAGAACTCTGGCATCGTTGGTCTGAACATGAGTATGAGTTCCCACAACTGCCGTAATGCGGCCATCGTACATCCATGCCATTGCGGCTTTTTCGCTGGTGGCTTCTGCGTGCATATCCACGATGACCGTTTTACAGGTCGCAGGGAGCTTGCCGAGAATCTCTTCCATAATTTCATACGGACAATAGGCACTGTCACGCATGAAAACTTTTCCCATGAGTGCAACAACAGCAACTTCCCCGCCTGCCGGATTCCGGAAGACTTTCCAGCCGATCCCCGGCTGTTTTCTGGAAAAGTTTGCAGGCCGGATCAAATTCGGAATATGCTGGATCTCTGTTTCCAGCTGTTTCTGATCCCAAGTGTGGTCCCCGCTTGTGAAAACATCCACCTGATCTCCCATTTCCCGCAGGCATGCCGCAGTCAAGCCGGAACCATTGGCACAATTTTCCGCATTGACGATCACAAAGGAACAGCGGTATTCCTGCTTGAGGACAGGAACAAGGTTCCGGACAGCATTCCGTCCGCCTTTGCCCACAACGTCCCCGATAAATAAAATTTTCAGTAAAGCACTCATTTCTTTTGTAAATCCTGTGTTGATTCAACAGGATATAATATAAACCCGTTTTTGCGTTTCTGCAAGTTTTTTTTCATTTCACCCGTGAAAAAACTCAATTCTCTCCGGGTTTATTGACATCCCCGCACGGATTATTGTTCAGCATTTTGAGAATGATGATCAAGAGGAGCACTGCCGCCGCCGCAAGAATCACCCATGCCAGATATTTGAAAATATCATCTTTCTGCAATTCCGGCGCATAATCCGGTGATTTCATTTCTTCCTCCAGCTGATAGACTTTGGAGAATCTTTCACTTGCATTCAGATATTTTTCAATATCATAAACCTGTTTCCTGCCCCGTCCTCCATAATAAAGTTTCAGATCACCCCCGTTTTCCGGCGGGATCAGCACAATCATTTTATCCTTTACTTTCCATTGGAGCCGGATGTTTTTCAGCGGTTCATTATCTCCATTTTGAATCCGGATAATATAACGTTCCCCGCGAATCTCCGGCAGCCGGACCTCTTTGCTGTCCGGGTTCAAACGGAATATTTTCAATAAACTTTCCTTTTTTTCTGTAACGGAATAAACGGATACTTCCCGGCTGAATTGAGTATCATCTGCACGAACACTTAATTCAGTACACGGAACCCGGTGGGCGTCAACTGTGATTTCTGTAAATCTTTCTTTATTCTGACGGCTGATTTCCGGCAGCTCAACCGGAATCTCCAATGGCGCATCTGGACTGTTGATGAATATTTTCCGGTATGCAGTCACACCTTTCAGATCATATTCTTCGTCCCGGATATTTTTCTGAATTTCCGTTCCGTTTTTCCCGGAGATTTCCTTTTTGAAAGCAGATTCTTTCCGTTCTGCAAAATTATGAATCATCACCCTGATTTTATCAGCTTCCATTTCCGGAAAATCCACATTGGCATTTCCGAAAACATTTCCGTACTGATACAGCGGTAAATTCTGTTTTCTTCCGGTTTCTTTCCCCGTTTTATCAAAAAATATGACAGTTACCTTTTTATTAAAGCGTTTTGCCGTGGAGGGCAGAACGAGCCGGCTTACTTTTGCCGGTTTTGTAAATGAGAAATCAACGGTCGCTGTATTCGCTTTTAAATCTCTGGAAAATCCTGTGATCTCTCCGGGAATTTTCTTCCATGAATGAAGCTTTTTGATTTCTCTTGCATCCCGGACCGCATAAGGAACTTTTTGTCCGTTTTTATCCAGCAGAAGAATGTTGGAATAATCTTCATTGGTATTCTGATAAAGTTTTTTATCAAAGGTAATTGCCGCCGCATAACCGGATTTTCCAGTCTGTTTCACCTGACGTACAAAAGGATATTCCTTGAGTTCTTCTTTTGCAGCGGAAAACAGCAGTGTTGAAGCGGACAGTGCAAAGAATAAAAAAATCTTTTTCATGCGTCATCCCCGTTTGAAAAACGTTTCCGGAACAGAATATAAGCTGTTGCAGCACAAAGGAAAAGAACGCCAAGCACCAGAAACGCAATCACTTTTCCCAATGTGTTCAATCCGGAAATATCCAGACAATAAACTTTCAGTACGCAAATCACAAAAAGAATCAGTCCGCAAATCCGCAGAGCTTTTATATCTTTCCGGATTCCCCAGACGATCAGCACTGCCACAAGAATTCCCCACCACACCGAAAGTCCGCCGTGACGGAAATATTTCAGTGATTCGCTTTCCAGCAGGTTGTAGTAAACCTCAAACGAACTGTACCACAGGAACGATAGCCCGCCGGCAATGTAACAGGTCAGTTTGAATTGAGAAAACCAGTTGTTATATTCCGTACATTTTTCGTTCTCCGTCAATTCAAACTTGTTTTTCCGCAGAAGGAATCCGGCTCCCAGAAGACACAGGGTGAAGATTCCGGAACTGAGGAAACGGTTGGAAAACAGAGAATAGTTATATTCCAGATAGGTTATCATAACAAAAAATGAGGCAACAAAGGCGATACCGCTTAAAACCAGCAGCGTCCTGTACCGTGTCCGTTCCGCCGCCAGAACCAATACAAAACCGAGAATCGACCAGCCTGCTGTAATAACAGCATCATCCCGCCACGCCAGAGGAATTGCCAATGCAAGGGATAATATGGAGGCACAGAGAAACGCCGGAAGCAGTTTTTTCCCATTCACCTGTTTTCTGTTCAGCCAGATTCCCTCGCAAAGAGTGAACGCCGAAAGCAGAACCGCATAGCCCGCCTGCAGGAACCGTTCGGAATCTCCCCCCCGCATCAAATCGTCTATAAGAGGAAGTCCGAGAACAAGTGCAAAAACTGTGGAAAGAACCGGCAGGAGAATTTCTGTTTTTCCAGACGGAAGTCCTTTTTTCCGGATGAGCGGAATTATGGTGAAGACCAGATAATTGATAAAGACGAAAGCCAGACACCACCAGTTCAGTTTGATTCTGCTTGAGAAGAAAAAGTATGTTACCAGAATTGCATATCCCATCAGAATGAAACTGAAAAGAAATGCTGTGATTTCCAGACTTCTCCATCTGCGTTCCCGGGAAATAATGAGCAGTCCGGCCGAAATGACGGCTGTATATCCCAGGAAAAATGGAATATTTCCGCTTCCGTCAGAAAGCATAACCGGTGTCAGATAGGCACCGGCACATCCGGTGAGTGCCAGCGGCAAAAGTCCCAGTTTGACAGATACAAGCATTGTTGCGATGGTTGTCAGAACCATGAATCCGAATGAGACTTCCGCCGGGAGAAGGTGATAGAGTTTATATCCTGCAAACGGTGCCATATAAAGGGTAACAGCTCCGACAGAAAGAATTCCGACAGCAAGAATATGAAACCGTTTATTGACCATGAAAAGTCCGGCGGCAAACATTGCAATCCCCGCAAGGAATGTCAGACAGAGCCGTACCGGAGGGCTGATCAGATTGTTTTCAATGGAATATTTCAGAAAAAATCCGATTCCGCAGAGGAGGACGATCACTCCGGCACGCATCAGCCAGGTGGTTGCAATGGCATATTCTTTGGAAACATTTTCTTTGCCTTTGGTATTTCCCATCCAGAACCAGTTGCAGAAACTGTCCCACAGTGCTGATTTTTCCGGTTCCTGCTGTGCGGGATGTTCCGAGAAAGATTCCGGAATCTCCGGTTCGGGTGAAAACGGGGCAGGGGGATTTTCTGCCGGAACTTCCTGTACCTTTTCTTCTATGATATCTTCAGATGCTTGAACAGAAGCCGGTTCCGCAGGAGGCATTTCTTCAATTTTCCGTTGAAAGATCAAATCTCTCAGCAGGTTTTCTATCCGGTCTAATTTCAGTTTCAGGAAAAACAGACAGACCAGAACGATCAGAAAAAGTATGAATTCCATGTTAAAATATCCTCCTTCAGTTTATCCTCAGAGAATATACATGTTTCAAAGAGATTTGTCAAGCAGTATTTTCATTATTTCAGGGGGATGGAAACGTTTCAACAGTTGAATTGCGTTATTTTTTCCGGCTGGAATCCCAATCACTGTTCCTGTTCAGCATACGGACAACTGTCAAAAGGAAGAGCATCGCAGCAATGATGATAATGATCCACGCAAAATACTGATAAAGATTTATCACCGGGATTTGCGGTTCATAATAAGGAGAATCAATTTCTTCCCCCAATTCATAGATTTGCGGCGGAAGCCCGTGACGTTGTGCATATTCGATATCGTACGGAAATTGTTTTGCATTGCCGCCGTAGTAGATTTGCAGATCTCCCTGTTCCGGCGGAATGAACATCAGAACCCGTTCTTTTGCTTTCCACTGAAGACGGATATTTTTCAAAGGCTGTTTATCTGCGTTGTGGATCCGTATGATATAATATTGTCCACGGACCTCCGGCAGGGGAATGATTTCATTTGTTTCAGAGATATTCTGAGATGCAATGCATCGTTCTGTCTGATGATTTTTTGAAAAAACTTCCGCATAACGTTTGAATGATTTGTCATCGCAGGAGATTTTCAGTTCTGTACATGGGATTCTGTGTGCATCGACGGTGATTTCAGTCAGAGAACCTTTATTGAATCTGCTGATTTCCGGAAGATTGATATTTGCAAGTTTTGGTTCGGTTGGAACTTCAAGAAAGATAAGCTGTTTGATTTTTACTTTCTTCAGAAACGATTCCGCATCCTTCAGCAGTTTATCATTGGGGAGTTCCATTGTAATATTTATTTTTTTTGCGTTGACCGATGGGAAATCAACATTGATTTCCCCGGAATTCTGTTCTGGCGGATTCAGACGGAATATTTGATCCTCACCGATATCCTGATCTTCATTGTCAAAAAAGTTCAGATTGATTTTTGCCGACTCGAATTGTTTTATATCGGGGAATGAGATTCGTGAGAATCCGGCAGGAAAATTCAGTGTGACATTGATTTCAGCCTGTTTTTTTGCTTTGTCGGCATGATAACCGGAGAGTTTTACCGGGAGATCAGCATAGATTTTTTTCTCGGTGAGCGGATAAACGTTGTTGACTGCGAAAGGAATATTTCTTCCGTCTTTGTCAACGATCCGGATATTGGAATATCTGTCATTTGTATTTTTATATATTTTACGGTCCAGGGGAATTGCCGCAATGTTTCCGGGTGTTCCTTTCAGTTTTGCGGTCCGCATGTGCGGATAACTTTTGAGCATTGTTTTGTCTGCAAATGCGGAAATTGTCAGAGAAAGAATCAGAGTTGAGATCAATAATTTTTTCATACATCCTCCCCGGAGATTTGTATTTTTGTTTCAGGGGGATAAAAATTCATTTTCATTTGACACGGGGTAAGAGGAAATGTTTTATATTTGAGATTTGAATTTTATTGTTTATGTGCTAAATTATTCTCCGGAGACAGATTTTTTGCAGTAAAAATTATGGAAACAGGAGTTCCCTTTTGGAAAAGTCGTCAATTGCAATCATTATACCATCCTATAATCCGACGGAACAGCTGAATAAGCTGATTGATTCCCTGCGGCTCTCTGTTTCCAATCCGATTGTGGTTGTCAATGACGGCAGCGATCCTGCGAAATATCAGCATTTTTTTGAAAAAATAAAATCTCATCCGGATGTGACGATATTGGAACATGAGAAAAATCTGGGAAAAGGCAGAGCTTTGAAAACAGCTTTCTCTCATTGTCTGGAACAGAAATATCCGGCAGCAGTTACGGCTGACAGTGATGGACAGCATTTGCCGGAAGATATTATCAAATGTATTGACATCCTGGCAGAAAATCCGGATTCTCTGGTATTGGGTGTCCGGGATTTGCAGAGCAAAAATTTTCCGTTCAAAAACAAATTCGGCAATCTTTTGACACGTTCTGTTTTTCAGTTGCTTACCGGGTGTTTTTTTTCAGATACTCAAACCGGCTTGCGCGGAATTCCTTTTGCCTTGATGGAAAAATTGCCGGATGTTCCGGGGGAACGTTTTGAATACGAAACAGAAATGCTGCGTGAAGTCAGATATTCAAGATTTCCCCATAAAGAATTTCCCATAGCAACGATTTATGAAAACAAAAATCAGGGGAGTCATTTCCGTCCGGTCATAGATTCTTTTTTGATTTATAAAACGCTCATCGGGAATATCGTTCTGCAATTTATCTTTTTTTCATGCAGCGGCTTATTTTCATATTTTGTTGATATCATAGCTTTCAGTTTGTTCTATTACAGGATTTTCGATGATAACAACGGACAGCTGTTTTATTCGGTCGTTTCCGCCAGATGTATTTCTGCTTTTTTGAATTATTGTCTGAACCGGAAATTTGTGTTCTGTAACAGAAGTAAATCCATTGAAATCAAACCTCTTCTGAAATTTATTCTGCTGTTTGCAATAATTATGTTTGCATCGTATGGATTGACAAAAGGCGCCATCGTTCTGCTGCCGTCCTTCAATGAAACTGTCTTGAAAGTGATTGTTGATCTTTTCCTTTTCTGGGTCAGCTATTCCGTTCAAAAATTTTTCATATTCAAACAATCCCATCAATAACATAGATTTCCGGGGTTCCCAGTACAAAAAAAATCCCGGACAGGAGATTTGTCTCCAATCCGGGACCCGGTAAGAATCAGCTCTTATTCTTTGGAAAAATTGTCTTTTCCAACACCGCATTCGGGGCAAACCCAGTCAGCGGGCAGATCTTCAAAAGCTGTTCCGGCTGCGATTCCGTTATCAGGATCGCCTTTGGCGGGATCGTAAACATACCCGCAGACATCGCATACATACTTGTCCATAGTTATTCTCCTTTGGTTATGGTTCTGGTCTTTTTTCAAAGATCCTTGATTGATTCACCGATTTGAACACCGTACTGGAAACAGGCTTCAAAATCTTCTTTTGAGGAAGCAAATTTCAGTTTCAGCGGTTCCAATGTTTCGCAGTTCATCGCCTGAAGCTGTTCTGTGATCTGGGCAACAGCTTCTCCGCTCCAGCCGAATGAACCGAATGCAGCACCCTTCAAGTTTTTCGGTCTCAAACCGCGCAGATAACAAAGCACATCCATCAAAGAAGGAAATGCCATGTTGTTCAGCGTGGGAGACCCGATGACCAGAGCGCCTGCTTTCATGATAGCCGTTGCCACATCGCTGCGGGAACGGTTATGCATGTTGAATACTTCAACTGCTGCCCCTGTGGAACGTATTCCATCCACGATGGAACGAGCCATCTTATCTGTTGCGCCCCACATGGTGTCATAAACGACAACTGCCCGGCGTTCCGGTTTCTGGCTGGACCATTCCCGGTATTTTTCCAGCGGAAAGTTCAGCAGTTCACCCCGCCAAAGCGGACCGTGATCGGGTGCAATAATATCAATATCCAGATTCAAAGTCGGGAAAACATCCAGAAGTTTGGCTGCCTGATTGGAGTACAAAAGCAGGATGTTTGCATAATAAGTTTTCATTTCCCGGAGCATTTCATCCATGGGGTTTTCATCAGCAAAAAGTTTTTCTGTTGCGAGATGCATCCCGAATCCATCCTGAGAGAAGAGAATTTTTTCTCCGGAAAGATAGGTGAACATGCTGTCCGGCCAGTGGAGCATTTTTGTTTCCACAAAGGAAAGAGTCATTCCTTTGCCGATTTCAACGGCATCTCCGGTTTTGACAGCTGTCAAACGGTCACCTATCCCGAACTGTTCGTTCAGGATCCGGACACCTGCAACAGATGCATAAACCTTTTCCGGATTGATTTCCCGGATCACATCCGGTAAAGCTCCGGAGTGGTCCGGTTCAGCATGATTGGAAATGATTGTCCGGATCTTTTCCGGGGATCCAATAACAGAACAGATTCTTGCATACATTTCATCTTTGAAGGGAGCTTTTACGGTATCGATCAATACAGGTTCATCTCCTTCAATAAGAAATGCGTTATATGTTGTACCCTTGTGGGTTGTATAACCGTGAAACTCTTTCAAGCTCCAGTCGATTGCTCCGACCCACCAGACTTTTTCTGAGATCTGTACTGCTTTGAATCCCATAATTTTACCCCTTTATTCTTTATGTTCGTACTCCCACAAACCGTGTACATTGCAGTATTCCCGCAATATCACACCGGGTTTGAAGGGCATGGGGAACACCGCTTCCGGCTGTTCTCCTGCGTTCAAATACTTCCTTACTGTCATGTTCCCGTCGATCATCTCTATCCAGAGAATATGATGCTCTTCTGTCATGGGATGCGGAATCATTCCGACTTTTACTTTCGTTTCCCATTTGGAGAAAACTTCTCCGACCGGAACATGTTTTTCTTTTGTCTGGTCAGCCGTTTGAGGTTTTTCTTCCTGCATCGACTGACCACAGCACACGAATCCGTCGTAACACTGACATTCCACGATGATTTCTGCCACTGCTCCGCAGATTGCGCATTTCAAAATTGTCTGTTTCATAACCCCCTCCTGTCTGTTATGGTTATCCTGTTTGACAAAGGAGCGGAACGGAAAGTTCTCAACCATGTCTCAATTCCGGGGCTACGCAGGAAATATAATTGCTGTTTGAAAAAATGCAAGGCTTTTTAATAAAAAATCTTCAGTAGTCTGTAATTTATTTCCGGAAAATCTGTTTGAAAACACAGATATCCCATAAATTTCTTTTGAGAAATCAGCCGGGAATCATCCGGAAAGCCTCCGTTCACTCTGTTCTCTCCGTACAAAACAGAGGTAATTTCAAAAAAAATATGGGATGCCAGAACATTTTTTTTTCGATGAGGCTATTTGATTTTTCATTTTTCAGCATTATATTTTCCGGGTTTGAATTAATAAACAAGAAAGGCTGTAACTTCATGAGAAAACTCTTTACATTATTCTTGCTGCTGTCATCCTGTCTGATGATTGCCGCAGAGCTTCCGAAACAATGGGAATCGTGGTATTGGAATCCGGAAGATAAGAATTTCCGGAAAATCAATACACCCGCCGCCCCGGAATTCCAACTGTTAAGCAATACTGTTCACGGAAAAACGGAAATTTCTGCTGACGGAATTGATCTGAACAAGTCTGCCCGGGACTGGAAGGCGGCATTCTTCCGGGGATATATTCAGGCGGAAAAGGCTCAAACCATGTGGTTGGGAATCGGATGCCGTATTTTTTCCGTTGCACTTAACGGCAACGTTATTTATGATATGCGCTGGAAAGGTCTGGGGAATGATTATCAGCCCGTTACAGCTAACGATCATATCATTGCCCTGCCTTTGAAAGCCGGAAAAAATGAAATCGTTATTTCTACCAAGCGGACAAATTTTTTAATGGATTACTGTTACGGTGCCAACCGGAAAATCGAATGGCGTCTGGTTTTGAAAGAACATAAGAACTATTCTCCGGTCAAGGCGGAACTGGCTCATCCGGAAATGGTGCTCCGTCCGGATCAGGGAAGTTTCGTCTTCAGTTTTGTGACGAAATCACCTGTTCCCGCCGGAATTGATTACCGTGTGAAAGGTTCAAAACAGTGGAACAGAGAATGGGATCTTGCAGGGGATTTTATTCTCCGGGAAAAAAGCCGGATTCACAAAATCAGAATCAATGATCTGCCTGCCGGAAAAGATGTGGAATACCGTATCGTTCTTCTGGAACCGCCCGCCGGATTGGATGGAATGCGCCGGGCCTTGTGGACGGAACGGAAGTATAAAGAAGTTCCGCTCCCTGTAAAAACGCTCCGGAATCCCGACCGGAAAGAATTTTCATTCTTCGTGTTCGGAGATACTCAATTATCCCTTTCCACCACCTGCCGGACAGTGGAAGACCGGAAAAATTTCATGAACCGTATGCGTTCTATGCCGGAATTCAAAAAATCTGATTTTATCGTTCATATTGGCGATGAAGACAGTTATTTTCACAATGTGGAAGATTTTCTTCTGACCAGATTTTTTGATGATTTTGCAGTGCGTTCCGGCGAAATTGTGAAGCCATGGGTTCTGGTCAGAGGAAACCATGAAGCTGATGGTCTGGCAGCAGAAGACTGGTATGATTATTTCCAAATGCCGGAAGATAAATCCTATTATGCCTTCCGTCTCGGCGATGTGCTGTTTATTTCACTGGATTGCGGGGATTTTCCGGCAAAAACAAAATACAGTTCCTCCAACGGTCCGGTCACTGATTTGGAAACGCTTCATAAACGTCAGGCAAAATGGCTGGAAAAATTACGGAAATCAGAAGTCTTCAAGCGGGCAAAATACCGGATCATCTTGAGTCATTCCGAACCGCAAATCGCAAAAGGAACTATTGAAAACAAGATTCGTGAGATTACCGCACCGCTGTTGAAAGATGATTCTCCGGAAGGCAAAATTCATTTATGGATAGCCGGACATGTTCACCGTTACTGGCGGGCGGCAAAGGGGGCAAAAACGCTTGTTTCACGGAATCAACGAAAAAATCCGGCATTGCAAGTCTCCCCTGTGAATTGGGTTTCGGTTGACGGTCCAAAAGGCAACTCTTCCAATCCGGATTTCAGTTATCTCCTGGTCAGCGTTTCTGAAAAACAAATCTCCGTAAAAGCTGTCGATGAAAACGGAAAGACTCTTGACAAGTTTACAGTAGACAGAAGCGGAAAATTTACAGAATTGTTCCGGGCGGAAGAATTGAAAGATATGCCGTTCCTGAAATAAACTGCACCTGATTTTTGTTATGAAATCGCTAAAAAAAACGGAAAAAGGCCGCCTTTTTCCGTTTTTTTTGTTTTTTTCTTCCCTATATTCCGGAAAATTTCATAAAAATCGTTTGACAAACAAAAAATACGATGCTATAGATACTTCAGAAGATCAATTTTCTGATCTGAAAAAAAATCATACAGTGAAAATTTCACAAAACCAAAAGATATGGAGGTAACGTATGAAATTTGAAGCGAAAAAAATCAGAAACTTCGTTGTGGCCGGTCACAGCGGGTGCGGCAAAACAACCCTCTGTGACCTGATGCTCTACAAAGCCAAAGCTGTTGACAGACCCGGTTCCGTCGATGCAAAAACAAGCGTCTCCGATTTTACGCCCGACGAACAGGAAAAACACTCCAGCATTTATACCGCGTACATGAATTGTGAATGGAATGGAACGCGGTTTTTCTTTTCTGATACCCCAGGTTACGGTCCTTTCATCGGCGATGTGATTCCCGCCTACCGTGCCAGCGGAGCTGCCCTTGTCGTCATGGATGGCGTCAACGGTATCGAAGTCGGTGCAGCCCGCGCCTTCAAACTTGGAAAAAGTTTTGACATCCCCAAACTTGCTTTCGTGAACAGACTCGACAAAGAACAGGCTGATTTCTTCCGCGTTGTCGAACAGATGAAAGAGGCTTATGGTAAAAATACTGCTGTTCCCATGACCCTTCCCGTGGGAAAAGAAGATAAATTTGAACGCGTTGTCAGCGTTTTCGATGACCCTGCAAATATTCCCGATGATCTCAAAGATATCGCAGCCGAATGTAAAGAAATCCTCATGGATACCGTTGCAGAATCCAATGAAGAACTCATGGACCGTTATCTCTCCGGAGAAAAACTTTCCGAAGCAGAAATCCTGCAGGGACTGCATGATGCTCTCAAGAGCGGTGCTTTGATTCCCATCTTTGCCGGATCCACCGCCAAAGATATCGGCGTCACAGAAGTTATGAACGGTATCACAGGCGTCAGCCAGAACCCGCTGGAACGCACCCGCGTTGCAAGCGATGGAAAACTCGTTGTTCCAAGCGAAGACGGTCCTGCAGCGGCTTTCGTATTCAAAACCGTTCTTGATCCCCATGTCGGACAGTTCGCATTCTTCCGCGTTCTGACAGGAAAGATCCGTTCCAACAGTGATATTCTCAACTTGAATAATGGAACAAAAGAACACATCGGACAGTTGATCATCCTCAACGGAAAAACTCAGATTCCCGTCGAAGAAGCATGTCCGGGCTGTATCTGCGGTGTAGCAAAACTCAAAGCCACCAAGACAGGAGATACTCTCGGTGAAAATACATCCTGCAGCATCATGTCTCCCATGGAATTCCCGAACCCGGTTATTTCTTATGCGATCACTCCGGTCAAGAGCGGCGATGAAGAAAAAATCGTTAACGGACTCCAGAAACTTTGTGAATGTGATCCCACACTTCACATTGAAAACAATACCGAAACCCACGAAACACTGTTCAGCGGAATGGGAGAACAGCACCTGCAGATCGCGCTCCGCCGTCTGAAAGAACTTTCCAAGGTGGAAGTCAATATCGCGGCTCCGAAAATTGCTTATCGTGAAACCATCAACGGAAAAGGCGAAGCCGCCTACCGTCATAAAAAACAGTCCGGCGGACACGGTCAGTTTGCAGAAGTTCATCTGCGGATCGAACCGTCTCAGGAAAAATTTGAATTTGTCAACGCGATCGTTGGCGGAGCCATTCCGAAAAACTATATTCCCGCAGTGGAAAAGGGGGTTCTGGAAGCCATGGCATGCGGTCCGCTGGCAGGATGTACCGTTGAAAACGTGAAAGTCACTGTTTTTGACGGAAAATTCCATGATGTTGACTCCTCTGAAATGGCGTTCAAGATTGCCTCTCGGAAAGCGTTCCGTATGGCAATGGAACAGGCAAAGCCCATGCTGCTTGAACCTGTAATGGCTGTAAAAATTCTTGTTCCGGCAGAATTCATGGGTGATATCACCGGAAATCTGAATCAGAAACGCGGTCGTATTATCGGCATGGATACGGAAGACGGTTTGCAGGTTTTGAATGTGGAAGTTCCGCAGGCAGAACTTGCAAAGTACGCCACAGAATTGCGTTCCATGACGCAGGGAAGAGGTTCCTTTGATATGAGTTTCAACAGTTATGAACTTGTTCCGCCCAATGTGGCAAATGAGATCATCGCCAAGTTCAAAGCAACCCAAACGGATGATGAAGATTAAGTTATTTTCTCATTCAAAAAAGATAAAAAGGGCTCCCCGGAGCCCTTTTTTCATGAGAAAAAGTAAAAAATGACTTGCAATTTTGCTGGAAACAAGTATATTATGGGGATATTCTTAGATGGAGAGATGGTCGAGTGGTTTAAGGCAGCGGTCTTGAAAACCGCCGAGGTGCAAGCCTCCGCGAGTTCGAATCTCGCTCTCTCCGCCATTTTTTTGTTCAAAAAAAATGGCGAACGAAGACGCACTTGTCACGGCGTAGCCCGTAAGGGCGAAGACGTAAGTCTTCTCTTCACTGTGCGAAGCACAACTTCACTCAAAACCGAAGGTTTTCTTCCTTGCCACGGCGTAATGCAATGAAGCCGGGACATCTTCACCGAACTCCAGAGAAGACTTACTTATGAAGACGTTTCATTCCGCTAACGCGCCATTACACTTGTGAAGAGGTCGGCTTGCGCTGCCCGCTTGTCACGGCGTAATAAAATGAAGCCGGATGAAGTTTTCTCCCTCCGGGAGTAAGGATGGTGTAACTTTTATACTGCGCTTCGCTTACAGGTTGGCAAGCCGCCTTGATTTTTTCTTTTGCGGTGATATATTACTTGTGGCGTTTGTGTAAAAATATTGGATAGAGGCAGGGGGCATTTCATTTCAGAGCAACGGAAAGAGAATAATTTAATTGTAAATTAAAGATGGATAGTCGGTTATGTAGAATGGCGCCAATTAGTATCGATGAACTGGAATATATGCGGCATTTTTTTCACTGAAAGAAAGGACGGGAATATGCCTGTATTCAGTTGGCGGAATTTGAAGGGGCTGGCGTGGGTCAAATACAAACTGATGTTCGACCTTCCGGAAGAGCTGCCGGCTCTTACGCTCGAGACGATGACGCAGCAGCAATGGGAACTCCTTATCGACCGCTGTTATATGGGGCTTGACTGGTGTCGGCTGCTTCAGCTTCGTCCGGATCTCGCGGACAGGTGTCTATGGGAAAAAATGGACGGATGCTGGAGCTGCCTGCTGAAGGACCTGCCGCAGTTCGCCGACAAGTGCGACTGGAGCAATATTTCCGGCGAGTCCTGGTGTGACCTGCTGCGGGAACAGCCCCGGTTCGCCGACAAGTGCGACTGGAGCAAGCTGGACGGCCTCAGGTGGAGTCTGCTGCTGCGGGATCAGCCCCAGTTCGCCGACAAGTGCGACTGGAAACTGCTCTCCGGAAGCAATTGGAGAGCCCTCTTGCGGGAACAACCCCGGTTCGCCGACAAATGCGACTGGAACAAGCTTTCCGGTTATGATTGGAGCTGTCTGCTGCAGGAACAGCCCCGGTTCGCAAACAAGTGCGACTGGAAACTGCTCTCCGACGGCATCGACTGGTATGGCCTTTTGCAGCAGCAGCCTCAGTTCGCCGACAAGTGCGACTGGAAACTGCTCTCCGACGGCAGTGGCTGGTGTAACCTTTTGCAGAAACAGCCGCAGTTTGCCGATAAATGCAATTGGGAAAAACTGCTCTCCGACAAAGGTTGGCCCGAATACGGGTGCGAAGATGCCCGCAAATCCGCGTGGAAAGACCTTCTGCTGTGCCAGCCTCAGTTTGCCGACAAGTACGACTGGCAACAGCTGGATACCGGCAGAGACTGGTGTGAACTTTTGCAGAAACAGCCGCAATTCGCGGACAAGTGCAACTGGGAACTGCTCTCCGGCGGAGACTGGAGTGGACTTTTACAGAAACAGCCCCGGTTCGCCGACAAGTGCAACTGGGAACTGCTCTCCGGCGAGGACTGGAGTGGACTTTTACAGAAACAGCCCCGGTTCGCCGACAAGTGCAACTGGGAACTGCTCTCCGGCGAGGACTGGAGTGGACTTTTGCAGAAACAGCCCCGGTTCGCCGACAAGTGCAACTGGGATCTGCTGAACGGCTGGAACTGGGGAGAACTTCTAAGCAAACAGCTGCAATTCGCGAACAAATGCGATTGGCAGAAGATGGATGGATCGTTTTGGAGTGCGCTGCTGCGCGGGCAACCGCAGTTCGCGGACCGGTGTCCGTGGGATAAACTGGATGGAAACCACTGGTGTTACCTTCTTCGGGATCAGCCGCAGTTCGCGGATAAATTTCCGTTGAAAAAACTCAAAGCCAACTATCTTGACTTGCGTGCACTTCTGGAGAAACAGCCGCAGTTCGCCGGCAAGTTCGATTGGGGCGAGCTTCCCCGTCGCGATATAGCGAGGCTGCTCGCAGAAGATTGGAAAATTGTTCTTGATAACCATCCATTCTTCAAATATTAGCAGCCAATATTACAACTCCTTCGTTTTTTAACTTCCGGACAAGATTGATTTTCTGCATCCTGATGGTCGGAGGCGCGGATTTTCCGCCGTCTTACGACAAAAAAACAAATTGAAAAAAGCCATTTGCTGTGGTATATTACCATCGAAGTTACGGATGAATAAAAATACCAGATTGGAAATGCTCCGATAAAATTTTATGAATATAACAACCGTATCGAGATCTCTAACCCGGGCGGTTTGTATGGTCAGGCAACGCCGGAAAACTTTCCCTATGTCAACGATTACCGCAATCCGCTTTTGGCAGAAGCAATGAAAATTATGGGATATGTCAATAAATTCAACCGCGGAATTGCCAAAGTTAAAAATGAATTGGAACGCAACGGCAAGCCGCCTTGATTTTTTCTTTTGCGGTGATATATTACTTTACAGCAGGAGACCATCTTATGGCTGAAAGCAAATTGCGTACACTTTTATTTGTTATCTTTTTGGCAATATTTTTACCGCTTGAACTTTGTGCAAAGCGTGCTGCACCGCAGCCGGTCAAGCCGATTTTTGGGGATGAGTATAAAATTGAAGCTGCCGATAATGACAATTGCGGGAAAGTAAAGATTGTAAAGAGATGTAAATGTCCTCCGAAGATATTCACCATTTACGAAATCAATTATCAAAAATCCCTTGAACGCGATGTGCAGAGATTGTATATAACCAAACTTGAAATCCACAAGGATTTGCTGATTGTAAAAACGGAAAAAGGTGGTATATTTTCCTGTGATATCGACAGCTGCAAAGTAAAGTTGATCAAACTGCCGCAAGGATATGAGCAAATAAAAAGCAGTCGATCTGTAATAACATTGAGAATGCGGCAGTATTTGAGTCGCAAACAATAATTGTTCTGGAAAATCTTATGACACAGCAAAACGCAATAAAACTTTTTGAGCAGAAACAAGTTCGTTCCGTTTGGGATGATGCCACTGAAGAATGGTACTTTTCGGTAGTGGATGTGGTTGCTATCCTGACCGATAGCCAAGACCCCAGAAATTATTGGAAAGTCCTGAAAAACCGTCTAAAAAAAGAGGGAAACCAGTCGGTTACAAATTGTAACCAACTGAAATTG